>JAISVH010000142.1 GCA_031271685.1 Eubacterium sp. | reverse complement strand
AACTCCTCATCATAGGTGACATCGCAGATACGGAAGATGTACGTTCCCTCCGGGATGAGGACAAAACCGTTCGTCATGGGTATTCTTGCCATTGTGATTTTCCTCCTTACTTTTATTTAACTATGCCATACAGTTTTTCCATTGCTTTTTTAGCTTTGAGCTTTTCATAATACTTGCGGTTGGATTCCTTTACATTGGCTTTATGAGTGCGCCGCCATTCAGCACGCGCCGCTAAATCCTCCGCTTTCATTCTGTCTTTTATTTCCTGTTCGATTTTTGCGTATTCCTCCGCTGTGATGTTCATACTTTCCATCCTCCTATTTCACCGTCATGCGGTATGTAACGCTTGGCTTGCTGTACTTTTCCAAGAGACCGTCTGCCTTGAGTGCGTCCTTGTCGATGGTGGTGCTTTCCGTCCGGGCAAGAGACCATGTGAACCGATTTCCGGCGAGATTGACTTTGGTATCACCGTCTCGGAAATTACTCATCGCGTGTTTTTTCAGCATTTCACTGACGGATTTATAACGTTGTTCTGTTTCTTCGATACCCGAATGAGCTTTGTCCAAGATGGTTTTCAATTCCTCCGCTTCGGCTATCAGCGTGGTAACATCGGTGTCGGGAGAAAGACTGTTTGTTCTCAATTCTTTAAGAATGTCAGCGTCTTTCTTCTCATCAAAAATAGGGGAAATCCCACTTTCTACATGGGTTCTCCACCACTCCACCGCCTGTTCAACCATTTCGCTGAAATTCGGGTATTCTTGGGAAACCTTAAACTCGACCGTTATAGTGTTCTTGACGGACGGTTTGAACTTTTCTGGCGTATCGTAATCTGCTGGGGAAAGGAACGCCGCCACCATGATTACATCGTCTATACCGAGCAACTTCGCATAAAGTGCGCTCTGTAGCTTATAGTTTTCGGGTACGTCGGTTTGCCAGTCTTGAGGGCGGCTACTCGTCTTTATCTCGATAATGGTTGACGGTTTACCGTCCTCGTAGAGTAGCGCGTCCCACATGCCGCCACATATGGGGTCGTTCGGAAAGAAATCGCCCCAAGTTTTTTGAAAATAGTCCGCGCCGTACAAATCGGTGGGCGTTTTGAGGTTGTCCATCATGTACGATTTGCGCAGGTAATCGAAGATGATAGGTTCGATTGTCTTACCTGCAACGGTGTACTGATTGTCAACGAACGGTTCTTCATATGTCCGGGTAATGGCGCACCAAGCGTTAAACGGTGAAGCCCACGGATTTGCGCCGAGAACGGACGCAAACCTTGTTGCAGTGATTTTCTTGGGCTTCTTCGGCGGCTCGATTTTGATTTGATTGGTGTCAAGCCAGTTGATGTTGTGCATAAATTTCTCCTTTCGTTCTCCTGTTAGTTGATTGTTCTTTCATCGTAGCCCAACGGCAGTTTGAGGGTTCGTAATTTCCGTTGTTATCCTCACGGTCGATTGTCAAGTTGTCGGTGTAGCCGTTAGCTAACGCCCATTGTTGGAAAATCACGAAGTCCGACCATTCCGGGCAAACTGTAATTCCTCTGCCGCCGTAATGCGGATATTCTTTGCGGTGAGCGTTTGAACATCGTTGAAGCATACCGTTCCAAATACAGTACAATCGGCTGTGAGAGCCACCGTGTCGCGTGGAAGCGGCATATTGCCGCTCTTTGTTCAAACAACCGCAACTCATGGTGTCTCTGTTTTGCAAACTGCAACCATGTACGATTACCACGTTCCCGCAATCGCATTTACATTTAAAATCGGAGCGGTTGTATTTGTCTACGCCGTGGAACTTCAGCACGGTTAATCGCCCGAACCTCTGCCCCTCCAAATCAAGTCTCTTTCCCATCGTTCTCCTCCGTCTCATCCGCTTCAAGGAGCTTGGAAATGTCAGTCAAGATGTTTTCGCACTCCGTCTTAGAAATGATGGTGAAGCCTTGCGTGTCAACGGCGAGTTTAGCGATAAACTCCTCCTTCTCTGGGTGTTTCTCTTTGAGCTTTTTAAGCGCGCCCTTGAGTTGTGTTATCTGCAAATTGCTTGCGTTGCTCTCCGGCTTTGTTAGGTCGTTCTTGATCTTCTCGCGCTGTTCGGGAACGACCGGAGCATTCGCATTCTTAACTGGTTTGTCGTTTCTCTCGAACCCTTCTTCCAACTCATCCTTTTCCGCTAAGTCGAGTGCCAGAGAGTATAGATAGCGGCGGTAATATGTTACGGTTGCCCCCATGGCTTGCACAGGAGTTACGGCAGCGTTCCCCATGTACTCGCGCATGGGTATTGAAAACACTATCATGTTTTCGGGGTTGTCAATGTCTACTAATTGAAGAGTGGCGTCCTCCTTGGAAAACAGATCAAGTGGTAGTAAACGCTTAGCATGGAATATTGGCCGTGATACGTTCACAATATCGTCCAATGTAAAGAACTTAGACGTTAACTGCATGTTCTTCCCGTTCTTTTCGATACCGATTGCTGCAAACTCGTTTCGCACCATCATCAATCGCTCATAGATGTTGAGGCCTTTATTTTCTTTTGTCGCAGTCGCCATGTCTTTTTTTCTCCTTTTAGACTCTTTTATTATTCCGTTGGGGCAGGGTTCATCTGCGCCTAAATCGTCCGGGCATGAGCCACCGTAGCTTTCAAGACCTGTGCAACCTTCGGGGCAATCCCATTTCTTGGCGGTTTTTTTCGATTGCCGCTTGGGTTTTTCTGGCTTGATACCGCGAAAATCGTTGATACGTTTTTTTGCCATTTCGATGTAGAAGGTCTTATCAACATCGGCAATCGTGAGCTTGTTGTCGTTGTCGATGACGCAGTGCTCAGGCAGCATTTCAATCTTCGCTGTGGAATCGTCCTCAGTCTTGACCTTAAACAGCTTGCCGTACCGCTCATCGGCGGTCGCGTAAACCCGGTTGACCTTCTGCACTGGTTCTTGTTTACCGTCAACCATATGGTATGCTTCGCGGTACTTTACTCCGGCTTTTGCGATTATCTGGAACTGAAAGATATCGTCGCAGTTACCGACCGTCTCTTCCACGGGGGTATTGTTGATGAAGTACTCTTTGATAGCCAGCGCCACTATACGGGCATTATTATTGATGTTGAACGCACCGCCGGATTTGCCGGAGAGGGGATCGGCGTGGTCGGTAATCATCCCGCGAACGAGATAGCCGCCCTTGAGCTTGACATCTCCGTTCGCATGAACTTCAACGTAATTGTTTACGTCCTTAATCCAGATTCGATCAACATCTTCTGTTTCCAACTCGAACCGGGTTTCCTTTTCCCACTCAGTGCAAACTTGATCGACAATCGGTAACTCATAACGGGCTATTGAATACAAAATACCGTCCGTATTAAGATTTAACAACCTGATAGTTTCACAAGCGTTCACTAATCGAATCGCAAGCACCGTTAGGAATAGTTGACCAGATATTCGGAGTGAGCGTGTTGGTAATGGATCATACAGATCGTTGTACTCATTCTCTTGAGCACCAGATACGGTGTTGAGCGGGAGCTTGAGGTCGTTCGATGTCTGCTTGTCCCCGTTGCGTTTTGCGGTAATGCGTTCTTCTTTGATTGCCCTGTATATATCACGGTTTGGCACATTCCGAGAGAGATAATCGTATTCGACGATCAATGCCGGATATAGACTACTCACGTCTCTGTTTTGAAGAACCCGTTCATCTGTGGAGGCTTCGTGGTAATTCATCAGGCTTCCGTGTACGCCGCCCCAGGCATATTTTACCGGCATCCCACCAATGTCGATTGTAAGCGATGTCTTAAAAAGGGCTTTGTCCGGTATTGACGTGTCGTGAATAGTCTCGAAGAATGCTAACAAGTCTGGCGGTAGGATTGCGATATCAAGGTTGTCTGGGTATACGTAATCGCGACCATCTGCCCATTCTTTCCGTACTGCGCCGAGCATTGCGGCAGTGATTTTCGCATTAGTCATTCCCATCGCTTTTTCGGCGGGGATGTTTGCCCGTTCGCCGAGGTTGATCTTGGTTCTGAGGTAGTCTTTGCGCAATCCCATCAGGCTCTCTGCCGCGTCTACGTCGAACTTGCAATAGTCTTCGGTCTCTTGTAGCTCGTCCGCTGTGAGCGGTCTGTCGAGGTCGAACGGGATGGTGCTTTCCACAATCGGGAGGTACATGTGCCCCTCGATAGCCTTGAGAGATAGTCCCATCTGACAGTCGTCTCGCAGGTCAACATTGTTGAACGCAAAGTATCTGCCTTTGGTGAGAGGATGTTCCCATCCCTGATTCCCGGCGATAATGAAGTCCGACACTTCTTTGATTTCTTGCGGGGTACAGCCGTTGACGATGGTGCGGATGATATGCTGATCGTAATGTTTGCTATTAAATCCGATATAGATATCGTCAGTGTCTATGTACTCCGTCAGTGCTTCATTGTCGTTGTGAAAGACCGTGTACTCGCCGGTTTCGTGATCCTTAAAGACGGCAAGCCAGTCATGGAGGAACACCTCCACGTCATATATGATCGTTCTACTTACGGCAATCCTCCCCCTCCTCGAAATGCCCTCCGACATAATATCTTCCCGAACTCATAAAACAGGTTGTGCGGCGGGGATCGCGCAACAAACCGCTTTCGTTCATTTCGTCCTCGGTATCGAACTCGTACAAGACGGTTATCACACCGGGCGGGTCGGGTTCATAAACCCCCGGTGTACCCTCGAAATGGTATCTGCGGCGTATTCTCATAAAAGAACCTCACTTTCGTTCTGATGATATGATTCTGGCATCTTCATGAAGCATAACCAATGTGTGTTATTGAGTCTGCCGGATTTGTGGCCGAACAGTGGCCTGACTTCGATGAGTTTCAGTATTTCCGACAAGGGTATTTGAACATCTGACCACTTGAAAATGAGTGTGCCGTAATCATCCAGAACTCTCATACATTCGCGGAATCCGTCATGGATCATCTGCGGCCAACCGTCTTGCAATTTCCCGTATTTGAGCGCCATCCACGATTTCTTACCGGCGCGAACTAAGTGCGGTGGGTCGAATACCACCAGTTTGAAAGACTTGTCCTCGAAAGGCAGCGCTGTGAAATCGCAAACGATGTCGGGGTTTATCTCAATGAAACGACCGGGATAATACTCGTGGTTTGGTACGACTCTGTTGTCACAGAACGTCACGTTGGGGTTGTTTGGATCAAACCAGAACATACGGCTACCGCAACAAACATCGAGTATGGGTGTATTGTTCATTTCATCCCTCTAATAACGCGTCTAGCCAGTCGGAACGCGATTTGTCAACCGACACCGGATTCATAGGCGGCGTCATCTCTTGATTGGGGGTTGCCGAGGTGATTTCGACTTCGGGTACGTCTGTATCAAAATCGTCGTAATCACGCTCTGTCCCCACAGGTTGTACGGCCTCTGCGGCGTTTCGGCAGTTCAGCACCGCCTGTTGGTAATAGCTCTCTTTCAGCTCAATCCCGATACCGCGCCGTCCCAATCCGAGAGCCACATACGGGACACTGCCTATACCAGCGAAGGGGTCTAGTACAATGTCATTGAGATTAGTCCAAAGCTCAATGCAACGCTGTATGACTTGGAGCTGTAAAGGTGCGATATGACGTTCGTCTTTTTCCGCTCTTGCTGATTTTCTTTGCAATGTGTCAGACTGACGGATGTCCATCCACACCGGGCTTGCGTACTGCTGCCACACGTCAACCGGGTCAATTTTCGAGCCGGTTATTTGTGTAATGTCTCCGAGTTGCTTTGCATCGGGGAACCGTACTTTTGTGACGGAAAGCGGGAAAGGCTCAATTTCGCTTGTCCAGAGGGTATCGATGCCGTACTGTTGCGCCGCGAAAGGGCAAGTGCCCGCGCCATCGAAAAGGCTTCCAAGCGTTATTCGCATATATAGCACCTCGCTTTTTTGTAGTGTTTGAGTCGTTGTTTATACGCTTTAACGCAGTATAGAATGTTGTCTACGAAATCGTAAGCTATCGGGTCAGATTTGCCCTCCCACGTTCTCGCAATGCGCCCTACCGATTGAACAACGACCGCATAATCCTTGACAGGTGTTGTCATAAACAAGCGTTCTAATCGCGGAATGTCGAGACCTTCCTTGCAAAGATTGTAGGTCGCAAACAAAAGGTTTTTCTGGCCTGTTCGCATGTCTTTAATTGCTCGTTCTCGTTCGGCCTTGCCTTGCTTCGAGGTCATTTTTCCGCTTATCATCACCGCTCCCCGGCGTTCCGTAAGGGGCAGGGATTTCATAAGAAATTCGAGGTGGTTGAGCCTATCCGAAAGAATTAGGCAAGGTCGGTTTCCGTTTTGCAGGATGGAATTTAAAATCACGGTGTTCCGCTCCCGGCTCTCACACAAGTAGGAAATGAGCTTCGTGTAGTTCAGCGTTCCATCGGTGTTCTGACACGCCTTGCTGAGTTCAATACCTGTACCTATGGGATTTATACCTGCCTTCATAATGCGGTCTCCTACTGCTTCCTCTGGCACGGTGTAGACGATTTCTCCGAAGAGGGCGTGTGTAGCCACTATGAGACCGTCTGCCCGATGCACAGTAGCCGAGAGACCGTATTTGTGACGAGCCGACAAACTATTAAGAACCTTGCTGAACATTGTCATAGCTGTTGGCGCTCCGCACACTCCATGACACTCATCCACCACGATTACATCCCAATAATCCTTGTACTGCGCGAGGTCGAGCTTACACATCGTTTGGATGGTCGCAAAGGTGATTCCCCTGCCAAGATTGACCTTGCCCTCTGTGATGGTTCCTATAAGCTCTGAGGGTGTGTATAGCTCTGCCCTGTCCTTACTCTGCTTGAGTAAATCAAGCGTGTGCGTGAGCCACAGGGCGCGTCTGCGGAAGCGTTTTATGAGGGCTATCCCCATCTGTGTTTTCCCGCTCCCTGCCGGAGCCTGTAGGATGCCGTAATGCTTGGCGAAAACCTGTTCGACCGCTTGGGTCTGGTAGTCGTATAGCGGCACATCTGCTCCATAATCGACCATCACCGGGTCTGCGAAATCGCTTTTGTATATAGCTTCCTCCGGGGGAAACTGCCGGAGCGCACCAAAGGGCAAAATGAGCGTGTTGCCGTGTTGCTCATAGAGATAGAGCTTCGGCGGCGTATTACCAAGCCATAGGTGCATCCGAGCTTTTTTCGCGTAATCCGGGTTCGGTATCGCAAGGTTCTTTTGACACCATATCTTGAGCGCGTCAGTCGGATTTTCGATTACAATGGTATTGGATATGGTTACGTTCATTTTTGCGCCCACACCAACCAATCGTTTAGGGGAAATCCCCATGTTTTAATGTCTTTGTTGCTCAAAACCGATAAGTGCTTTTTGCAAGCCTTGAGCGCGGTATATTGCATCATGTAGATGTCCGTTCCGATGAGAAACGCGAACCACCCTTCACCATTAGCGCACCACTTCCACAATCCCATTGAGAGGTCTTGGTTTTCCTCTAACCGACTGAGGGCAAAACCCCTACCAGTACACACCTTGCAGTCGATTAAAAAGGGTCTACCGTTTTTTACAGCGAGAACATCCGCTGGCTGTCCGGCTTGATTCTGAGCAAGATTATGAACCCAATAACCATTCTCAAAGAGGGTTTCGCAAAATGCTGTCTCAAAATCGTTACCGAGCTTTTTATTTGTCATAGCATCACCTATATCCATTCGATGGTCGGCTTACCTGTGAAATCGTGTTCCCAAACAAACCATGCAAAACACATCGTACTCGACCACGGCTTGCCGTTCTCATCAAACTCCTCACCGTTACGAAGGGGATTCTGCCGCTCAGAGAACACATACACTTTTTTCAAAGGGCTTTACTCAAGGAAGCCTTTTCTGGATTTACCCTCAAGCAATTGGATTTTGCAAAACATTAAGACTTTATCGTTTGCAATTTCCAAAGCCCGATTGATGAACTCTTTCACAAGCATAAACGGCGGGTTTGTGATGATGTTATCGAAGGTTCGTCCGTAGTCGTGCGTGAGAAAATCAATGCCGCTTTCCATGCCGAGATGGAACTTGTCGCTCCTCTCCCCGAGGTCGGTCAATATGAGTTCGTAGTAGGGGTAGCGGTCTTTTACTACCTTGCCGATATGCCCCTCTCCGCAAGCGGGTTCCAAAATGCTTCCTATAAGGAACTCTCTTTCTAAAATCGCCTGTGTACTCGAAAAAGGAGTCGCATAGTAATCATCTTCCACCCGGTTTCTTGTGCTTGAGGTTCCGGCGAGGTTAGCTCCCTTAATCGTCATTCCGCACCTCGCATTTGGAATCGAAGTAGTGTATTGGCATTTTCAAGGCTTGAGCCTTTTCGATTTCGCCCTGCATCCCTTTCGAGATTGTCTCTCCGAACACCCAAAGCTCATCACATTTTGAAATGAGGGAGAAACCGCACCTCAATCCAATCTGTCGCTCTGTTTCCTCGCTGTCGTTAAGGAACTGCGGATAGAGCAAATGGGGAGTTATGGGTGTGTAGCCATTGGTAGCAACGAAGCGAGAATAGGTCTTTGCTTTTTCCATGTTGCCCTGTATATCTCCGGCAAGCGGAGAAGCCACATAGATGAACATCGCTTCGCCATTGCGCTCTTTTTCCAACTCAGCGACACGCCGCTCCGAATCCTCGTAATCATCTTTCACCGAAGCAAGTTCAGATTCCAACTCCTCGTGTTCGTCAACAAACTCACGAAACCACTTCGCGGCATCAAACCCCATATGCTTGTCGATAAGCTCTTGGAAGTCACGAGGGGAGAGCAAGGTTTCGTCTTTTCCATTAACTGTGATTACTGTTGCCACCGTTGACCTCCTCATAGGTATTCATTTTGGCGAGTACGCCCCGGCTGTAGGAGCTTGATTCCACGCCTTTTTCCCACAACTGGTTTGCGCCATATTCGCCCATGTTGTAGCACATGAGAGCTTTGGTTATGTCCTCGTACTCTCTCATATAGCCGCCGATGATTGAGATTCCGCAGTATACGTTTTGATAAGGGTCAAGGAAATCTGTCACGCTGTAGCGGTCGGAGAGCCATTCGTGATTAACCTCATTTATTTGCATAAGGCCGTAATCATCGGTTGTGCTGACAATCTCGGCGCAGAACGCGCTTTCCTGCTCAATCATTGCTATAATCAATGGCACAGGTATTTCCTCTTTCTCACAGAGAAGCATTATGTATTCCTGCAAATTCTCTGTGAGCGGCACATCGTAGAACTCAATCGGAGGTTCGGTGCAAGTTACTTCCGTTGGCTCAGTCGATATTTCTGGCGTTGGTACAGGAGTCGGGGGCGGCTCATCTACCACAACGACTTCGCTGATTGTCTCCTCTGAACGCTTGGTCGCGCTGATACTTCCGGCTATCCACCCGGCCACGAACCCTACGCCGAAGATGAGGAGAAGGAATCCGGCCACCTGTAACCTTGCAAGTTTGAGCCTGTTGTCTCGCTTCTTTTGCTTTTCATCCATAGCGAGAGTCCTTTCGTGTGTTCAGTCTTTCAAAAACCGCATCGACCGAAATGTTGAGGTAAGCGGCAAGTCGTTCGGGAAATATCTCATAGGTGAATTTACTGCCGCTGTGTCTACACGCCGTTCCGATGGAGGGTTTGAAGGAGTCATTTTGCATACGGATTCTGACCGATTCCGCATTGGATCCTAGAATTTTTGCCGCCTGTACCGGCTTAATGATAGACGGTCTCATACCTTACCTAATTCCTTAAAACAATTTTCTGATAGTGGCGTAAATGCCACTTAAGAATTAAAAAAAATCGTCATGACGTCCTTATTAGATAAAGATAAAATCTTTATCAATTTTTGCACATCCTCTACCGTAAAATGTTCTCCGTTGTTTTTCATCTTGCGGCAAAAGGTTGTCCGGTTAATTCCCATTATACCGGAGATAGCCTCTTGAGTAGTATTGTTTTCCACAATTTTAGCCTTTAACTTATAGATATTAGCCATTTTTGTTGATCTCCTTTCGATGTGTTTATATGGCACTTATGCCACTCGACATATTCATTATAAAACAGATTCGTACAAATGTCAATAGAAAATTGCAATTTTACCCTAAAAATATGTTGCAATTTTGCGACACATAGTTTATAATAGAAGTGGAGGTGATTTAAATGACAATAGGAAAGCGAATTAAGCAGCGAAGAAAAGAGCTTGGACTCTCTGCCGACCAAGTAGCTGAGCGACTTGGCGTTGACAGAACGACTCTATTCCGATATGAACGTGGTGCGATAACCAAAGTGCCTACAAGCACAATGGCAAAATTAGCCAAAATACTTTATACTTCCCCTGTTTATCTAATGGGGCTGTCCGATGCTCCCAGTATGCTACTAACTCCCGCCACACTAAGGATTAGTCGTGCCTACGAGATGGCACCGCAACGCGAACAGGGGTTGGTAAAAAACATTCTTGCAGATTATTTGGACAATGATGTGATTTACGTTGATTTTAAAAGATACTCCAAATTTGCTAGCACAGGTAATTTCTTATACGGTGATAATCATGCCGATACTGTTAGCGTTCGGCTTGACAAATTGCCCGATGGTTACGAACTAGACCCTGACCGATATTTCGGTGTTCTTGTTTCAGGTGACAGTTTGGAACCGCTATATCAAGAAGGAGATGTGCTGATTGTAAAAGACTCAATTCCAGACTTGGGAGACATTGTTGTCGCGGTCGTGAAGGGCGAAGGTTATGTGAAAAAAATCGGGAGCGGTACTCTGATGTCTCTCAACCCTGATTATGACGATTTATCTTTATCCGAATCCGATGTCAGTATTCATTTCTGTGGAAAAATTGTCGGAACCCTCGACCCATATGCATTCAAATAAAGGGGGTGTAAAGCATTGAAACACCCAAACGGATACGGAAGCGTAGTAAAACTCAAAGGCAAACGCCGTCACCCCTTCTGTGCAAGAAAAACAGCGGGGTATGATGAGAGGGGGTATCCCATTTACAAACCAATAGGTTATTACGCCAAGCGAGAAGACGCGCTAATGGCTTTAGCCGAATATAACCGAAATCCTTACGACATAGACCTCGCCAAAATCACCATGCAGGAGCTTTTTGATAGATGGTCGGCGCGGGATTTCCCCAAAATGTCTATCTCGTCTGCCAGTAGTCACCGGGCGGCTGTCAAGCATTGCACAGCACTTTTGACCTTGCCCTACAAATCCATCAAAGCGTACCAAATGCAGGAGATGATAGACGGTTGCGGCCACGGCTACAGTACACAGGGAGCCATCAAAAACCTGTTCGGGAAACTCGACTTGTACGCTATGGAGCTTGACATAATCGCAAAAAAGAACTCCGAACTCATCCATGCCGCCCCTATCCCGGAAACTTCCAAGCAACCCTTCACTAAGGAAGAAATTGAAACGGTATGGACGCACCAACATGAAACCTACGCCGATACGGTTCTCATGCTCATTTACAGCGGCTTCCGCATCAACGAGCTTTTAAGCATTGAGACCGCCAATGTAAATCTTGAGGAGAAGTGGTTCAAGGGCGGCTTGAAAACAAGGGCAGGGAAGGAACGTGTGGTTCCTATCCACAGCTTGATTTTGGAGATAGTGACGCGCAGGGCGCAGGAGGGGAACAGGTACTTGATTTCGCTCGATGGGAAAAAGGTGAGCCAGAGTAAATACTATGAGCTATGGGGCGCGTTTATGGATGCTCACGGTATCAACCACACGCCCCATGAGTGCCGCCACACCTTCCGTAGTCTTCTGGATTCTGCCGGGGCAAATAAGAAGTGTATTGACATGATGATGGGGCATAAAAGTAAGGATGTGGGCGAAAGAATTTACACTCACAAAACGCTTAAAGAGCTTGCCGAAGCCTTAGCGTTAGTAACTCGTTAGAAACACAAAAAGCCCGGAAACGCCCTGTTTACAGGCATTTCCGAGCTTACGGGAAATGTTATACCATAAATTTCCTGAAAATGCAATATGATTATCTAACAAGCTGCGGCGTAAATTCCACAAGGTCAGAAGAAACAAGATAAAATTCCACGCCACAGCTCTCACCAACAAACGCCTTGCGTTCCGCCGCACCGTGGATATGCCCATAATAACAGCGGCGGATATTGTATTTTTGAAGTACATCTAAAATACAATAGTTTTTTTCATCAGCATAAATAGGAGGGTAATGCAAAAACACGATAATCTCTCCGCCCTGTTTAATGCCATCGTCGATAGACATCTTCAGCCGCCCGGCCTCCCGCACTAAAATCTTTTTATCAAATTCAATCCCGGTGTCGTTAATCCAACCTCTCGAGCCGCAGACCGATACCCCATTAAACCCTTTACCAGATATCAGATAAGAATTATTACTTAGTATTCGTATGCTGTCAAAATTTTTTTCAGCAAGAAATCTGTTCATTTTAGCAACAGTTGACCACCAGTAATCATGATTGCCTTTAATGATAATTTTTTTTCCATTTAAATCATTATGGATAAACTTAAAATCTTCATAAGCCTGGTTCAGCGTCATCCCCCATGAAACATCGCCCGCAATGACAACTGTATCTCCATCCCTGACTAAATAATTCCAATTATTATATAATCGGTCAACATAATTATCCCAACCCCTAAAAACATCCATCGGCTTATCGCAGCCCAGCGACAAATGCAGATCACCTATCGCAAAAAGACTCATTTAACATCCCCTATGAATTCTAGCACAGCGCTGGCTATTTCTTCTCTTTCCACCGATTTGCTGAATCTAGTCGGTTTATTTCTCATTTCTCTAAGCGCGGCAGGCATTTTGACTCCGGTTATTTTTTCAACGATTTCCGCATTTTTAAACTCGTCTTTTTCAATCGGAGATTCGCCTGTCAGTGATTTATAAACCGCATTAACGAATTTATAGGGGTTAGCCGTGGATGCAACGATGGTTTTAGTTTTATCTCCTGTTTTTAACTTATAGTCCTTATAAACACTGTAGGCCACGGCTGTGTGTGTGTCCAAAAGATAAGAATACCCGTCAAAAACCTCTTTCACTGTTCGGATAGTCCCTTCTTCGTCGCAATAACCTCCATAAAATAATTTTCCCATCTTTCCCCTAACGTCGTCATAAACCTGATACCTTCCAAATTGCTTAAGCTCCCCAAACCATTTTACAATAATTTGATCATCACGTCCGCAGAGCAGATAAAGCAGCCGCTCAAGATTGCTCGAAATCAAAATATCCATCGATGGCGACACAGTAGCGGTGAATTTACGGTTGCGATCATAAACACCCGTGTTAATAAAATCAGTAAGGACTTTATTTGAATTCGAAGCGCAGATAAGCCTGTTTACCGGCAGCCCCATTTCCATAGCGATATAAGCTGCCAAAATATTCCCAAAATTTCCGGTCGGTACAACTATATTTATTTTTTCGCCATTTTCAATTATATTGTCTTTTAAAAATCGAACATAAGAAAAAATATAATATACTATCTGCGGCAGAAGTCTTCCCCAATTTATCGAGTTAGCACTCGAGAAAATCATATTTTTATCAAAAAGTTTTTTCTTTATTTCACTGTTATTAAAAATTTCTTTAACTGCGTTTTGACAATCGTCAAAATTTCCCCTAACGCCGCAAACTCCAACGTTATCTCCCTCCTGAGTGGTCATCTGACGCTTTTGCATTTCACTTACACCGTTTTCAGGATAAAAAACCATGATCCGCGTACCCGGCACGTCTCTAAACCCCTCAAGCGCCGCCTTTCCCGTATCTCCGGACGTGGCAACCAAAATAACAGCCTCTTTGCCGTCTGAAACTTTTTCAGCAGAGGCAGTCAATAAATGCGGCAAAGCCTGAAGCGCCATATCCTTAAAAGCGCATGTGGGTCCGTGCCAAAGCTCAAGCATATATATTTCGTCAGTAAGATGCGGCACAGCGACAATATCCGGCGTATCAAAATTATCTCCATAAGCGCTGTTCACAGCATTTCGTACCTCACCGTCACTAAAATCGGTTAGATAAAGTTTAAAAATTTCATAAGCCAAATCCGGATATTTCATATCACAAAAACGACTCAAATCACCTAGTTCGGGAAACCTTTCCGGAACAAAAAGGCCCCCATCGTCCGAAAGACCTTTAAAGACGGCCTGAGCGCCGCTAACCAACGCGAAACTATTTCGTGTGCTTATATATTTCATAAATTTTTACTCCTATCCAAACAGGTTATTTTCCATATCACTTGCATCAAACGCGCCGGGATAGTAACTCATTTTCAAAACTTTCGGATTATTAGAATTCGTTATCACCACCTCCGCCACATCAAAGCTAAGCGGCAAATCCATTTTATTATCAATAAGATAAAGCTCTGCGGTTTTAATTATATTGCTCTGCTTTTTTTTGGTCATTGCCTCAGCTCCGCTTATCAGGCCGTTTTGCCGTCGGGTTTTCACTTCTATTATCATAAGCGTCATATCATTCATAGCTATTATATCTATTTCGCCATGTTTTTTTCGGTAGTTGCGCTCAAGTATCGTTGCGCCGGTTTTCTCAAGATATTCACATACGACGCTTTCTCCAAAATCTCCGCGCTTTTTTTCGTCCGAACACTTTGTTCCATTTAAAAAGCTTAATCTATGTATAGGTGACGCTCCATATTTATTTATCATTTCATAATGACTCTTAGTACCATATCCTTTATGCCTGTCAAAAAGATATTCAGGATAAATCTCGGCCATTTTTTTCATATAGCGGTCACGCTCTACTTTCGCAAGAACCGAAGCCGCCGCAATCGACGCCGACTTGCCGTCTCCTTTTACAATAGTTTCTGTATCCGCGCTCAGTTCCGGCGACTTATTGCCGTCAATAAGATAAAGTTTTAACGGAGTTTTAAAACTTTCCGCCACCCTCTTCATAGCGAGCATTGCGGCGCCAAGTATGTTAAGTTCCTCTATTTCCTCTACCGATGCCGACGCTATATGATATTCCAACGCGATCCGCTTTATCTTTTCATATAAAATTTCACGCTTTTTTTCAGTTATCTTTTTGCTGTCGTTCAAGCCGTCAAGTTCTGAGACGGCGCTATCCGGCAATATTACCCCCGCCGCAAAAACACTCCCCGCTAACGGGCCGCGCCCGGCTTCGTCAATACCGCAGATATTTCCTTTAATATCCGCGCGCAGACAATCGTCATACGCAAACAAATCAAAACTGTTCAAGGTGGCGCCTCCAAGCTGATCTTTCCAATTTTCCCGCCTCTGAACTCATCAAGTATGGCTGCGGCGGCGCGTTCAGTGTCCGGTAGTCCGCCTGACACTAGCATACCGCGCAATTTTGCTATCCGCTCTATAATATTTGCACCGGTGTTTTCAAAATTTTCAAGTTTATATCTGTCCAAAACCTGGTTCCGATAGTTTTTAATGAGGTATTCAAACAATTTCACGGCAAGCTGTCCGGTTTCTACCACCTCGTCTTTAATCGCTCCCGTAAACGCAAGCTTAAGGGCTATGTCATAATCGTCAAATTTTGGCCAAAGTATGCCGGGCGTATCCAAAAGCTCAATTTTCCGGTCGATAGTCACCCATTGCTTGCCGCGGGTGACCCCCGGGCGATCACCTGTCGTCGTTTTTTTGGAATTTGCCATGCGATTTATAAAAGAAGACTTTCCCACATTTGGTATCCCTATAGCCATTACCCTTAGTTTCTGGCCCGACATACCTTTTTCTTCTCGCTTTTTTATTACCGGGGCTAGCACGCGCCTAAGAAGAGGAATAAAATTTTTTAATCCCTTGCCGCTGCGACAGTCGCAAACAAGCGCGAATAGTTCTGTTTTTTCAAAATACTTTTTCCAGCTATCTGTAATTGTGTCATCCGCATAATCGGCTTTATTAAGCAATATGATCCTCGGCTTGCTTCCGACTATTTCATTAAGCACGGGATTACGTGAAGCGTTAGGACATCTGGCATCGGCTATTTCAGCTATGGCGTCTACAAGTTTTATATCCGCCTCTATCATTCGGCGGGTCTTGGTCATATGGCCGGGAAACCATTGGATATTGATTTTATCCTTTTCCATCAGCTTTTGTTTTCATACAGCGACCCAAAATTTTCAAAGGGCAAAATCCTCAGAACCACTTTCCCTACTATATAGTTTTCATCAATCATCCCCACAGATGAAAAACGGCTGTCAAGAGAATTCATGCGGTTATCGCCCATAACAAAAACTGAATTTTTAGGAACGGTTATTTCTTCCCTGATTTCACCCGAACGGCTATAGTCGTTTATCATGTGTCCGTCTTCAAATATTATCCCGTTTTTTTCTTCAATATCAAGCATTTCACCATTACGGTACACAAAGCCGCCTTCAGTATCCACAAAAATTCTATCGCCCGGCAAACCTACCACACGTTTCACAATAGGCTTGCCGGACTCAAATCTTTCATTGTGCAGATTGCTCGCCTGAAGAACAATGATATCGTTATAAACAGGCTTATAAAAAATATTACCGATAACAAGATAATCGTTGTTGTGAAGAGTCGGTAACATAGAACCGCCGTCAACTTTAGATATTCTTGCCGTAAAGGTCATTAAAAGCACAATAAAAATAAGCGGCAGAAACAGGCTTTCTACCCATTCATAAATATCATAAAGAAATATTTTCTTACTTTTTCTTGCGGAAATATGATTCAAATTATCTGAATTTCCCATAAAACCCTTTCCATGAATAATGAATGAAAACGAACCCGGCAAAGGTTCGTTTTCTAAAGTCTAAAATCTTAATTATACTTCGATTTAACCTTTGCCGCCTTACCAACCCTGTCGCGCAAATAATAGAGCTTTGCCCTTCTTACCTTGCCCGCACGGACAATATCAACCTTTTCAACCGATGGAGAATGTAACGGAAATACTCTTTCAACACCTACGCCGTGCGATATGCGCCTAACAGTAAAGCTTTCGTTGATTCCTCCATGTTTTTTTGCGATGACGGCGCCTTCAAAAATCTGAATACGCTCTTTTGCTCCTTCCCTTATCCTCACGTGCACTTTAACGGTGTCGCCGATTTCAAATTTAGGCAACTCTGATTTCATACTGCCTTGTTCAATAATTTTTAATGCGTCCATTTTTTCCTCCTATATAAGATATTCTTGCGGTCTAAAATAAATCAATTACCATATTATTTAAAATACCGCAGAGGACTATCTCCTAATTAAATTCCGCGTTATAATTTTAAAATATAACGGCTAAACATTAAACATTTGATAATTATATCATAATATTTCTAAAAAATCAAGTATTTTTAAAACTTTTGTCCGTTCAATTCATAAGCACGGCTTGTGCATGCCGCACAAGCGCTTTTAACAACATCTAAAAGTTTGCCTTCTCTCATCTTTTCCAACCCCGCGACGGTTGTGCCCCCTTTGCTTGACACCTGTGCAATAAGCTCCGTTATAGGCATCCCGGATGAAGATATCATTTTTGCCGCCCCGATAAGACTCTGCACGAACAATTCCTTTGCGGCTTCGAGATCTATACCGGCTTCGGCGGCATATTCTAAAAATCCCTGAGCGAAAAGATATATAAACGCGGGAGAACTTCCGTTAACGCAAATTATTTCGTTCATTTTGCTAGCCGGAACTACCTCAGTTATCCCAACGGCGTTAAAAACCCCGCGCACAAAATCAAATTCTTCAGGGGAAATCAAATTATCAGCTGATAAAGCGGTGGCGCCAAATCCTAGCATTAACGGCGTATTTGGCATAGCTAAAACAATTTTTACCTGTTTGTCGGTCTTTTGCCGGATGAATTCGTCTGAAATCCCGGCGCATATCGAAATTAAAACGGTTTCGCCACTCATAAAGCCTGCCGTTTCTTCAAGTAATCCGCCAATCTGCTGAGGCTTTACCGCCAAAAAAACATATTTGCAAATTTGGATAAGCTCATCAGAGTTGTGTGTGAAGATAACATTTTCCGAAAGCGATTCAACCACAGATTTTTTTGAAGAGTCTATGTCAAAGACATAAATTTTATCATTGCTCTTTGATTTTAAAATTCCTTTAATGAGCGCCGTGCCCATATTACCAGCGCCGATAAATCCAACATTATTGTCCATGCGGTTCCCTCTTTAATATAATTCTGTCATAAACGGTTTTAAGCGGTATAAGCACAGCAAAAATTAAAAAAAGATCCACCGGCAGCTCAATAAGGTTTTTCACGACACGCATTAATATGAGAGAATAAAAGCTTTCGCCGGTTTTTATCATTCCAAGAACATAAAGCGCCCCGGTATTCAATATAAGGTGCCCGATCAAAACGATAATACTCTGTGCTATGATTATCTTTGACAAACACATTGACATTTTATTTTTAGCGTCATACCTATACAAAAATATCCCATAAATCAATCCCTCGAACATAGTTATTAAAGTAAAAATAGGGTTTATTGACCCCGCGTAAAGTGGGTTAGTCATCACCGCTATAAGGTCGCAGGCTATTGCTGAAACTACTGAAACGAAAGGCCCAAAAAACATGCCTATCGCTGCAAGCGGTAAAAAGGCAAAATTAATCTTTATTGTTAGAGCATTAAACGCCAAAAAATTTTTTAAAATCACATAACAGGCTATTAACATTCCTGTTATAACCAAACATTTAATACTTTTTAATTCTTTTAGTGAATCTCTAAACCCCAAATTTATCATTTTTTACCTCAACTATAATAAGCTAATCTGATTTTTTCAAACATTTGCGGCAAAGCCGTTAAGCGTGATTTGTGCGGTGTTGCCCTAAGTTAATTAACTATATAGTCAGTTTAAAAACCCTTTAGGTTTTTTAAACTGACTAGCTATAACAAGCGTCAGCGTGGGATTTTCAATCCTCCGCCGCCTAATAGGGACAACGCGGTTATATTTTAAAAAGATATTTCTCCAGCTATGCGGTATAATTCCTCGCTAAAATGTTTTTTCATTTTAAGCGCTTCCTGAATGTCATAATCAACAATAACGCTTTTCTGCATACCTACAACTCGATTGCCTCTGCCGTTCACTAGCAGCTCGACTGCATAATGTCCCATCTGGCTGCCGATTACCCTGTCTTGAACAGTTGGTGAACCCCCGCGTTGGACATGTCCCAATATGGTGGCGCGCGCTTCTATTCCGGTTCCCTGCTCAATTTTTTTTGCTATTTCCTGTGAATTTCCCATCCCCTCGGCAACAACAACGATAAAATGATGCTTGCCGGTCGTTTGAGTATTCACTATCCTCATAACAATGTCGTCGATAGTAAAAGGCATTTCTTTCGTTACAATATATGTCGCGCCGCAAGCGATCCCCGTACTAAGTGCGATATAGCCCGCATTTCTGCCCATTACTTCCACCACCGAACAGCGGTCATGCGACTGTGCGGTATCACGAAGCTTGTCTACCAACTCCATGGCGGTATTCATTGCCGTGTCATAGCCTATGGTATATTCGGTCATAGCTATGTCGTTGTCAATAGTGCCGGGAATACCGACGCAAGGTATACCCCGTGCCGACAAGTCCGCCGCGCCGCGAAACGTGCCGTCGCCACCTATCGCCACAAGTCCCTCGATCCCCAGATTTATGCAGGTTTCTTTTGCCCGCTGCAAACCCTCTTCAAACCGGAATTCCTTACACCGCGCTGTATAAAGCACAGTGCCTCCGCGTTGTATTATATCTGAAACACTGCGTATGGACAACTCCTTAATATCCTCATTAAGAAGCCCGTTCCAGCCCCTCCTTATCCCGTAAACCTGCATACCGTTTTTGATGGCTGTTCTTGTAACGGCGCGGATCACGGCGTTCATGCCGGGCGCATCGCCACCGCTAGTCAATACCCCTATTCTTTTCATAGGCAGAAGCTGTCTCCAATCTTTTTTTGCATATCATATAGAATATTTTACACCCTAACAGGCAAAACGTCAATATCAAAGCGCTATATTAATTTAATATTATCCTTTCCGCATAATTTTGACAACTCTTTAATAAAAGTATTTGTGATTTTTATACCACGGAGTCCATTAATAGACTTTACCTCTTTAGTGTCTTTAAAGCATATCCTTAAATTCGCGCTGCCCGGATTTCTCTTTGCAAGATCGATGATTTTTATATGAAGCTCATGATTATCTGAATTAATGTTAACATAAATAGCGCTATAAGAGTTTTGGCGTGTATGTCCCGAAAATGAAAACCCAATGGTTTCTGTTTCAAACTCAATAAGTCCGGACAGCGGAAATTCCTCTTTAAATTTAATTTCAAATTCATCGTCTACAACGTCTCCGGTATCAAAAAAGCTAAGCTGACCGGCAACGTTTCTTCCTTTAAAAAATGACAGACTTTCCATAATACTTTCATATACGCTGAGCATTGTGCGCCTGTTATAGCTAAAGCCGTCAAGAGCTCCGGATTTTATCAGCGACTCCACCGTCCGCTTATTAAGCTCCCTGCCGTTTATTCTTTTTAAAAAATCATAAATTGAGGTAAACGGTCCGGCCTTACGCTCGTTTATTATGCACTCTATTGCTGCCCTGCCTAAATTCTTTATCGCCAACAACCCCAAACGTATGCCCTCTTCTTCTGATGAAAACTCCGCAAAGCTTTTGTTTACGTCAGGCGGAAGAAGACGTATCCCTTGTTTCTCCATATCCAACCTATATTTTATAAGGCTGCTTTGATGGTCGAGAACGCTAGTCATAAGCTGTGTCATATATTCCTTATAATGATAAAAGCGAAGATAAGCCGTTTGATATGAAATATACGCATAGGCCGCCGCATGAGACTTGTTAAAAGCATAAGAAGCAAATCCGCTTAATTCCTCAAATATCGCTTTTGCGGTATCCTCTTCAATATTGACGGTTTCAATCGCCCCTTTTATAAAAGAAGCTCTTTCATTTTCCATGACCTCCCGCTTTTTTTTAGACATTGCCCGCCTTACCAGATCCGCTCGTCCGTATGAAAACCCGGCCAGTCTGCGACAAATTTCCATTACCTGCTCCTGATAAACTATGCAACCATAAGTCACCTCTAAAATATCTTTGAGCAAAGGATGCTTATAAGTAATTTTTTCGGTATTATGCCGGTTTTCTATATATTTAGAAATAGATTGCATAGGACCCGGCCGATAAAGCGAAATAGTTGCGATTAAGTCCTCAATTGACCGTGGCTTTAGCCTTGAAAGAACGGCGGTCATTCCTTCGCTTTCAAACTGAAAAACACCCACAGTACCCCCGTTTGACAACATATCGTATATGTTTGTGTCAGCTTCTTTAATTTTATAAAGGTTTATGTTAACCGCCCTTGCAACTTTATCGATAACAGTAAGATATCTAAGTCCTAAAAAGTCCATTTTAAGCAATCCCAAACGTTCAAGGTCACCCATTGAATACTGGGTTATAACGTCATTCCCGCTTTTTTGTAGCGGCAGATAATCTGTGAGCGGTTCACGGGTCAAAACGATACCCGCTGCGTGAACCGACGGATGACGCGGCATACCCTCGATTTTAAGGGCGATATCTATAACTTTTTTAGAGTCTGTATCAGTCACATAAAGAACTTTTAGTTCTTTCTCTTCCTCAAGTGATTTTTTTAAATTCGGATTAAAGCTAAACGGTATTAATTTGGCGATTTTATCCGCCTTGCCATACGGCAAGTTCATGACCCTCGCCGCATCTCGTATTGCGCTGCGCGCCGCCATAGTGCCAAAGGTGATTATTTGGGCAACGTGTGAGGAACCATATTTGCGGGTGACGTAATCAATAACCTCACCACGCCTGAGATAACAAAAATCAATATCGAAATCAGGCATACTGACTCGTTCGGGATTTAAAAATCGTTCAAACAAAAGATTGAATCTTATCGGGTCAACTGAGGTTATTTTTAAAGCATAAGCGCAAATACTGCCAACGCCTGATCCCCTTCCCGGTCCCACCGGTATGCCGTTGTCACGTGCGAAACCAATAAAATCAGCTACTATCAGATAATAATCCACAAATCCCATCTTGCTTATAACTGAAATTTCATATTCCGAGCGTTTTATTACCTCATCACTTAGTTCGGCACCATATCTATCCCTTAGTCCGGCATGTATGCTGTCTACAAAATAACTATAATTGTCAACAACGCCGTCTTTTTCAAATAACGGCAGCCTGTATACTCCAAATTCAAACGTTACATTACAACGTTCGGCAATTTTTTTTGTATTTTCCAGCTCTGTATCTCCAAACAGCGTTGCCATTTCAGCTCCGGTTTTTAAATAACGCTCGCTATTATCAGCAGATTGGCTAACCGCAGATCGAGAGTCTATAACGCCACCGGTTCCGATGGCGGTCAATGCCCTGTGAATTGCGTTATCTTCCCGACTTATATAATGCACATTATTTGACGCCATTAAAGGAATATCCGATTCGGCAGCTATTTTCCTTAGCAAATCAGAAAGCCCCAACTCTTCGCTTATACGATGGTTATATAATTCTATATAAAAATCATTGTCGTCAAATATCTCTTTATACTCAAGCGCAGCGCTTAATGCCGCACTATATTCAGACATAAGCAGTTTTTGCGATATCTCACCTTTAGCGCATCCGGATAACGCAATAAGACCCTCTCTATATTTTTTAAGGGTCTCTTTGTCGCAGCGCGGATAATTATAGTATCCGCTTATATGTGAATCTGAAACCAACCTCATTAGATTCTGATAACCCAAATTGTCTTTACACAACAAAGTCAAGTGATAAGGCTTTTCTTTAGCCGGTTTGTTCAGCCGGCCGCGCGGAGCGATATACACTTCGCATCCGATTATCGGCTTTATCCCCTGATCCAAACACTCTCGATAAAACTCAACAACACCGTACATAACCCCATGATCGGTTATGGCGACTGCGGCCTGCCCGGCAGACTTTACCGCCGCAACCAAATCATTGATTTTGCAAGCGCCGTTAAGTAGGCTGTATTCGGTATGAACATGTAAATGGACAAAATCATTCATTGGCTGAAGCTTTCTTAAACTTTCTTAATTCTTCGGCAATTTTGCCGATTCGATTCAAACGATGGTTTACTCCGCTTCTGCTGATGCGCGGCACACATAAATCAGCAATTTCCTTAAGACTCATTTCTGCGTTTTCATATCTAAGGCGCGCTACCTGAGACAAGTCTTCGCTTAAAAACTCCATGCCTTTAAGTTTTAAAATAAGCTCTATGTCGTCTAGCTGACGCGCTGCGGCACGAACGGTTTTAACAATATTTGCAGTTTCGCAGTTTACGGTGCGATTAACCTTGTTTCTTAGTTCTTTATATATTTTTACGTTCATTATTTCCATAGCAGAGTGAACAGCCCCAATAAACGTTAAAAAATCTGAGATTATATCACTTTCTTTTATATAAAGGAATTCGGCGTTTTTGCGGCGGGATTTTTTTATTGTTATCCCGCGCTCATTAATTAGATTATAAAGAACGTCATTTCGCTCGTCATCGGGCAAAGAAAGTTCGAGATGATATTCAAGACCGGGATCTGCGACAACCCCCGCAGAGATAAAAACACCGCGTAAAAAAACGCCGCCGCTTTTGTCGTCGCCTATCAATTTTAAATATTCATCGGGATATTTAAAATTTTCACCGTTAATAGCCATGTATTTTTCATTAATTGTATATTTAGTCTCCGGCAGTAGCTTTTTAAGCAACGTTATGACACTAATGTTGTCGAGCGATACGTTAAGTTTATTTTTATGACGCTTTAATCCGTATATTATGCCGCATAGCAATATCTTTTTATAATAACGCGAGGATTCTCGCAGCTCACAAAGTTCTTTTTTTACATTTTTTGAGAATGACATTTGCTTCCCCCTTTATTTAAGGCAATACCGCACAACTCACGCTTAACGGCTTGACGAGCAAATCACTTGCGTATTTCTCGCCAAACTTCGTTAATTTTACCTTAAATGTCAACGGATATTCGCGGCAAGCCTAGTTTTACGAAAAATCCGGCTGCGTGCTTTGCACACAAGAGCTATGCGGTATCGCCTTAATTTATTTTATCACCTTAAGACTGCTTTGTCAATGTCAAAAGTTTTATTGCAAGCTCACCAGTTAGCGTTAATTAAGCCCTGCATTAAAACATCTGCGGCGAAACCTCTTACAATGTTTTAAACGTAAACGAGGAATTGAAAATCACCTGGCTAAGAGGCGGATGGACATTAACACGGTTATAAAATGTTTTTATTAATAATATATTGATAAATGCTCAACATACTGAAGACTGTGATTTTAATTCGCTATCCGACCTAATTTATTTGAATGCAGTCAAGATAAAAATCCCCAATGTTCCAAGAGATGTAGTAATAATAAATAAGGACTCAGGATTCACGCATAGGGGATTTTCTAACGATACGGGTTTAACAAGTAGAAAAATCATTATGGATACTTGTGGAGATTTAGCTCCGCATGGTGGTGGAGCATTTTCCGGAAAAAGACCCAAGTAAAGTTGACAGAATCGCTGCTTACACGGCAAGATTTGTTGCTAAGAATATCGTAGCGAATGGCTATGCAACAGAATGTACTATTGCGGTTTCATATAAATTTGGAGAAGAATCTCCATCTATGCTGACAGTATGCTCAGATAATCCGCTCATATCTACATGGGTAGGAGGACTACGAAGATGATATAGTCCTCAGACCCGGCCTCCTCAACGGCGTAGCGGTACGCCTCATCATAGTATTTCTTGGCGAACTCATACCCGCCGTGCTGCTCAAAATAATTCGAGTTGACAGCGAGTATGAACTCATCAACGATAGCCGACTTAGGCTTGAAATTATGCTTAACGATTTTCTTCTCAGCGAGCAGCCTGTCGATGGCTTGCTAATAGGTTTCGACCTCTCCATCCGGCGTGAAATTCTGGCGGTAATATACGTTCAGATGATGCCACACAGGATAGATGTCGGCGTTCATAGGCTTGTCGCTGCGCCGAAAGTAGCCGTGGGACCTGCTGGGGGCTTGCGGTGGCTGACGTATGAAAAGGATCTAACGGCTGCGGTATACGGAGAAGAGGACATTGTAAAGGTAATCATCATCGTATGCCGTTTATATACTGGCGGATGTGCTTGTTATTGTCATGGGCGCGGTTTTGTGCGGGATTAGGGAATTGGCGGATATGATGGTCTATTTCAAGGATCATCGGACGTATACCGCGGCGGTGTTTTCGCCATCCTCGTGCCCCCCAATATTTACATGGCGTTTAAAACCCTCAATTATTCAGCGTTTCCACATATGAATGGGTTCCAGCTCTTGGTAGGCGGTTTTCTGCGCGTCGGTCAGGGACGCCATGAACGCCTCGCGTTTCGCGCGCATTGCCGACTTGTCCGGCTTTTCACCGCCTTCAGAGGGTTGGTCGGGTATCATTGCCTGGTACAGCGCTTTTTGTTCATCGCTCAGGGCATTTGTAAACGCGTTTAACTTTTCCTCACGCTCCGCCCGAGCCGTTTCCATTTCGGCCTTTTGCTCGTCTGTTAGTTCCTTGCCGAACCCATTAGGTCCGCCGCCCATTCGAGCGGGCATCATCGCCTCCGTTCCCTCGGGCATTGCCGGCATTTGGCCGGAGACCATGCCGCCGCTCACACCCTCAAACCGGCTCTCCCTCCCGGGAGGAAGGCTGTTTTTCGCAAGGCCTTCCGCCCCGGCCGCCAGCACATGCGCCGCTCCTACCAAACAAATCAGGAGCGCGGCGCAGATCCCGGCAATCAATCTTTTTTTCATGATATTCACACCTTTCTTTTTTTGGCTCTTCGAACCATGCTTTGATTATAACCCCTGTTTCTGAACTCAGCGTGAAGTCTGGTTGAATGTTTTCTGAAAGACTTCAATTCGGAAAGTAAAAATGTGATGCAATTTATTCGCCTGAGTCAGCCGCGCTGTCTCCCTATTTGACTTACCTTGATTCTTGTAGGTAATCACTCCCATTTTTTCGCTCATACCAACCATTCCTTTCTCTCTTCCTTTTTTATTTACCGCTTTTCGCGGCATAACTGATATTTTACTATTCTTTATCAGTTTTGGGAAGATCCTTTTACATTCAATGGCTGGTTTTAAGTTATACTGTCCTCTTTTTTTGGCTGGTTTTTATTATAGCATTAACACGTTTGCAGAGGAGCGTGAAAAAAAGAAAATATTGTCGGCAATTATCAAGATAACGGGCGTGATCGTTGGTTTAGGAGTTCTAGCGGTTTTCGTATGGACAGTAACCCAGGCTCATTTGTAGGTTGTTGTAAAGCGATTTTGCCGTGACGTTATAAAAAGGCGATAGGAACAAAGCTTGATTTTCAGCAGGAATTGTGATATAATAAAGTAAATCCAAGCATTAAGAAAGAGAGGGGAAATCAATGGACGTGGCCTTGTTAGAAAAGCTAAAAGAAGAAATGAGAATGAAGCTGAAAGGCGGCCTATACCATCAAACCCAAATCAAACTTGCATTTAACTCCAATCGCATTGAAGGAAGCCGCCTTTCCGAAGAGCAAACGCGGTATATTTTTGAAACTAACACGGTTGGGATAGAAAAAAACGAAGCTTTAAATGTAGATGATATTATTGAAACCGTGAATCATTTTGCTTGTTTTGATTACATGCTCTCGCATGCTTTGGAAAATTTGTCGGAGGGTATGATTAAAGAGTTTCATCGCTTATTAAAATCCGGCACTTCCGATTCAAAAAAAGACTGGTTCAACGTCGGCGACTACAAAGCAAGGCCTAATGTGGTAGGAGAAACGAAAACTACCCCTCCCGCTAAAGTGTCAAATGAAATAGGAAAATTAATTTTTGCATACAATCAAAAAAATCTGGTCGTGTTTGAGGATATTGTTAAATTTCATCATGGTTTTGAGACTATACACCCGTTTCAGGACGGCAACGGTCGGGTTGGTAGAATTATTATGTTTAAAGAATGTCTCGCGAATGGAATCACGCCTTTCATAATCGACCACAATCACAAGATGTTTTACTATAGGGGGCTGAAAGAGTGGAATAACGAGACAGGATATCTTATGGACACCTGCCTCTCGGCACAGGATGAATATAACAATCTAATCAATTACTTCGTACCGGAAAGAGGGCAGCCCATGTAAAGCAAAAATAGATTTAAAATTAAAACAAGGTGAAAATTGAACGGCCCCCCAACTACTGGACACGGAAATAAAAAACGTGTAAAGTAGAGAGGGGTGCATTTTTATGACAAGAAAAAACAAAGAGTATTCCGGCGAGTTCAAAATTGAGGTCGTGGAACACATGCAAAAACGTGGATTAAGTGCGGAAAGTGTCGCAAAACATTTTGGAATTAAAAGCAAAACACAACCGGAATGTTGGATGCGAATTTACCTTGAAGAAGGTGCCGAAGCCTTGCTTGTGGAGCGCAGAGGGCGCATTTCGGGATGAACACAAGGCAGACCGCGACAACTGGGCGCAAAAGTTGAAGAAGACCTATTTGCCGAGGTGCAGCGCCTGAGGATGGAGAACGAATACTTAAAAAAATTGAACGCCTTAGTTCGGGAAAAGGAAAAATCAGCCCGAGAGAAAAAGCGCAAATAGTGCGAGAACTAAGGCGTAAATACCCACTCAAAGGGCTGTTGAAAATTTCCGGTATTTCTCGCTCGTCATACTACTTCCTAATTAATGAAAATCCGGACAAAGACGCAGAAATCAAGCGGTTAATCAGCGAAATTAATCATAAGCATAAAGGACGTTATGGTTATCGCCGAATCACGCAGGAGCTGAAAAACCAAGGGATGGTAATTAATCATAAAAAAGTTCAGAGATTAATGGGAGTTTTGGGGTTGAAAAGCATGATTAGAATCAAGAAATACAAATGCGCGAATCTGAATAACCACCCGTGTGAATGTCAATAATCTCCATAGTAAAAAAATATAATGGAGGTTATCACAATGAGAAAATCAAAGAACATTCTAACAGAACACGAAATGTAATTAGTGCAGCTGCTAATGGCAGACTGTCAAAACACAGGCGATATTCAGACTAAGCTGAAACGGATTTTTGCCGGAACGATCGAGCAGATGCTGGAATCGGAAATGGACGAACATTTGGGCTATGAAAAGCATAATAACATTGGCGACCACACCGGGAATTCTCGTAACGGTTACAACCAAAAGACAATAATCAGCGATCATGGAGAGTCAGAAATCGCAGTTACACGCGACCGAAACGGCGAATTTGAGCCAAGAGTCCTTGAAAAACGACAGACACGAACCGACGAAATTGAACAAAAAATCTTGGCAATGTATGCCAAAGGTATGAGCCAACGTGACATTGAAGACAATCTTCTTGAGATTTACGGTGCGGATATTCCGCAGACTTTAATCAGCAAAATTACTGATAAAATCTTGCCGGAAGTCAACGAGTGGCAGAATCGACCGCTTAAATCGGTTTACCCGATAATATATTTTGACGGAGTTGTGTTTAAAAGCCGCAAAGATAACCATATTATCAATAAATGCGTGTACTCGGTTTTGGGCGTTGACATGGACGGTCACAAGGATATTCTGGGTGTTTGGATTAGTGAAAACGAGGGTGCGAGCTTTTGGGCGAATGTTTGTTCCGACTTGAAAAAACGCGGAATCAGCGATATTTTGATAGCTTGTCACGACAACCTCAAAGGGCTTAGTGAAGCAAATGCTACTTTTAAAGAAACAAAAAATCAGCTCTGTATCGTTCATCAGATTCGTAAATCTGTGAAGTTTATGCCTTGGAAAGACCGTAAATCTGTCTGTGTTGATTTGAAGAAAATATACGGTGCTGTTAATCTTGATGATGCAGAGTTTGCCAAAGAAGAGTTCCGCGAAAAGTGGACAATGCCCGTTCGGGATTGGGGAATGGCGTTATCTTTTTTCGCTGACAGATTTGCGGCGTGAGAGGATTCCGCCCTGCGGGGCGGGAGTTTTTCCGCTCAGGCTTGCTTGGTTAAACAGGTTGGCGGCGAGTTGCTGACGAACGCAACCCAACACCGCCTCACCAATCAAGCACAGAAAGCGACGGGTCGCACTCCTGCGTTGCCCTTATTATGCCGTAGTAGAAGTATTGACACATTT
>JAISVH010000135.1 GCA_031271685.1 Eubacterium sp. | reverse complement strand
CAGCCCGCAACGCCGGCTCCATTACAACCGGCGACTCCTCTGCAGCCCGCAACGCCGGCACCATTACAACCGGCGACCCCTCTGCAGCCCGCAACGCCGACTCCCTTACAACCGGCGACTCCTCTGCAGCCCGCAACGCCGACTCCATTACAACCGGCGACTCCTTTGCAGGCTGCTCAATCGGTTTATCCCGGTCGATCCGGTCTTCTAGGTCGCTCATGATATAATAACCTCACCCGTTACCGAAATCAGAGCTTTCGAATGGGTACCGAGAACATTGAATCATAAAATTGAATATAAGCCAAACTATTACCCCTGCACCAAACACGCAATAATTGTTGAGTGTTTGGTGCAGGGGTAATGCCATAACATCACGCAAAACGCGGCGTGTCCGGAACCTAGATTAGATTCCGGACGGCAAGCGTTTTTGTGGGATTCATTTCCAAAAAAACGCAGTTTGCTATAAATTGAACACCGGCCGCTTTATATTTGCGGCCGGCGTTTTGCAAATTCAAGCATCTGCGGCGGAGCCGCTTTCGGTGTTTTAACAAGCGTCAGAGGAATTAAAACCACCCGCCGCCTAATAGACGACTTGCTATAGTATCACAATCTTGTCAACTATAATACTTTTGATAAAAACAACTTTGCCCTTTCATGTCCCGGATTTGAAAAAAATTCATCAGGTCTCGCTTCCACAAGAATTTTTCCGTCGTCCATAAATAAAACCTTGTTTGCAACCTCTCGGGCAAAACCCATTTCGTGAGTCACCACGATCATAGTCATTCCGTCTCTAGCCAAACCTTTCATTACATCTAAAACTTCGCCGACCATTTCTGGGTCAAGCGCCGATGTCGGCTCATCAAAAAGCATAAGTTCAGGATTCATGGCTAGCGCCCGTACAATCGCTACCCTTTGTTTTTGTCCGCCGGACAAAGTTGACGGATAAACGTCAGCCTTGTCTGCGAGTCCAATTCTGGATAGCAGACGCAAGGCGTTTTCATTCGCTTCCTCTCTGGATGCAAGCTTTAGCTCCATCGGTGCCATGATAACATTTTTTATGACAGTCATGTGCGGAAAAAGATTGAAATGCTGAAAAACCATGCCCATTCGGCTGCGTATGCCGTCTATATTGACCTTAGGTGCGGTTATCTCTTCACCGTCAAAAATTATTGTTCCCCCAGTGGGAATTTCAAGCAGGTTGAGGCAGCGCAAAAATGTACTTTTCCCTGAGCCTGACGGCCCAACGATTACAATTTTATCCCCCTCGCCAACACTATAAGATATATCGTCCAAAACCAGATTTTCACCGAATTTTTTGCTAAGATTCCTTATTTCTATCACTCTTGCGCAACCTCCTTTCCACTCTTTTTAAAATACCGGTGAACAGCGTAACTATTAAAAGATAGACGACAGCGGCTGAAATAAGAGAGAAAAAAGGTTGATATGTCTTAGAGCGCACAAGATTTCCCGCACGGGTAAGGTCAATTACAGACACATATCCAACCACCGAGGTTTCTTTAAGCAGCGATATGAATTCATTCCCTAGCGCAGGCAATATATTTTTTACAGCTTGAGGCAATATTATAATTCTCATAGTTTTAGCGGCGGACAGACCAAGCGATCGTCCCGCCTCCATCTGGCCGACATCCACAGCCATGATTCCGGCGCGAACGATTTCTGCGACATACGCGCCTGAATTTACTCCGAAAGTGATGATCGAAACCAGTACAGGATTAAAATTAAGACTGGCAAATATAATGTAGTACATAATAAGGAGCTGCGTAACTATCGGGGTGCCGCGCGTAACAGTCAAGTAAGCGTTTAAAAATATATTTAAAACTTTAAACCTTTTAGTTTGGTCGCAATACACTTTTATTATCGCCACAAGCACTCCGATTGCTATTCCTATAACTGCGGCGCAAAAAGCGATCAGCAAAGTAACCTCAAATCCTTTTATGAATTGAAGGTATCGGTCGTCCTTTATAAAAGTCGAGTGGAATTGTCCTTCTATCTCACTCCACAGCAAACTGATTTTTTCCGCCATATTTATTTTTTAAGACGAATGGGCGACTACCCACTCTTCAATCTTACCCTCATTCACCAAGCGCTCAATTGTAGAGTTTATCTGCGCGACTAAATCATCATTACCTTTTGGTATTGCCACGCCATATTCCTCAGATATTTCTTTGCCGTCGTCATAAACAAGCATTAACGCCTCAAGTCCGTCGTTTTCCGCGGCAATGGTTTTTGCCACATATTCATCTATTATTAACGCGTCAATATTACCGTTTATCACCTCAAGCCCGCCTTCGCTTGCGCTGTTGACTATTATATTTTCCACTCCGGTATCTGCGATAATCCCGGCATAATCCGACTCTGCCGACGTGTCAAGCGAATCGTCGAGCACAAAGTTGCCAGTATAACCTATTACTGCGCCAACTTTTTTGCCGGCCAAGTCTTCCATTGAGCTGATCTCTGAACCGGCCGCAACCAAAAGGTATTGAACGGATTTAATATACGGGACAGAGAAGTCTACTTCCTGTTGGCGTTCTTCGGTTATGGTCATTCCCGAAATAGCGATATCGCCTATTCCTGTGGCAAGTGACATAATAATTGCGTCAAAATCCGCATTGTTTATAACAGCCTCAACTCCCAAGTCCCCGGCAATCGCATTCGCTATGTCAATGTCCACTCCTGCGGGTCCGTCTCCCTTAATGTACTCGAACGGAGGAAAGTTAGGGTCGCAATACACCTGTATTTTACCTGATTCTTTGATACTGTCAAGCTTTGTCGGAATATCGGCGTCAGTCGCGCTTGTGCCGGCGTCTGAGCTAGAACCATTTGCCGCCGCGTCGACTTCTTCTCGGTCAGGATTCGACGGAGTCGCTTCCTTGCAGGCGGTGAATCCTAATGCCGCCGCTAAAAGTAAAGATATTGCCGTTTTTTTAAGATTTTTCATTTTTTTCCCCTTTGATAAATTTATTTTTTTAATTATACAATACATTTAGCAATAAAGTCAAGCGCACAAAGTAATTTTGCAATTTTTTATACTAAACCTTTCAAACATCTGTGGCTTAGCCGCAGATGTTTGAATCTTAGATAACAAAAAGTCAAATTTCTATATCAATCGTATTCCGAGCGGTTCCAACCCTTGCGTTTTTATAAACTTTGTGATATAATAATTTTATGATGTCCCAAAAAACTATTTTTTTTATAAATTTAATATTCATCACACTCTTTTGCGGTTACATCCATATTACTGGATTTAATCCGAAAGAGACGGAAGAGGCCGCAGTAATAAAAACCGACGGCTTTGGTGATGAGTTTGCATTTTTTCTTATAAATCATGATAATCCTCTTCCAAAAAACTTTAAAATCGAACGCAGCGTGATTCAAGACGGTTTTGAGATGGATGCGCGCTGCGCCGGTTATGCCATGCAAATGCTTGAAGATGCCAAAAAGGACGGGATAACTCTTAAGGTTTGCTCGGCATATCGCTCCCCCGAAGAACAAACAGAGATTTTCGACAAAAATGTTGAAATGCTGATTAAAAAAAAATACGATCCCAAAGAAGCCGAGAGACTAACTCTGCGTGAAATTGCCGCCCCCTATGAAAGCGAGCATAACTGCGGACTTGCGATGGATTTAATCACTGAGGACTGGTTTATCAATCACGACGACCTAAACGCTGACTTTGAATACACCGGAGAGTTTAAATGGCTGTCGGCAAACGCATGGAAATACGGCTTCATTTTGCGCTATCCCAAAGGTAGAAGCGACATCACCGGAATAATTTACGAACCATGGCATTACCGTTTTGTCGGCCTTCAAAAAGCCGAACAGATTTATTGCTCAAATTTAACTTTAGAAGAATATATTGAGCGATATGCATAATAAGGAGCAATGAGTATGAAAAAAAAGATCATTACATCTATCTTAGCTTTTGCACAAATTATGTTTTGCGCTTGCGATAACGGCGACATTGAGCCGAGCAGCTCAGACGGCGCTTCGCAGGTAAGCGATGGCAAAATTTCTATTCAGGTAGAGCCCGAAATTACGCCTGACGCTGAAATCGAGGAAATGCATGCCTATGCCGAAATAGAAAACGCTTTTCCCGAGATTATTTTTGACGGCTCCGACATGCGTGAGCTTAAAACAGACGGTCTGGGCGTCGGTCTGCTCATTTCAGATGAAGAAGTCGGGTTGCTTCAAGAATACAAGCAATCCGACCTAGAAAGATACGAATATATTTTAAATCTGCTATTTTCACAAAATACTGGGGTAGGATTTACCCATGTAATCATAAATCAGGCCGCAAATGCCAACCTTATTTCAGATGTCAGATCAATAAATCCGGATATCATAGTTAGTGACGGCTCAGACTTTTATATTAAACTTTCTGATTATAACGACGCTCCGGAACATATAAACGCCGGTCTTTCATGTGACCTGTTAAAGGCTATCCAAAACGATGAGTCCGCCGAAAACAACCATAACATTATCGTCGACAGTCTTTCAGATCTTATTGACCTTAACGACCCCGAAAACGGATATGTCGGGATAGACAGCAAGTTGTGGCAAATCGCAAATATCAACCTTATGATAGATAATGGTTGGTCGCCGATAGGTTCATCCGGCGCAAAAGCAATTGAAGATGATGTTATATGCTTAGCTGTCACAGATCCTAAAACTAATAACTATACCATCCTTCTTGCAAACAATACCCCAAAAACCAAAAAGCTAACCTTTACCGTAAGGAATTTTGCCGCAGCCGCAAACCCCTTGTATGTTTGGGAAACTACAGGTATGTCAGAAGGCGATGCCGATTATTATAACAATTACTTTCAGAATATCGACGATTTTTATCCTGTGGAATACGGCCTTGACAAGTATTTTAATGAAATGCCCGAAATCGGATTTGATGAAAACGAAAGTGTTATTGATCCCGAAGCCCCCTATTCTTTCTCGTTTAATTTTAAGCCCTATTCTATGACCTCGTTTACAACAAAGGA
>JAISVH010000074.1 GCA_031271685.1 Eubacterium sp. | reverse complement strand
GTCCTGCGAAGCATTTCCAAAAATTTCGCCTTCACCATAAATCTCAACATTTTTAACATTGATTCCGGTTATGCAGGCGGCAAACATAGAAAGAGGATTGCCCTCCCAAGTGCCGAGATTATATTCGCTTAAGCCATCATAGCTCTCAGTCATGCCCGGCATAATGGGATGGGCGAAGCGCTCGGAATTCATAATTATGCGCGCGCCCCTCTGAAGTTCAATTTTAATATTGCTGATAAGGAACAGATTATTGACCAAATAATCGCCTGCGGGAATCAAAACACGGCTTTTCTGGGGGCACGACATTATCGCCGCCTGTATATAAAGCGTGTCGTCATGTATGCCATCGCCCTTTGCTCCAAAGTCCTTGACGCATAATGTTACAAACTCTTTGTCGGTTTTAAATTCAAGCTTCTCTTCGCCTATCTCTGCTATATAAAATGTGTCTGGCAAAAGCCCCAAAATGGTGGTTATGGATTTATCGGTTTTAAAAAGAAGAGACCCGTTTAATATAATGTCATAATCGGATCTTGTATTATAATGACCTCCATCATCAATTTTTATAACAACACATCTTGCATTCTTTTTTAATATATCTAATTTCATAATTACCTCATGTAATTTATAATTATAGCATTTTGATAAAACGTTTACGTTTTTCAAAATGCTATAAACACTGCGGCTTTCATCATTAAAGGGGGAGTTTTCTCCCCCTTTAGCTTATCGGCAAAGTTAGAAATCTATTTTTTGGGGGTTCGCTCACGAAAAATTTCTCTGTAGATAATTTTTTCTAATATACTATCCCTTAACACTCCCAGCGGAAATCCCCTCTACGAATTGTTTCTGAGCCAAAAAGAACACAATCAGCGAAGGTATAATAGAAATAAAAGATACGGCCAGCACACGATTCCATTCAAATCCCGTATCGCCGTCCATCGACATTTTCACGAATGTCGCTGCCGGATAGCGTTCAACGGTGCTGACATAAAGCAACGGCCCCATAAAATCGTTAGACGACCACATAAATTGAAACAGCGCCGCACTCACCATTGCCGGTTTAAGCATAGGGCAAAGAATTATAAGCAAAATCTGAAAAGAGTTGCATCCGTCAATCTTTGCCGCCTCGTCCAGTTCACGCGGGACACTCCTTAAGAACTGCACTAGCATAAATACAAAATAAGATTCGGTTGCGAATAACGTATGGGCTACAAGAGGAAGATAAATAGGAGAATCCACCCAACCCCATCCGCTATACATTATGTATTGGGGAACATTCATAACCACCTGCGGCAAAAACAAAGTAGCCATCATGAGCGCGAAAAATATATTTCTGCCGACAAACTTAAAACGGCCGAAACCATATGCGGTAATAGTGGCGGAAGTCACGGTGAAGATAACTTTAGGAATAACAATAGAATATGTGTTAAGCATCGATTTCCAAATATTTATCATACCACCGTAGTTTTCCATTGCCCTGACATAGCCGTCTAATATAGGATTATGCGGTATGGGGGAAATAGAGGTGAAAATTTCGGCATTAGTTTTAAAAGTGGCGCCGATCATCCATATCAGAGGATATACCATGAATATACCTACGATGATAAGCACTAAGTATTTAAAGAAAGTGCCGATTTTTTGAGATGTTTTATAGCTTTCTATCATGACTTCTCCTCCTTTTAAGATTGATCATCGTAGTAAACCCATTTTTTCTGGCTTACAAATGCTATTATGCTAAGCACAGCAACGATAACAAACAAGCCCCACGCCATTGCGCTGGATATGCCCATTTCAAAGCTTTTAAACGCTCTGTTATAAATAAGCAGCGAAATTAGGGTTGTGGCGCTTCTTGGTCCGCCCTTTGTGATGATATACGGTCCGTTAAACTCCTGAAATGCTTGAACTATTTGCGTGACAAGATTATAAAATACAATAGGTGTTATAAGAGGCAAAGTAATGTTAAAGAACTGTCTCGCTTTTGAGGCGCCGTCAATAGTCGCCGCCTCGTAAAGGTCTAAAGACACTCCTTTAAGAGCCGCCAAAAACAGCACCATAGCGGATCCGAACTGCCAAACTCTAAGAAGTGAAATAATGAAAACAGCAAGATTCGGGTCGCTTAACCAGGTAGGACCTTGAATGCCAAATACTGATAGCAAAACATTAATAACGCCGTCATCGCTAAATAGCGCTTTCCAAAGAACCGCTATGGCGACGGAGCCGCCAAGTATTGACGGTATGTAATACGCCGTTCTGAAAAGATTGACTCCTTTTATTTTATAATTAAGTATATATGCGACAAACAGGGCAAACACTAACTTTAACGGGACAGTAATGAATGCGTATTTAAACGTTACGCCAAAAGCCGTTAAAATTTGACGATTATTAAATATCATCTCGTAGTTCATAAGTCCCGTTTGGCTATAGTGAGGATCTTTAAATAAATTGTAATCGGTAAAGCTGTAGAAAAGTGAGGAAAGAAACGGATAAAGTCTAAATACCAAAAACCCTATAAGCCAAAGAAGAATAAAAATTATTCCGGCGTTTCTCTTGCAAAAAGCCTTGAATCCGGTCTGTCCATAAATTCTGGCCGACTTTGAATAATTTGTCATAAATAACCCCCCTTATTAATAAATTTACAGCGCAAGCCTTTGCGAATACGCCATTATAAGCGGCCCGACACCTTTTGCGTCATCATCTGTCTTTGCTTCGGAAATATAATACTCGACCGTTCCATTACGCCATGGCTTATCATCCGGACCTAAGCCCGCGACAGCGCAAATATCGGTGAGCTTGCCATCTTTAAGTTTTTGAGAAACTACATTGTCAAATATTTCTATTCCCTTGTCTAAAAACTTTTCTCTGCTTAGCACCCCGAGATTTACTCCCTTCATCAGTGAGTATGCAATCATTAACGAGCCTGAAGTTTCGGTGTAATTATCTTTAGCTTCAGGATGATCGACCACTTGATAAAAAAGCTTTGTCTGTGCGTCTTGAAATTTAATAACATCGTCTGCAAGCTCTCTAAAAATATCAACAAGCGCACGATAATGCTCGTAAATCTGTTCAGACATTGCGTTTATTGAATCGGCCAACGCCATTATGAACCATCCTATTGACCTAAGCCAAAAATTAGGGGAAAGCCCGGTTTTTTTATCTGCCCAAAACATAGTCTTAGACTCGTCATAAGCATGATAATAAAGTCCGGTTTTAGTATCGCGCATAAATTTTCTGATATTTTGAAACTGCTTTACGATATCGGAATAATTTTCGCTTTTATTATATCTGGTTTCATAATTAGTATAAAACGGTTGAGCCATATATAAACCGTCAAGCCAAACCTGGTTTGGATAGATAGCTTTGTGCCAAAAGTTTCCGTTTTTAGTCCTCGGTTGTTTTTTTAGGTCTTCCATTAAAAACTCAATTGCGTTTATAAACTTTTTATCATTTGTATAGTCATAGGCACGATATAATACCTTGCCGCAATTAAATCCGTCAATATTGTGCTTCCCAATCTGATAATTAGTTATAACTCCGTTTTCCGGCACTACTTTTTCGAGATATGAAACAACATATTCTATATATTTTTTATCTCCGGTAATGTCATATAATTGAACGGCGCCAATAAGAACGCACCCGTCTTCATAATTCCAGTAACTTTTATAATTTTGATATTTTTTAAAATAATTTTCAATATATTCTTCAACTCTATCGATTTTTTCCATTATTAGCTTCCTTTGAATTAAGTTAGCAAGGTTATCCGCCGTCTTTTACGACGGCGGATAACTCGCGATCGCAATATAAAAATAATTATGAGGCAAGTACGGCGTTTATGCCGTCAGCGAGAATTTGAGCAGCTGTTTGAGCGTCATAGTCTCCATAACTTAAACCACTGAACGCATCATAATAGGTGCCATCTGTATTTTTTAATCTGGCATCTTCAAATTTCGGGTCTAACGGGAATTTAACCCATGCCAAAACCTTCTCATTCGCTTCCTTTACTAGCGGATCCAACAATCCCTTGCTGTCGGTGTTGGCGATAGCCTTTTTAGAAAGCGGTATTCCGCGCTGTGATCCCAAAATTGCGGTTCCGGTATCATCATTTAAAAGATATTCCATTAACTGAGCGCAAGCTTCTTTGTTTTGCGAGGATTCAGAAATCGCAAAAGCAAGAGAAACCTTAGCGAAACCGCCTTGGCTTTCGCCTAAGTCAGCAAAATAATTGCCTACTACAAATTCTTGCTCACCGTCAAGAGCATCGCGGAATTTGGTTGCAGAAGAATCCCACTCAAAGATACCGGCGTATCTGCCGTTGATCCATTTAGGATTTTTATCAAGAGATTCCGCTCCATCGCCGGTAACCATTTGAATAGTGGGGATAACTCCGCCAGCCTCAAGATCGCTGAAAAATTGAAGACCGTCGGCTATCTCTTCAACAGAATATTGCAGCACATTATTTTCAACCCAAGCCTTGCCATATTTGGATTCAAGATAATAAGGCAACAAGATAGCGCGATCATATTCGCCCATTACCAACGGGAAATAATCTTCGCCTAAATTACTCTTAAACGCGTCGGCTGCGGCATAAAGATCCTCTAGTGAATTAGGAGTCTCAATCCCCGCATTATCAAAGGTAGTCTTGTTCCAATAGAAAATACGTCCGGTCATTGAAACAGGGACTGCTTGGAGCTTGTCGGCAACAAAACATTGGTCAAGCGATGCCTGATCAAATTGGGTGAGGTCAATAATATTGCTGTATTGATTAATATCGGCAAATTTGCTTCCGTCGCCACTGAATTGAGAAATCCAGTTCCAATTGATTTGGTTCATATCAGGAGCGGTGTTAGAGAAAAATTTGGTGGCCATTGCTTCTTCCCATCCGGTCCATGCCGCGTATTGGCTGTCAACTTTTATACCCGGATTTTGTGCTTCAAATGCAGCAATGGCATCAAGAGTCGCGTTGTGTCTTTCATCGCCTCCCCACCATGAGAAAGATATCGTAGTATCAGAACCGGTTGTCTCGGAAGCGACTGCTGCGGAAGTCTCATCACTGCTGATCGGCTGAGTTGTTGCCGGCTCTGTTGTCTGCGGGGTACAAGCCGCAAAAGACGCAAGCATTGTAACCCCTAAAGAAATTGCTATAAGTTTCCTGATTTTCATTACATTTTCTCCTTATAAATTTTTGTTTGTTATTTCACAGTCAAAATGACTATAAAGTCCAAATTTTTCAAGGTTGCTTGCCGATATAGGCAAGGATGCCGCCATCAACGTAAAGGATGTGTCCGTTAACGAAATCTGATGCCGGAGAAGCCAAAAATACCGCAGGACCTGTCAAATCTTCGGGAGTCCCCCATCTTGCTGCGGGTGTTTTCGCTATAATAAAGCTGTTGAATGGATGTCCGTCCTCGCGAAGAGGGGCAGTTTGAGGCGTGGCGATATAACCTGGCCCTAGCCCGTTACACTGTATGTTATTTCCGCCGTATTCACTAGCGATATTTTTTGTGAGCATTTTCAGTCCGCCCTTTGCGGCCGCATAAGCAGATACTGTTTCGCGACCAAGCTCAGACATCATGGAACAGATATTGATTATCTTTCCGCCGCCGGATTTTATCATACCGGGAATTACCGCTTTTGCCATAATAAACGGTCCGTTAAGGTCAATATCTATTACCTGCCGAAATTCTGCCGCACTCATTTCGGTCATGGGTATTCGTTTTATTATTCCAGCGTTATTGACAAGAATTTTAATCGTTCCAACATCTTTTTCGATTTTTTCTATAAGCTCGCTTACCTGATTTTCATCAGTAACGTCGCAAACATATCCTTTGGCGTCAATACCCTTTTCCTTATATGCCGCCATGCCCTTATCAACCAGTTCTTGGTTAATGTCATTAAACACTATTTTTGCGCCGTTGTCAGCTAATCCGGTTGCGATGGCAAAACCTATGCCATATGACGCGCCGGTCACCAATGCGACTTTTCCGCCTAAATTAAATATGCCCATTAGAATACTCCTTATTTATTTAATATCTTTCATTGCCACATGATCCATGTCGTCAAACGCCTGATTTTCCCCCACCATGCCCCAAATAAAAGTATATGAGCGAGTGGCGCAAGCACTATGAATCGACCAACTCGGAGAGATCACCGCCTCTTCGTTGCGCATAACGATATGCCTAGTTTCTGTCGGCTCACCCATATAATGGAATACTACCGCGTCGTCGGCAACCTCGAAGTAGAGATATACCTCCATTCTTCTGTCATGGGTGTGGCACGGCATTGTGTTCCAAACGCTGCCGGGTTTAAGCGCGGTCATGCCCATAACTAGCTGGCAGCTTTCTACTTGTCCCGGCAATATGTATTTGTTTATTACCCTGTGGTTGCATTCTTCCATTGAACCTAGCTCCACTTTATTTTCCGGTTTTATGCTGTCAAGAGTTATAAGCTTTGTAGGATAAGCCTTATGGGCCGGCGCGCTGTTGAAATAAAACTTAGCGGGCTTATTAGGATCGTCACTCTTAAATGAAATATCCTTAGCTCCCATTCCGATGTACATACCGTCCTTATAATCTAATGCATAATTTGTTCCGTCAACGATTACAATACCTTTTCCGCCGACATTAATTATACCCAATTCACGGCGCTCTAAAAAATATTCCGCTCTAATCTCTTCCCCCGCCGTCAATATTAACATTTTGCTTGCGGGCACCGCGGAGCCGACAATAATGCGGTCAATATGGCTATAAAGTGTTTTTATCTCGTCAGGTTTAAATAGATCGCTGATCAAAAACTCTTCTCTTAACCTTTTGGTATCATAATTCTTCACATCTTTTGGTGAAGCCGCCGTTCTCAATTCCATGCAACTATTCTCCTTCTTAATAACTATCTCTGAACGCGTCCGGAACCGTCTCCGCCCGAAAGTTTCGTTACTTCGTCAACGCTTACTAAATTAAAGTCGCCTTCAACCGTATGTTTAAGGCAACTTGCCGCTACAGCGAACTCAATTGCTTGCTGAGGCTCAAAATTTTCTAGGCTAGCGTATATAAGGCCGCCGCCGAAGCTGTCTCCGCCGCCCACACGGTCAACGATATGAACTTTATAGCTCTTTGAGAAAAAGCTGTTGCCGTTTTCATAAAGCATAGCTGCCCAACCGTTGTCGTTGGCGGAAATAGAAGTTCTGAGGGTAATGGCGACCTTCTTAAAATTAAAGCGATCAGCCAATTGCTTTGCAACGTCTTTATAACCATCGTGGTTTACTTCGCCTTTAGTAACATCGGTATTCTTTGCTTTAATTGCAAACACGTCGCCCGCGTCTTCTTCGTTGGCGATACAAACATCAACAAACTGACAGATCTCTCCCATTACCTTTCCGGCTTTTTCTTTGCTCCAAAGCTTGTTGCGATAATTTAAGTCACAGCTTATAGTAACTCCCTTTTCCTTTGCTTTTTTACAAGCCTCGAGACAAATAGCGGCTATTCCGTCTCCTAATGCGGGTGTAATGCCGGTAAAATGGAACCAATCAACTCCGTCAAAAATCTTATCCCAATCAAAATCAGCAGAGGTAGCCGTTGCAATAGAGGATCCCGCACGGTCATAAATAACCTTTGAAGGTCTTTGGCTTGCGCCTTTTTCTAGAAAGTATATGCCGACCCTATCACCGCCTCGTGCGATAAAACTTGTATCAACGCCATATTTTCTAAGCGAATTTATAGCTGCCTGACCAATTTCGTGTTTAGGGAGTTTTGTAACAAATTTAACGTCGTAACCGTAGTTGGCGAGTGATACCGCAACATTTGCCTCGCCGCCGCCGTATGTGGCGCCGAATTTTTCCGCCTGAGTGAAGCGGTAATACCCTTCGGGTGCCAGTCTTAACATAATTTCGCCAAAAGTTATAACTTTTTTCATATTAATCTTACCTCTTTATATTTTTTATACACGTGTTCGTCGTCACGTGTTCATTTTCAAGTCGATTTACTATACATCAGCGGCGGGTGATTTTCAATCATCGCTGACGCTTGTTATACCCGTTTAACTTAAAATTTATTAAATTTTAAGTTAAACGATTATAAAACATAGGAAGCGGCTCCGCCGCAGATTTTTAAATGCTTGCTTTTCGTTCTTCTAAAACTATTTCTGAACGAGATGAATAGCAAATCCGCCTATCTCATTCTCAAGATAAACAGCTTTTAAAGCGCCTTTTGGATCTCTTTTCTCAGTGCTTTTATCAAATTTAACACCGCGTTTTTCAAGATGATATACAGCGCGATCTATAAAATTAGTGCCGATGGCCAAATGTCCGTTTTTGCCGAGATAAGGCGATTTCATGACCTCGACATATTTTCCTGCAAAAACAGAAGAATTACCGTCTTTTTTAGAAAATCCAAATAGGTTTTCAAAGTTTACAGCCGCAGAAAGCGCATTTTCGGGGTCTATCTCATTTATCCCCACATGCGCAAGATTAAAGCCCAACATAAGGTCAACCGCTTCGCGGGTAAGAGCGGTTATCTTGTCGAACTCACCGGCGGATATCATATCTTTTGATACCATCCAGCTACCGCCACAAGCTAAAATTTTATTAAAGTTAAGATAATCCAAAAGATTTTTTGCATTGATCCCTCCGGTAGGCATAAAAGTCATTTGCGTGTAAGGCGCGGCCATAGCTTTTATCATACTAAGTCCTCCCGCCTGCTCGGCCGGAAAGAATTTTACTGTTTTCAGGCCTAATTCTATCGCCTGCTCAACGTCAGAAGGGTTAGCGCATCCGGGCGCGACAGCAACACCCTTATCTAAGCAATATTTTACGATTTTAGGATTAAGTCCCGGGCTGACGATAAATTTAGCGCCCGCTTTCACCGCCCGGTCAACCTGCTCTGTAGTAAGAACCGTGCCGGCGCCCACCAACATCTGTGGAAATTCTGAAGTCATGATTTTTATGCTCTCTTCAGCTGCGGCAGTCCTAAAAGTTACCTCGGCACAGGGAAGACCTCCGTCGCAAAGGGATTTCGCCAGAGGTTTGGCGTCTTTAGCGTCTTCCAACGCTATAACTGGAACTATTCCTATTTTTGAAATTTCTTCAATAATTGTCATTTTACTCTCCTTTACTTTAATATATTGCAAAACTCCGCTTACGCGGATAATTAAACTGATTTATAGGTAATTAACTTAGAAAATATCAAGGATAATAACACGAAAGTTGCAGTTAATCTGCACAAGCGGATTTACTGCAAAATACCATGCGGTTTTGCTGAAATTAATTTTGCTTGTTTTCGAGTTAATTTGCTATACGTCAACGGCGGGTGATTTTCAATCCCCGCTGACGTTTGTTAAAACACCGGAAGAGGTTCCGCCGCAGATGTTTGAATATTTAAATAACCTTATCGCTGGATCATATTTTAAAATATCATCGTTTTAAAAAGAATCAAGATCAGGCAAACACAACAAAGGTGCCTAAGGTTGAGCAAACCGCAGTAATACTGCGGAAATGCATGATTGTCGCCGGTTTAGCAATCCTGTAGGTAGCCTGATAACCGTGATTTTATTACAAAGTCACCCCGGTTTTAAATATAGCCATATCGTGTAGTCCCATTTCCTCGCTTTTCACCGATTTTCCGTTTGCAATTTTCAGAACAAACTCAAGCAAGTCAGCGCCAAGCTCATCTATTGTTTTAGTCCCGTCTACGGCATAACCGGCATTAAAATCGATCCAACCGGATTTTCTTTTAAAAAGAGCGGTATTGCTTGAAATTTTCACTGTAGGCACCGGTGAAGCGAAAGGAGTGCCTCGTCCGGTAGTGAATAGCACAATTTGTGCTCCGGACGCGGCTAAAGCGGTAGCCGCAACAAGGTCGTTGCCAGGAGCGCTAAGCAGGTTAAGCCCGGAATCACTCGCTTTATCTCCATAACCCAACACTCCGCAAACCGGAGAACTGCCCGATTTTTGGGTACATCCAAGCGATTTATCTTCAAGCGTGGAAATGCCGCCGTCTTTATTTCCGGGCGATGGGTTTTCATAAATCGGCATCCCCGATTTTTCATAATATTCTTTAAAGTCGTTTATCAAATCAACTATTTGGCCATAGATTTTTTCATTTTTAGCGCGGTTCATTAAAATTTGTTCTGCGCCAAACATTTCGGGAACCTCTGTAAGTATGGTGGTTCCTCCCATTGAAACCAATAGATCCGAAAACGCACCTACAGTGGGGTTGGCGGTTATGCCCGAAAATCCGTCGGAGCCGCCGCACTTAAGTCCGATTATAAGCTTAGAAGCGGAAATCTCCGTGCGTTCAGCTTTAGAAGCATATTCAATAAGCTCGACTAAAAGCTTTTTTCCTTCGGCAATTTCATCATCAAAATCCTGAGTTATTAAAAACTTTACTCTATCGGGATTATATTGGCCGATATAGTCTTTTAGTACATTAACGCCGCTGTTTTCACAGCCTAATCCCACAACCAACACGGCGCCGGCATTGGGGTGATTGATAAGATCCGCCAAAATAACACGGGTCGTTTCCTGGTCATATCCCAACTGTGAACACCCGTAAGGATGAGGAAAAGCCACGGCGGCGTCAATATCAGCCTTTTTGACAGATTCGGCTTCCCCAAATTTTTGAAGCGTTTCGGCTATGCCGTTAACACACCCGACCGTTGGAATGATCCAAATTTCATTACGAACCCCAACACTGCCGTTTTCGCGCAAAAATCCTTTAAAAACTGCCGGAGATCGGGATGTTTCTTTTATTTTCACTGGGTCATATGAATATTCGATCTTTCCGCTTAGGGTGGTTTTTAAGTTATGTACATGCACCCAATCGCCAATTTTTATATCTTTGCCGGCAAATCCTATACGCTCGCCGTATTTTATAACATTTGCGCCAACGGATATATTTTCAACCGCTATTTTATGGCCGGCGGGTATATCTCCTAAGACTTTGACTTTCAAGCCGTCAACCGTAATCACCGTGTCCTTTGGGATAGGCTCTGCGGCAACAACGACATTATCTCCGCCGTTAATTTTAATAACCTTCATAATCAAACTCCCTAATACACAACCGCGTCCATGACCCCCAGACCCTTAGGCGGCGGATTATACGTCAGTGGCAGGTGATTTTCAATCCCCCGCTAACGTTTGTTAAAACACTTGAAGCGGCTACGCCGCAGATGTTTGAATTAGTTAGTAGTTAGGAGTCATCAATAATGAGCTATAGCAAACCTATTTCATAAAACATTCTGAAAAACGACGCAAAAGGCTGATCTAACAATAGTCACACGACTGTTAACGTAAGAAAAACCGCCGACAATCGAGCAAACCTTAAAGCTTGTAAGCGTTATAACCGCATTCATGTCCCCGAAGGGTTCCATGTCGACTACGTCAGCTGACGCTTGTTAGAACACCGAAAGCAGCTCCATCGAGTATGTTTGAATCGGTTTTGCGTAGCTTTTTGTACTGTTAAGGCAATACCGCAAAGTTCTGGCGTGCAAAATCCGCAAGTGATTTATGCACCAAGCCGTTAAGCGTGAATTGTGCGGTGTTGCCTTAAAAATAAGCTTGCTATAAAAATATTTTAACCATTGCTGAGGTGGACATAACGACTCCTGATTTCTAACCTATAACTCATTTAAAATATTTTTCCAATGCCGTCCGCATACCATTTGAGCGTATTTCAGACAAACAATCTGTTACCTTATCAGTGAGACCTGGCAAACGATTTAAATCCTCGCCAAAAAACTCTTCATTCCCTAAAAACAGCTCCGCAATCTCTCGTGAAGAAAGGCTTGAGTTTTTTGCGAAAAATTCAAGAACCGCTTTATCGTCTTGAATGTTATATGGTTCGCCATTTCGGTTGCCGATCAAAATACCGTCTTTTATTTCGTTGCCGTTATAGAAAGCGATATTAGCCGCCAGTGAAAACGTCAAATGAGCAGGTAATTCGCCTTTCCGCTCAAGATAAACCATAAGACTCGGCAAACACCGCGCACGCCATTTTGATATGCTATTCAGTGAAATAGAAAGCAGCGCATGCTTGATAAAGGGGTTTTTAAACCTATCGATAACTGCGTTGGCAAATTCTATAAGATCTTCTTTGGGGAGGTCTAAAGTGGGAATAACTTCATCAAATATAGTGTCGCGCATGAATTTGAAAATCAGCTCGTCGTCCATAGACTGACCAACAAAATCATTTCCGGCAAGAAAAGATGCCAACACAAAACTGGTGTGAGCTCCGTTAAGGATTCGCACTTTGCGTTGCTTATACGGCTTTTGATTATCGGTGAATATAACCGGCAATCCCGCCTTGTCAAACGGGATTTCATCGCTTATGTCACGATCTGCCTCAATCACCCAAAGGGCAAAAGGCTCTCCCGTCACCAACAGTTTATCTTCATAGCCAAGCTCGGCAAAAACCTCGGCTTCTTCTTTTGGATAACCGGTAACGATACGGTCAACCAAAGTCGAAGCAAATACGCAGGCGCGGTCCAACCATGACTCAAACTCATCTCCTAATTTCCAGTCGTATACGTGAAGCTTTACTATTCTTTTAAGTTCAATGCCGTTGTCGTCAATAAGCTCAACGGGCAGAACAATAATCCCCTTGTTTATATCACCGTTAAAATATGTATAACGTTCATATAAAAACTTTGCAAGTTTTGCCGGATATGACTTTGGAGGGCGGTCGGAAAGCAGGCAGGAACCGTCGTATACTATTCCGGCTTCAGTCGTGTTTGAGATGACGAATCTTAGTGTGTCTAGCTTTGCTAAAGCAGCATATCGCTCATAATCCTTAATGCATGAGACTGCCTCGTTGCAACAGGTGATCACACGCTTTTCAATCTTTTCGGTGCCGCTTTCCAGTCCTCTTAAAAATACCGTATAAAGGCAGTTTTGCGTTTTAAAATGGTCAAGACTGCCAAACTCTATTGGTTGAAGAAGCGTAACGCTTCCGTCCCAACGTTTTTTTTCGTTGAGTATGTCGATCATGTAGTCTACAAAGCCACGTAGAAAATTACCCTCGCCGAACTGGACGGCCTTGATCGGGTAATTTCTCTTTTCGATATTCATATTTGCTATATTTGTCACTGTTAACCTCCCGAGAATTTAATGGGAATTGCTTAAATAAACAATTTTTAATATTCATGGCAACAAATACTGGTTATTTTTTACATACACCTGTGATATATTATACTACTTGTTTTTAACTAAGTCAAGTATTATAGCTAAAAAATAAAAAAAATTTTATTAAATTTTAACAAACTCTATTGATTTAACTGAGACAAGGTTGTATAATATAATAAATGGTGTATAATATAATCGTGTTTATGCCCCCGTCTCTTAGTCGGCGGGTTACATGCTGACTATTAGTTAATTAACTTATAAAACACAAAAAATAATAATGCAAAATATCATGCGGTGTTGCCTTAATTTACTATAACGCTTGTTAAAACATATGTATTATAAAAATAAAAGATATTTAGGAGGCGTCATATGAAAGAATTCATGAACGAAAATTTTATGCTTAACACCGACGTGGCCGTAAAATTGTTTCACGGCTGTGCAAAAACCTTACCGATCATTGACTACCACTGTCACATCAATCCTGCCGAAATCGCAAACGACAAAAAATTCGAAAATATCACGTCTGTTTGGTTGGGCGGAGATCATTACAAGTGGCGCCTGATGCGCGCGGCTGGGGTGGATGAAAAATACATAACCGGGGATGGCTCTGACCGTGAAAAATTTCAAAAATATGCCGAGACCATCTCGCGGTGCATAGGCAATCCCGTTTTTCATTGGACGCACCTTGAGCTTCAGCGTTATTTCGGTTATCACGGCGTACTGTCCGGCGAAACCGCGGAAGAGGTTTGGAGCCTTTGCAACGATAAGCTTAAATCCCCCGATATGTCGGTAAAAAATCTTATTAAAAAAAGCAATGTTCGGGTTATTTGCACTACCGACGACCCTGTGGACACTCTTGAATGGCATAAGTCTATCGCCGAGGACAAAAGCTTTGATGTAAGAGTTTTGCCTGCATGGCGGCCCGATAAGATCATGAACGCCGAAAATCCTGAATTTATCGATTATATAGAAAAACTCTCAGAAAAAAGCGGGATAGACATTAAAAACCTTGGCGATCTTAAATCAGCAGTTAAAAATCGAATGGAATTTTTTGCTTCTATGGGCTGCTGCGTTTCAGACCATGCGCTGGAGTATGTTGATTACCTCCCGGCCTCCGACGAAGAAATAAACGAGATTTTAACTAAGCGATTAAAAGGAGGAGAGATTAGCGAGCTTGAAATAAGACGATATAAAACTGCTTTTATGCTTTTCTGCGCGCGCGAATACAGTAAAATGGGGTGGGTAATGCAGCTCCATTATGGTTGCAAACGCAATAATAATCCGCTGCAATTTGAGATTTTAGGGCCGGATACAGGCTATGACTGTATAAATAATTACGCGCCGTCATCACTTATGGCTGATTTTTTGGGTTCGCTTTCAAAAGAAAGGGCATTGCCTAAAACTATTATTTACAGTCTTAACCCAAACGATAACGCGGCTATAGACACTATCGCCGGATGCTTTCAGGACGGAAGCTGCGTTAACAAAATACAGCACGGATCGGCTTGGTGGTTCAATGACCACAACTCCGGAATGCGCGAACAGATGATTTCGCTCGCAAACGAAGGCTTTCTTGCGGGATTCGTCGGTATGCTAACCGATTCAAGAAGCTTTCTTTCATATCCGCGCCACGAGTATTTCAGGAGAATTTTGTGCAATCTTATCGGCGAATGGGTAGAAAACGGCGAATATCCGGATGATATGTCAAAATTATCTAAAATAGTGTCGGATATATCTTATTACAATACAAAAAACTATTTTGGTTTCTAAATGTTTTGGTTTTTTACAGCAGCTAATTTAGTTGTTGGACGGCGAGCGTTTTTATGGGATTCGTTCCTATAAAAACGCAATTTTCTATAATCGCGTTTATGTCCCCCCGCATCTTAGGCGGCGGGTTATAATCATTTAAATTTAATTTATCAAATTTAAAGTTAAACGGCTATACGTCAGCGACGTTTGATTTTCAATCCCCCGCTATAGTTAATTTGCTATAATGCTTGTTAAAACACCGTAAGCGGCTTTGCCGCAGATGTTTGAAAAAATAAGTTGTAGAAAGGCACAAATACATCGATGCCTGAAATCAAAGCAAACCTCACTGAAAAAGACAAACGCTACCGCGATTTAGCGCTTAACGGCAATCTTTGGAAAGTCACGCTTCAGGTCGGTCTCCCTCTGGCGCTGTATCAAAGCCTTATGATGGCGTTCAAGCTTATAGATAACGCTATAGCGGCACATATTGACGCGGGTGCGGTATCGACGGTTGCTATAATACAGCAGATAACGATGGTTATTTCGGCGCTCGGAGGAGGACTTGCTATCGGAACCACCATGAAGGTGAGCGAAGCCTACGGAGCCGGCAAATTAAAACTGGTAAAACAGAGGGTAAGCAGCGTTTACGCTCTCTGCGCAGGAATCGGCATTCTAACGCTGTTTATTTGCATACCTTGCTCGGAATTGATTTTAAAATTATCTGGCACACCTGATGAACTTATAGTTGAGGGTAATAATTTTTTTAGGGTAGAGCTGTTCGGAACGGTTCTTAATTTCTTTAATTATGTTTATCTCTCGATAGAGAGGGCGCGAGGCAACGTCAAGCGCATATTAGTCATAAACATCGTTACCAGCTTGATAAAGTTATCATTTAACGCCGGATTTGTCTATCTTTTGAACGGTGGAGTTGTAACCATAGCTTTCGCTACCGTTATATCACAAGCAGTATTTTTAGTATTCGCATTAATAAATATGCGAGGACGCGACAATGCGTTTGGCTTTTCTTTTTCCGCAATAAAATTTGACCGCGCGACGGCCGGCATAACGTTAATAAAATCTATACCCGTAATAATAGAAAAAATGGTGTTCTCTGCAGGCAAGGTAATAGTGAACGGAATGAGTGCGGCTTATAAAGACAATACAGTTGGCGCTCTTAGTGTATCAAACAACATCTGCGGCATATCGGCCGGCGCTAGCGGTGGGTTTCAAGAGGCTGGAGTCGCGCTTATAAGCCAAAACCGCGGCGCCGGAAATAAATTCCGTGCGATAGAAGTATTTAAAAAAATATTTGTCATAAACATTATCATAGGCGCAATATATTTTGGATTGACCATGTGGCAGCTCGATTTTATCAGCTCGCTTTTCGCGGGTGGGAATGAGCGATTCAGGCTGCTTATAAAAAGCGTCTATGGTTATGAGTCGTTCGCTGCTATAGCGCTCGGGATAAACGCCGCGTCGCTTGCATTGTTGTATGGCTTCGGCTTGACTAAGCTGAGTCTTTTGGTCAATGTTTCTCGGGTGTTTATTTTTAGGATACCCTTGCTTTGGTTTTTACAGAATTTTACCGATCTCGGAAGTGAAAGCGTTGGTGTCGTTATGTTGGTCAGCAACTTAGGAGTGGGGATTTTAAGCGCTATTGTGGCGCTTATAGTGGTAAGAAAAATAATAAAAAACAAAATATTTTAATCAGAATTATAGACAAGAAGCATAGCATATATTGTAATATTATCATAATATTACATAGAAGGACGAACTTTGCCATGCTTTCGACACTAATTCAGCTTACCATGCAAAATCTGTTGTATTTTGCGCTTCATCTTGAATATGGGGGGACTTTCCCACGTCAGCTAACTAAAAAAGAAGAGCGTGAACTGCTGGATCTGATCATGTCTGGCGACGAAACTGCCCGCAACAGGCTGATTGAGCATAACCTCAGGTTGGTCGCTTTTATTGTCAGGCGAAATTATGGCGACTCAAAAGATCAGGAGGACTTAATTTCAATCGGCACCATCGGGCTTATAAACGCCGCTCGCACCTTTGATGCAACCAAGCAAATATCCTTCAGCACCTACGCAAGCAAGTGCATTGATAATCAGATAAAAATGCATTTTCGTAAAACTAAGCGCCAATCGACTGAAGTATATATATATGATTCGGTGGACGTGGATAAAGACGGCAACCAGTTATTTTTAGCCGATCTGTTTAGAGATCCTACATGCGTGGCCGATGAGGTAGATTTAATTATTAATTCACAAAAATTGTACAATAATATTAAAGAAGCGCTCGACAATCGTGAGCGCCAAATAGTCTGTATGAGATACGGCCTTTCCTATGAATGCAGTCCGCCCTGCAAGTCAATGACTCAGCGAGAGGTCGCGGCAAAACTTGGTATTTCCCGTTCATATGTTTCAAGGATTGAAAAGCGTGCCTTGCAAAAGCTAAAAGAAAAATTTTCCGGAGGTCCTGACAAAAAATGATGTCGTATAAAGTTATAGGAATTTTAATAGCGCTTATACAATTTTCGCTTTTAATCCCCGCGTCGGCAGCGCAAAGACCCGAAAGCTATAAAGAATATCAAAGCTCTCTGGGTCGCTCTAATATTCTTTTTACCTCGCTTGACAGGGAAAACTACTCAAAGTTTACCATTCTAGATAACATTATAAATATTGAAGGTAAATATTTAAACACCATTCCAAAAGATATTTATTTTTCCGGTTCAAATATGGTAGGTTATAAGAAAAGCCTTAATATAAAGTCAGACGGAAGCTTTACCGCCGCGCTTTCAGGCACGCCTGCCGGTGATTTTGCAAAAATAGTTATTTCATTTGCCAACGATAGTATAGCAACTTATCGGGTCGAGTATAATGGCGGGTGGTTTTTCGGAGATAACGGACTTTCCGAAAAAAGCGCGAAAGCTATGTTTAACGGCGTTGTGCTGACTTCGGAAATTACCGCCGTTTATACCGATGAAAATCCGGATATCAAAGAAATCGAAAGAACACTCGAAGAAGTTCGCCGTATATCCGATAGCGTTACTTATGGGCTTACCGATGACTATCAAAAGGCTAGGGCTCTTTCAAATTGGGTATCGGAAAATATTTATTATGATATTGACGCAAGCCGTGGAATTATAACAGAAGCGAATGTCTCTCTAAAGGGAACTCTTGCCTCTCGTCGTTCAATATGCGGCGGATTTGCCGGGCTTTACGCTGCGTTGCTTGAATCCATAGGCCTGGAGACGTTAAACCTTAAGGGCGGAGTAATGACGTTAAGCGGGTCTAATGGGGCGGTGTGCGATTATCAGGATCTGCCATATGTGACCGTGGTGCACGAGTGGGTCGCGTTTTGGTATGAAAAGGAAAATCGTTGGGTGTATACCGATCCTTGCTGGGACAGTTCCAACCGTTATGAAAACGGAAGATACAAAAAAGGCATTACGGCAATAAAATATTTTGATATTTCTCCCTTGGCTTTTTCACAAGATCACCGCGTGGATAGTGCGCAATCTCGCAAATATTTCGATGTTCCGGATAGCTTTGCCCCTTCAAAGTCCGGGGCTGACCCGTCTGAAATTGAAGCGAAACCAGTTTACAAATCTCCCGAAGTTCAGCCCGAAACCGATGCTGTCAGTGTGCAGTCTATATTTCCAATAATCAAAAATTCTGAAAAAGAAGATAACGGTGAAGCCCCGCTTTATGCGGCCGCATGTGTTTTAGGGGGACTTATTGCCATTATGTTTATTATAATCTTGAGGAATAAATTTAAGAACTAGTTAGAAGCTGCTTAGGGATGCCGCCTATTACCGCAAACGCCCCCTAATAGGCGACTATTTTATATCCGCTGCCATGCCAATAATCGATAACTTTACCCAAACAGGCCGTGTTGGCGCTTGATACTGCGTGCAGCAGCACTATAGCTCCTGGATGAGTTGAATCGGTTATCTTTTTATACGCTTCCAGCGGGCTTGGCTGATTGTTTACATCCCAATCCATATAGGCAAAAGACCAAAAAATACTTTTATAACCCAGATTATCGGCAATAGCCAAAGTTCGGTCAGAAAACTCACCCATAGGAAAACGAATCACATTCATTTTTATTCCAAAATTCTTATTGACGTAGTCATGCAGCATAGTAATTTCGTCATTCACTTTACCGGGTTCGCAATCCGGAAACGAAGGATGGCTGTATGAGTGATTTCCAACCGTATGGCCTTCGTTCGCCATTCGTTTGACGAGTTCAGGATGATTTTTGCAGTAATCGTATGTGACAAAAAACGTAGCCTTTACTTTTTTTTCTTTCAGTGTGTCGAGTATTGACGGGGTAAATCCGTTTTCATAGCCTTCGTCAAAAGTTAGGTATATTTTATTTTCGTCTTTTTCAATAAAGCGAGCGTTATATATTTGATATTTTTCATTAGCCGCCTCCGCATCGAGCGGTCGGCCTGAAGAATTCCTGTCAGGTCCTAAGCCCCAACCAATTTTTTTGTTGTCTATTTTATCTATGTTATTGTTAGTGGGGATAGAAAACGCTATAGCCGGAAATATTTCCGAATTCGTTTCCGATGTCATTGTCGGTGTCCTTGACGAAACGTCAACTTCTGAAATTACCGAAATATCCGTTGCTGAAACGCCTAAGCCATATATTGTTTCGGCAGTCGGGGGATTACCCTCGACTGCCGTAGTGCCGTTAATGTTTTCGATTACTGTTGTTGTTACAGCTGGATCAATGGTTGCCGCAGAACTCCTAGTTGATGACGCGGCCCCTGTCGGAGTTAATTTTTTGCCGTTGGCGTCTCTACAGCCGGCAAGGCATAGCACAATAGCCAAAACGGCGCAAATAATTATAGATTTTATTTTCATATTTTAAGTCCTTTACCGTTCGATTTTGACGAATTTTGCCGTCAACAATATTATTGTTTTATTTACAGTTTTTATAACTTGAAAATTTTAGAAAATAAAAACATATTTAAGGCAACACCGCACAACTCACGCTTAACGGCTTGGCGCACAAATCACTTGCGTATTTTTCGCCAAACTTCGTTAATTTTGCCTTAAATACCAACGGATATTCGCGGCAAAATTGCCTAGTTTTACGAAAAATCCTACTGCGTGCTTTGTACCCCAGAGCTGTGCGATATTGCCTTAAGTCTATCCGACCAGATAGCTTTTAACCAGCATCTGCAACAACTCGTCGCGGTCTATATGCCTTATTAGGCTGCGCGCGTTATTATAAGTTGTAATATAGGTTGGGTCTTCGGACAATCTGTATCCGACAAGCTGGTTTATTGGATTATAGCCTTTTTCACGCAAAGCTTCATATACTGTAGTTAGTATTTCTTTCATTTCGTTTTCCCGTTCGTCGTGCACGGAAAAAGCGATTGTCTTATCTATTTCCATTATCTTTGTTCCTTTCATAAACTCTAAATAAAGTATACAACAAATAACTTAATTTTTCAAGGTCTTTTTTGCATTTTTTTAGAACATCTGCGGCTAAGTCGCTTCCGTTGTTTTAACAAGTATCAGCATGGAACCCGATGCTTTAAAGGAGGGGGACATGAACGTAATCCCTAACATTATAACCTTTATCGTCCAAAATAACCGTATTGCCTTAATTTTAATAAATTCCCTTGAAAAAAAAGTAAAATAGTGATATAATCAAAAATGATAGGTATTGATATTTATGGAGGGCGAGTAAATGGCTGTATCAAAAGACGCGATTAAAAAATTATCGAGCGATTCGACTTTTGAAAAAACTGCTTTCGGCACAGAGATGATGGGCTTTAAAAAATCTGAAGTTAATATGTATATATCCGTTTTAAAAAAGAAAAACAATGATTTGTTAAAGAAAGTGGAGGAATTTCAGGCCGAAGTTGAACGCTTGGAACATGTTCAAGAGTCCATTGCTGAAATTACATCTAGCTATGAAGGACGGCTTGCTAAAATGAACGATCAGCTCGCTTTAGCAAAAACCGCCATTGAATCATCTCAAAAAAAATGTGACCTGCTTCAGCAAGAATTGGATCGCCTTAAATCTGGCGGGGGCCTGACAGAGGTTTCTCAAATGGAACTTGCCTCCGATGCTGTTGATGATTATAAAAATGAGAATGGCTGCTCTGTTAAATCAACGGACGAAAACATCAATGGTTATGGTTTGGATTTTCAAAATAATAGCGATAATTTAAGCGGGACAAACGAATTTGAGGATATCTTTGGCCGCATTCCTAATGATTTTAACGCCAATGATCCCGCTAAAGATAATTCAATGATTATTAACAAGGATGAAAATTTATCTCCGCTTGAATCGAATACAGTCAATAAGGGTAAGGATTTGCCTCCGCTTGAATCGCATAAGCTCGAAAAAGGAAACGATTTTTTACCTGAAAATCCGCTTAAATTCGAAAAGGGAGCTGATTTATCTGACGATCTGTTTCTGGTAAATCCAAACGGAGGAGTCTACTGTAGTCCAAATGACGGCGGAACGCTTGAAAATTTGGGTTTTACAGGAGAACAAGGCGTCTCAAATGATAAAAATTCTGAATTTGCCGTTAAAACGGAAGATTCGGGTGATATGGATTATAAATTTGATTTTTATGAGGAACTTATAAAGTGATGCTTAGATCGGTGGATATCCGAAAAAAAGCGGAAAATCTTAAAGCGGGAGATAGAGTATCTCTTTTTGGATATGTTTATACCGCGCGCGATGAGGCGCATAGGTTGTTGACTTGCCTGATTGAAAAAGACCGACCTTTACCTTTTGAGCTGAAAGACTCGGTAATTTATTATGCGGGGCCTACCGAAACCCCGGCTAATCTTCCAATCGGGTCGTGCGGCCCCACTACATCGGGAAGGATGGATAAGTTTACGCCAAAATTACTGGATTTCGGGTTGGCGGCGACTATCGGGAAAGGCGAGCGCAGCTCTTCGGTAATAGAAGCCATAGTGCGAAACAAAGCCGTTTATTTTGCCGCCGTCGGCGGAGCCGGCGCGCTTGCGGCGCAGTGCGTAAAATCGGTTGAGGTGATAGCTTTTCCCGAACTTGGGTGCGAGAGTATAAAACGGCTTTATTTTGAAAATTTCCCGCTTATAGTGGCGATAGACTCTGAAGGGAATGACCTATACAAGGCCGGAAGACTGAAGTATAGTGAATAATTGTATGATTTGTTCAATTAATAATGGCTTTTATGGTTAATTTAACAAATTTTTATAAGGTAGTTGACAATTCAACGGTTGAATGATACAATGTAAGTTGGTGATATTTTTGCATAAAATATTTGACCCTTATAGTTTCAACGACGAGGCTCTTATTGTAGCTGCGCGAAGTTCAGAGGACGAGACGGAAGCGATGCGGCTTAATTCAGTAATTATCTCACGCTATATTCGTATGATCGAGATAAAAGCGAATCTTATGAAAAGCAAAACCATAGATCGTGAAGATCTTGTTTCTGACGGATTTTTGGGGCTTCTTTCAGCGCTTCGCACCTATTGTCACGATAAGGGATCGTTTAAAACTTATGCCGGCGTGTGCGTAATCAATAAAATGAAGTCTGCTGTTATTGCCGCGTCAAATGCTCCTATAAGGGCCGAGACTTTTGATTTGGGCAGTATTGCGGCTAATGTTCTTCCTCCAGAGGAGTTGGTAATTGAAAAAGAAAAGGAATCCGAAATAAGGGATATGTTGGCTGCCCGTCTTTCAAAGCGTGAGCTTCAGGTGATGACTCTTTATTTGGGCGCTTGCTCTTATAAACAGATTTCGAGAAGCCTAGGAATTAGTGTAAAGTCGGTTGATAACTCTCTGTCAAGGGCCAGACAAAAGCTCCGTGAGGGATTGAGAAACATGACCCAGTAGCTTAATATTAAGAGCGTTGTTTTACAAAGGTGTCGGTGAAAATCCGTCCGAGGTCGGAAAAAAATTGCGAGGTATTATCAAATGTACGAAGACAAGACCCTAATTTGTAAAGACTGCGGTAATGAATTTGTTTTCACTGCAGGGGAACAGGAATTCTATGCGGAAAAAGGCTTTGTAAACGAGCCGCAGAGATGCAAAGACTGCCGTGACGCGAAGAAAAGCGCCGCAAGAAACAAGGAAACATTTATAGCAGTATGCGCCGATTGTGGCGGTGAGGCTAAGGTGCCTTTCAAGCCGCGTGACGACAGGCCGGTATATTGCAGCGAGTGTTTCGCGAAGCAGAGAGCCTAATACTTTATTTGTGTCTCTCGAAAATTGTTCAGTGTTAATAACCCGATAATACTTACCCCTTTGTAAAGCAACATAAATGGTATTCCGGCAATGACAATGAGCAAGCCGCCCAAAAAGGGCGGCTTAATTTTTTATATAGCAAAGATAGCACTATAATTTCATGGTTATAAAAGGGAATATAACCGCGTTTATGTCCTCCTCTTCTTAGGCGTTAATTTACTATAACGAATATAAAGCACTGGAGCGGCTACGCCGCAGATGAATCTATGTGGTGAGGTACAAAATGTTTTTATTGCTGATTATAATTTATCTGTCATTTATAAGTTTAGGGCTGCCTGATTCGCTGCTTGGCAGCGCATGGCCTTCTATGTATGGCGATTTGGGTGTTTCCATTTTCAGTGCGGGGATAGTTTCAATGATCATTTCAGGAGGAACCATCATTTCCGGTTTGTTAAGCGGGCGTGTTATAAATCGCTTAGGTGCCGGAGCGGTAACATTTTTAAGCGTTGCCATAACGGCCGCCTCACTTATTTGTATATCTATTTCTAATAGTTTCGCCTTATTGTGCCTTTTTTCCGTTCCGCTAGGATTGGGAGCCGGTGTGGTAGATGCGGCGCTTAATAATTTTGTGGCGCTGCATTATAAAGCGAACCACATGAGTTGGCTGCATTGTTTTTGGGGGGTCGGCGCTTCAATCGGTCCTTTCATAATGTCGTACGGTTTAGTGCAGACACAATCTTGGAACGCCGGATACAGGATAATCGGCATAATACAGTTCATTTTAACAGCGATTCTATTTCTATCTCTGCCGCTTTGGAAAAGAATAAAATCATCCGAGAGCGTTGATGAAATATCTGTACCGCAAGTACTGCCTATTCGCAAACTTATAATGTTACCCGGTGCAAAACAAGTGTTAACTGTTTTCTTTTGTTACTGCGGGATAGAAATGACGATTGGATTGTGGGGAAGCAGTTATCTTGTCACTGTTCGCGGGGTATCCGCGATAACCGCTGCCAGTTGGATTTCCCTTTACTATTTTGGTATAACGTTTGGCAGGCTGTTATCCGGTTTCTTATCAATTAAACTTTGCCATAAACGAATGGTTCAAATTGGACAAATCCTGATTGGAGCGGGCGCAGTTGTTTTATTCTTACCTATTAAAGTCAATCTTCTTTTTACGGGATTCTTTTTGTTAGGTCTCGGTTGCGCTCCGATTTATCCCAGCTTAATACATGAAACCCCGATTAATTTTGGAGTCCGATACTCTCAGTCTATGATAGGCGTTCAGATGGCATGCGCATATACGGGGACGACTTTTATACCGCCTTTATTTGGAATTTTGGGATCAAAGCTGAGTTACGGCATATTCCCGTTTTTTGTTGTGCTGTTGCTGCTTATAATGATATTTATGACCGTGCTTCTATATAAAAAAATTGACAATTGCAATATAGTCCTTTAACTTTAAATTTAAAGTTAAACGATTATAAAACACTGAAATCGGCCCCGCCGCAGATGTTTGAATACCGCGTAAAGCGCGATGCCATTCTTTAAAACCTTTTTATAATAGATTTTTTTCAAAAAAGTCCATTAAGAATTCTAAAAAACTTTAAATATAGCATTAAAGCTTTTAAAAATGCGCTTAAGGCTTTATTAATAAGCCGACACCGCACAAAACGCAGTATTTTGCCATTGGATTTGAACGTTTTCATAAAAACGCAATTCGCCGCAAAAATTTAGCTATCTGCGTTTACCTGACATAGCCGCAATTGCGGCCACACCTATTGAGCCTAAAGTCATGGCAAAAGGTATGGCTGCGATACCGGTTGAAGGGTTTTGCGGATCACTAACGCCCTTTACCCTTTTTGGGGTTTCGGGTTCAACGATCCCGTCTTTGCCATTTATTGAGTTGTTCTTGCCGGGACCCACGATATCTTCAGCGGTATCTGCCGCACCGTTTACAATCTCTTCAGAGTTTTCTTCAATGCCCCGAGCCGTGTCATCCGCGCCAATTACCACGCCGTTACCGGTGGCGGATGAAGCCATACTCATTATAAGTGTGGAAAAAACAGACGCTATTATAGCTATTAAAGTCTTTTTCATCATTGTCCCCTTTCATAAAACATAGCGTTTTAATACTTATTTAAGAGCAAAAACCATAATACTAAACCGCAACGAAACGCTATGCTGATTTTATTATTTGAAAGGGAATTAAAAATATTAATTGAAAATTTTGCAAGGGAAATATATCGAATTGCGTTTATGTCCCCCGTATCTTAGGCGGAGGGGGGATTAAAAATCCCCCGCTAACGTTTGTTAAAATATTGGAAGAGGATTCTCCGCAGATGTTTGAAATCTTTCGCATTATTATTTTTGATATTTTCTAAATTAATCAACTATAAGCCAATTATTGGTGAAATAGAAATTGTTTTTCTTTTCATAATAAAGAGTAGTTTCCGGTCCGTGACCGGGTAAAATTTGAAAATCACAGTCTAAAGCTTTGATCCTCTCCACCGAGTTAAAAAGCGCTTGCAAGTCAGAAGACCTGTCATTAGTGGCTCCTATTGTTTCTTTAAAAATAGTGTCGCCCGTAAATAAAATATCTTTAAATCTATAGATAACGCTGCCGGCGGTATGTCCAGGAGTATGCATTACATAAAACCTAAATTCATCAATTTCTATTATATCGCCTTCCGTCACGACTTGATATTTTAAAATCGGCTCAAAGTTTTTTTTATCCAACTTTGAGCCCATGGCTAAGTCTATATCGGCAAGCTTAGCTTCGTCGGATGCATGCACAAAAACTTTAGCGCCGGTCATTCTAACGATTTCGGCGCAGGATTTTGTGTGATCAAAATGCCCGTGGGTTAGCAATATTTTTCTGATTACTGCGCCTTTCTCGTTAAGCTCGCGTATCACGCCCATATCAATTTCAGCGGGATCAATTATTACCGCGTTATTTTTTTCAGAAATCAAGCAGTAAGTATTAGTTTCATAAGCGCTTGAAATATATTTTTGCATCCACATATAAATTTTTCTAAATTTCCGGCCATATCTACTGTTTTCCAGTTCTTTCAGCCGACATTACTCCTTCTAGTTTTTTTATTTTGGAGGTCATTCCGTTAAGCTGCTCCACACCCGCTACTTCAAAAGTGACTATTACGTTGGCATTGCCGTTCTTTAAAAAATGAGCGTTTATTTCGGTTATGCTAAGCTTGTTTTCAGATATTAGGGTGGTGATGTCCGCGATCAGAGACTTTCTGTCTTCGGCTATAATATCTACCGTTACACGATAAAAACCTCCGTTGTCAGAATTTCCTGTTTGGTTCCATGACACTCCTACCCAACGCTCAGCGGGGATATCCCTTTTCATATTGCTTAAAACATTATGGCAGTCAACTTTATGGATCGATATCCCGTGCCCCCCCAGAGTAACAAAACCTATAATTTCATCGCCGGGCAACGGGTTACAGCACTGTGCGTATTTAACGCTGCAGTTTTTGATTTCGCCTTCCACTGTTACTCCGCCGGACTGTTTTTTAAGAATGTTGCGTGCAAATGCAACATCGGTCAGCCTGTCGCCTATATTTTTGTGCGCTTTTTCATGCTCATATTTTACCCGCTGCATAATTTTTGATAATGATACTCCGCCATACCCTATTGCGGCATAAAAATCGTCTACTTCCTCAAACCGTTGGCGAGCGGCAATCTCTTTTACAAAATTATGATTCCACGGGATATGGTACTTTTTAAATTCAAGATTCAAAGCCTTTTTGCCAGAATTAATATTTTTCTCCCGGTTTTCGCGTTTATGCCAGGCGCGAATTTTTGCCTTGGCCTCGGTGGTTTTCGCTATTTCCACCCAGTTAAGATTTGGTCCATAATTTTCCGAGCCGGTAGTTATTATCTCAATTATCTCTCCGGTTTTAAGCTTGTGGTCAAATTTTACCATACGCCCTCCCACCTTAGCACCGGTCATCTTGTTTCCGACTTGGGTGTGTATGGAATACGCGAAATCTATGACGGTCGAACCCATAGGCAAAGAAACAACGTCTCCCTTTGGCGTAAAAACGAGCACTTCATCCGAGGCAAGGTCAATGCGCACCGCTTCGGCGATCTGCTCAACATCGTCAGCCTCCTGCTGTTGCTCTAAAATATGGTGTATCCATTCTAGTCGGTTTTCGCCTAACGTCTTGCCCGATATCCCCGCTTTATATTTCCAATGTGCCGCGACACCATAAAGCGCAGTGTGATGCATATCGGCCGTTCGTATCTGAACCTCGAACGGAACGCCTTCTCTAGCGATAACGGTGGTGTGCAGGGATCGATAGAGGTTTGGCTTTGGAGTGGCAATATAATCCTTCAAGCGATATGGAATGGGTCTGAACATGTCGTGTATGATTCCCAAAACGGTATAACATTCGGCAATCGTTTGCAGTATTATCCTTACGGCAAAAATATCGTATATTTCCCCCATATCTTTTCCGTCGATATAAACTTTTTTATATATGCTGTATACCCCTTTAACTCGTCCCTCTATTATTGGAGACGGTGAAATAAAGGAAATACGCTCCATAATGCGTTCTTTGATAGTACTTATAAAAGATTCTCTTTCGTTCTCCTGCAAAGAAAGCTGCTTTTCAATATTATCATAGCCGAAAGGATCAAGATGCTTAAGCGCAAGCTCTTCCATCTCTTCTTTTATATCATTCATGCCCAAACGGTGCGCTATGGGGGCATAAAAATTCATGGTTTCAGAGCTGGTTGAACGCTGCTTATCTTCTTCGCGAAATCCAAGCGTGCGCATATTATGAAGCCGGTCAGCCAGTTTAATAATCATAACTCGGATATCATGCGACATAGCTAGCAGTATTTTTCTTATGTTTTCCGCTTGGGTCTCCTCTTTAGAGTTAAGCGGGATCTTACCGATTTCGGTCACACCGTCAACAAGCATGGCAACATCCGCTCCGAATTGCCGGCGGATAGTTTCGAGAGGTATATCGGTATCCTCCACTACATCGTGCAAAAGAGCTGAACAGATAGTAACGCTGTCCATTCCCAAATCAAGCAGGATGTCGGCCACCGCCGCCGGATGAGTAATATAAAGTTCTCCCGAGCGGCGCAATTGTCCGTCGTGCGCCCTTTCGGCCACTTTATATGCCTCCCTTATTTTAAGTGTGTCATAATTTCGGCCGCTGTCGGATATTTTTTTCATTAATAATTCTAATTTCACTGCTTTGTGCTCCATAGTCTTTTATCCCCATTACCGTTTAGCGGACACGGCGCAAATCGGCTTTAAGTCAACACTGCGCAACTCACGCTTAACGGCTTGACGCACAAATCACTTTCGTATTTCTTGCCAAACTTAGTTAATCGCGCCTTAAATATCAACAAATATTCTCGGCAAAATTGCCTAGTTTTACGAAAAATCCGACTGTGCGCTTTGCACGCGAGAACTATTCGGTATTACCTTAAAATAAACTACAAAAACCGTTTGATAAAAAGTTTTTGTTTTGTTGCTTTTGGTATTGTCCAAGCTAATTAACTGCAAGTCTGCCCGCGCATTGCTCTTTAAGTCTTGCTATCCACTTCGATTTTGATAGATCGGCTTTGCCTGACGACGGCAAAACCTCCGCACTGTTGTTTAGTCTGTCGCACTTAATAAGGTTAAGCTCACTTAAAACGTCAAGTATGATCGAAAACATACAATAATTTATTCCCATCTTTAACGCCAAATCTGCCGTTGCCATAATAATGCTGTTGGTTTTAAGCATATCATACACCGCTTTTATGTGTTTTAATTCCGGCATTATTCTTTTATAGAGTCTTTGGTCGATTTCTTCCCCGCGGCGAAATTTTTCAAACGTGTCTGAAGCGGCAAAAAATTGTTCCTGTAAAAATCCGTGTCTTCTCACGTCCTTTGCCAAAATTTGAATGTTTTTTGCGCCGTTATATTCATTTATTCCCAGTGATACGACAATATCAACCATATCGCCTTCCTCATACCAAAATTCATTATATGATGTTTTGAAATTAAGTATTACCTGGTTTGTTCCCGAAAAACTCACGGTAAAAGAAAGGAATTTACCTTCTTTAAGCGGCTTTTTTGAAATTATTAGGCACTTTTTCATAAGAAACAGCGGCTGTGGATTGCCTTCTCCATATGGCTCAAGAAGGGAAAGCTCTGAAATCGCGCAAATATTTATGTCCTCGGGAGAAAGCTCTTTATCTATAAAAAGCGGTATTTTAGGCATTTCACAGAAATTATTCTTTGCATAGGCATAAAGCAGTTTGCAGAACTCCGGCAAGTCAGAAGAGCTCATTGTAAATCCTGCGGCCTTTGTATGCCCGCCGAATTTTGTCAGCAGTTTCGCACATGATTTTAACGCGTCATATATTGAAAAGCCATCGATGCTGCGGGCGCTCCCCCTGGCTATTTCACCGTCAACGGATATTACAACAGAAGGTTTATCATATTTCTGCAAAAGACGCGAACTTACTATCCCTATAACCCCTGGATGCCATCCCTTGCCGGAAACGATTAGTATCCGTTCAAAAAAACTTTCAGAATTGACGGAAAGATAGTTTTCCGCCGCAACAACGATATCATTTTCTATTTTCTGACGTTTTTCATTCAGCTCACAAAGCAATATCGCTTTGCTCTCAGCAGGGCCGTAACTCTCGCTTAAAAACAAATCCACCGATTTTTCGGCGTGATCTAAACGTCCGGCCACATTGATTCTAGGAGCCAGGGTAAAAGCGAGAGAAGTCGATGAAATCTGTCGTCCCGCCGCTCCGCTTGCCTTTAGTAACATGCGCAGACCAATATTATCGGTATCGTTTATACTGGAAATCCCCTGCTTTACTATGGTTCTATTTTCGCTGCAAAGTGGAACTATATCAGCCACCGTGCCTATGGCGGCAAAATCGGCAAACTGTTCAAAAGCCTGTTCATTTTCATGTTCTAAAGCCATTATAAGCTTTAGCACTACCCCGCAACCCGCAAGCTCTTTAAAATTTGACTCGTCGTCGGCACGGTGCGGATTTATTACCGCGTCTGCGGAAGGAAGCTTCTCAGGCATTTTGTGATGGTCGGTAATAATAACTTTCATTCCAAGTTTTTTAGCAAGCTCTATTTCTGTATAAGCCGAAATCCCGTTATCCACGGTAATTATAAGTCCTATTTCTTTTTTTGCCAGCTCTCGAACTGACGCCTCGCTCATACCGTATCCATCATTGCGAGATGGTATATACCAATCTACCTCGCCACCAAGCGCCGAAAGATAATTGAACAACATAACGGTACTTGCTACTCCGTCGCAGTCATAGTCGCCGAAAATCATTATCTTTTCGCCGATCTCAAGAGACGTTTCAATGATTTCTACCGCTTTATCCATGTCCTTGATGAGATAAGGATCGGATAAAGGCTGTTCCGGCAAAAACAAATCCGCGTCTTTTTTGTTTAAAATGCCCCTGCCGATTAATGTTGTGCAAACAAGGCGGCTTAAACGCGTTTCATCGCAAAGCGATGAAACATGTGCTAAATTTTCATTATTTAAAGACCATTTTTTCATCATCTCGTCCTTATTATATTATGTAATTATTTTATTATAACATTTAATAGAAAAAAACGCAATACAACAATTCAAACATCTGCGGCGGAGCCGCTTACGGCGTTTTAACAAGCATTATAGTAAATTAGCGATAGGATTGAAAATCACCCGCCGCTGACGTGGCCAGCATGGAATTAGATTTCATGTTTAAGCAATTTGCTATAATTTTAAAATAAAGTACTAGTTCGTCCACTTTTTGCATATGATTATTTTACGGGGCTTTTTTACAACCAAAGCATATTAAAATTGTCTACTTTTCACAAATTTGAATAAAATATACAAATGTTATTGTATTTCATAAAAAAATATAGTATAATTAACCAAGCGTTACATATCGAAATGCTAGAGGCGGTGCATTTTTTGGAAGAATATAAATTGTTGATACAAAAAAGTAAGTTTTTAAGGATAAGGATAGAATCTATGAAGGATTTAACCGTTCATATTTCTATCGTAAATGAAAAGTCTATCAGAATACCGCTTGAATGGCTTTGCATTGCCGAAGATCTTCCCGAGCTTACCGAAGAAATTCGTGGAGTTGCCAGCGGCAACACGTCTGAGCTTTATACTCATTTTCGGATAAATTTCGATGGGGAAATTCGCCGGTTTTTGATTTGTGCCCAAAATTTTAAAGACATCCTTTCTACTAGGACCCATCTTGACGGTATTATGATAGAAGTGTCAAAGTATATTGACAAGGCAATCAGTGATGTCTCAGGCTGGGGATTCATATTACCCGATTCCGGCGAGCCAAAGATTTGTGATCTTGTCAACCGCGAATATCTTGAGCAGCTTCAAATGCCTTTTAAATTTGGAGCCGGCATTTATTCCGCGATTTTTGACGCCGACGGAAAGCTTTTGTGCACGCCTAATTCTAAAGAAGCTTCTTTCAATATTAATAAATTTCCATTTTTAAAAGAGGCTAATATACGCGTAAACCGTATGGTGATTGCCAAATGGATTATCGGCGCGTATAAGAAAGAGATAATAGACAAGCATGAACAATTGTTGGATGTTATGTCGCTGACTCTCTCAAGAGTTGTCAATTCTTTGGTTTTACTGTATAAAGAAATGACCAATTCGCAACATACAAATAAAATGCTCAGCGAAAACGTAGAACAGCAGATGTTGATAAACAGCGTTTATAACGAAAGTTTCGGAAACAAAAACACAAGCGACATTATAAACACTGTATTTAAAATTGTCGGAAACTATGTAAAAGTTGACTCTATCAGTATTTTTGAAGAAGACTCAAAGGAAAAAATGTTCTATGAACTTTTTAAATGGATGGCTAACGGCGACTTCAAAAGCGATCTAAAACCAAAGATAAGCTATAATGATATCCCGATAACATTAGAGCGCCTTGATTTCACCGACTATTACTATCCAAGCGGCTTTAAACACGAGTTTAATAAATTCGGCGTTAGTCATTATGTCGCGGCAAACTTAAGCGGGGAAGGAGGGCGAGGCGGGATTGTCACCTACTCTTTGCTTGGTTCTGAACGCATACCTACCACGCAGGAAGTAAAAATACTAATAAGAATCTCGCAAATATTATCTTCTCTTCTGCTAAAATACAAAACAGATCAAATGCTTGAGGAGACTTCGCGTCAAGCGACTTATCTGGCTTACCATGACCCGACTTTAAACGTTCCCAATCGGGCTAAGCTTGACATAGATTTAAGAGAAGAGTTTATATCCCAAAAAGAAGGGTCGGTAGTATATATAAAAGTTACCAATCTTAGGACTTTTAACGAACTTTTCGGACATTCCTATACTGACATGCTGATAAAAAGCGTTACTGATTATATTGCCTCTATGCCTGTTGAGGCGATTAAAATTTATCGATTTTCGGGGAACATTATAACGGTTTTGCTTTCCAACGCCGATGCCTTAGCCGCCAAAAAATTTTCTGAAATGCTACTTATCCGCTTTAAAAGACCTTGGGAGCAGGACGGTAACGAGCACTATCTCGAGGCGGGGATAGGAGTAACCCTATACCCCCAAAACGGAAAAAACAACGAAGAAATATACAGGGCGGCGTCCCTGTCAATGTACCGCTCTATTGAATATGGGGTTAATAGCTATGCTTTTTATTCAAAAGAATTTGAAAAGCCAGCGAGCGTTGACTATTTTTTTGCGGAAAAACTAAGGATGGACATTAATAACCATATGAACGGATTCAGCCTTAGGTATCAGCCGGTTATAAGTCTTAAAACCGGCAATTACGGTCCATTTGAGGTGTTTGTTAACTGGAGCGGGGAAAACAATACGCTTGGGCCTATAAATATAGTTAGATTAGCTGAAAATATAGGGTTTGACATCCGTTTGGATAAATGGGTCATAACTTCCGCCTGTGAGTTTTGCAAGGAAATGCAAAAACATATAGACCCGGATTTTTCGATAAGCGTTAATATCACCGTGCGCGAACTGCAATCGGGGGCAATCATATCCATGGTCAAAGAGGCGTTACGTAAAAGCGGACTGTCCGGAGAATATCTTTATGTCGAAATATCCGAAAGAACGTTGATGAACACAAGAGACAATATCATACCTGTAATAGCAAAACTTAAAGAAATCGGTGTAAAAATAATAATAGACAGCTTTGGCCGTGATTTTGTCGCTCCAAAATTGTTAAAATACTCATATGTAAATATGGTAAAAACAGATTTTTCATTGTTTACTAACGTCTTTGACGATTACGACGAAATTCTGCTTGAAACGGTGATAAAGCTCTCAAAAACCATACCGGGCGGAGTTTGTGTAAAAAGGGTGGAAAATGCTGAGCAGCTTGGGCTTTTAAACTCCTTTAATATAAATTATCTTCAGGGCTATCTATTAAGCAAACCTTTAACGTCGTCAGAACTCATGGACTTTTTGTCAGTGTATGAGCCGTCTGTTGTCTCTTCTTTTATAAAACAGTAAAGTATAACCGCGTTTCTTAGGCAGCGGGTGGTTTTCAATCCCTCACTGACGCTTGTTATAGTCGTTTAACTTTAAATTTATTAAATTTAAAGGATTATAAAACACCGGAATCGGATTCGCCGCAGATGTTTGAAAAAATTTTCTTGACAAAAACAGGTTGTCTTTCTATAATTATATTATAACTGCGTATCCCTGCCTCTTAGGCGGCGGATGATTTTTAATCCCACGCTATATTTAATTTACTAGAAAACATCGGAAGCGACTCTGCCGCAGATGTTTTAAGTAAATCTACCTGAAAATTAATCGAAAAAAATACTATTGAAAAGGGGTATCCATATGAAAAACAACGCAATAGTTGGTCAGTCCGGCGGTCCTACCTCAGTTATCAACTCAAGTTTAGCCGGCGTTTTTGAGTCGGCAATCAATCGCGGCGTAGACGAGGTTTATGGCATGATAAACGGCATACAGGGCCTTCTAGATCGCAAATACATAAACATGTCTGACTATATCGTTGAAGAAATCGACATCGAACTCTTAAAGCGCACCCCTGCAAGCTTTCTAGGCTCTTGTAGATATAAACTGCCAAATATTGACGAAAATGAAACGGTTTTCTCAAAAATATTTGAAATTCTCGATGAATTGGATATCGGTTATTTTTTCTATATCGGCGGAAACGACTCAATGGACACAACCATGAAGCTAAGCGCTTATGGCGAAAAAATAGGCAGCCCCATAAGGTTTATCGGTGTGCCCAAAACTATCGACAACGACTTGGCAATAACCGATCATACGCCGGGTTACGGCAGCGCCGCAAAATTTATAGCTTCTGTAACGAAAGAGATTATCCTTGACGGGCGTGCCTATGATCTAAAAAATGCCACAATAGTGGAGGTAATGGGCCGCAACGCCGGATGGCTCACCGGCGCCGCCGCGCTTTCAATAGGCTCCGACTGTGAAGGGCCTGACCTTATATTTTTGCCTGAATATAGCATAAATATTGATGAATTTATTGAAAAATCTATAAAAATACTTGAGCGTAAGCCATTAGTGGTTGTAGTTTCCGAAGGGTTAAAAATCGAAGACGGCAGATATGTTTCAGAACTTGCCTCCGATATAAGCATAACCGATGCCTTTGGCCATAAAATGCTTACCGGCACCGCGCGTTACCTTGCGGAAACCCTTATGCGCCGCATGAAATGTAAGGCGCGCTCCATCGAACTTAGCACTATTCAGCGCTGTGCTTCGCATATGGTATCGCGCGTGGACATTACCGAAGCGTATCAGGTAGGCGGCGCTGCGGTTAAGGCGGCTCTTGAGGGAGAAACCGCAAAAGTAATAATACTAAAGCGAGAATCCAGTGATCCATACATATGTACTGCCGGGATTGTTGATGTAGGAGAAATTGCCAATATAGAAAAAAAGGTGCCGCTTAACTGGATAAATAGCACCAAAGATTTTGTTACAAGCGACTTTATACGATATGCCAGTCCGTTGGTTCAATCCGAGCTAACACCATTTATGGTCAGCGGCCTGCCTCAGCATATAAGCCTTAATTCGCGCGGTTATCGCCCGGATGCGAAGTGAGTCTTTTATATTAAACTGCAGCGAAACGTTTGCGTTTCTGCGGATTAATATTTTAAACTTCAGCCCCGAATTATAGCAAATTGTGTAAACACGGAAGTGAATTCCACGCTTAAGCTCGCCGATTAAAACGGCGCTTCGAGATAAAGCCACAGATGTTTAAAACTAATTTATTCGGGGCTTTTATCGTAATATGGGAGTGTTGCCGTGTTTCGCCGCAGTTAATCAACTTTTTAGTTAGCTATAGCTTTTAAGAATAATTTTAAAAGTTCTTCGGCGTATTGTATTTTTTCTTTCGTACATAAAGAAAATGCTTTTAAAAGCGGCTCTAAGTCCGTTTTTTCGCTTTTCCCAAATAATATATAATCTGTCGAAAGTTTTAATGCACTTGACATTTTCATAAGGGTAGTCAAAGACATACCTTTTATTCCAAGCTCAATGTCAGCGATAAACTTTGGCGAAACATCAAGATATAAAGCAAGTCTTTCACGTGATATTCCCAACATCTCGCGCTGACGGCGCACGCGGCCGCCTATCTCCATACTGATTTTACTTTCCATAAATTATTTACTTCCTTATAAACATTAAATCTTTTTTAGGCAATGCCGAATAACTTCGGTGTACAAGTTATAACTGCCATTTTAAAAACGCTAAATGCGTTTTTAAGACGCGGCGTGCGCCGCGTGCCGCCGAAGGAGGCCTTACTTTGCTACATAGTCTTAAGGTTGTCAGCGTTTTTTCCCGCCGTTTAAAAACACTGCGGTGCGGGAACACAAGAAGGTTGATTTTAATAATACAACTTTTGCAAGTAAAATAAAAACAACTTTAAGAGTTGGATTTTAGTGCCTTTTGGCGCATAACCGCGATTATATCCACGGCGTAATAAGCGTATTTTTAAATATTACTCCTACGTTTGGCGCAGGAGTAATATGTTTTCTGTATATTTTTTGGAGGGGAACATGGGTCTGTTAGAGGAACTAAATAGATTTTATTATAGAAAAAGTCTTAACGAACTTAAAAAAATGAGTGACTGCGAAAGCGGCGCGTATATCACATATAACAGCTTGCTTTATCTTAATGTGATCATGTGGACCAAAAATTGTACGGCCGGATATATATCCAAAGCCTTAAATGTCTCCAAATCAGCGGTGGCGGTAAAGATTAATGAACTTTTAAAGCAGGGGCTGATTGAAAGGTGTCAAAGTAAAACCGATAAAAGGATCTATTACATAACCATAAAGCCTGAAACTGCTGATGATCTCTGCAAGTTTGATCGCAAATTAGAAGGAGCCATTGAGACTATCGGGGCAAAATACTCTTGGTCGCATCTTGAATCGTTCAATGTCATGCTTCAAAAGATCAATGAAGAATACGAGCAAAATAAAAACGGTTAAACCCGAATAAACTTGGACATACAGGAAACCGCGTTCATGTCCCTAGCCTATTAGGCGGCGGACTATAGTCGTTTTACATTAAATTTG
>JAISVH010000046.1 GCA_031271685.1 Eubacterium sp. | reverse complement strand
GGGGATAATGTTCTTTTTTTTGATTGCCTTTGAAAAAGTAACTAGTTTCGGTAAATGGATTGAGAAAATTCCTGTGATTGGGAACTTTTATATGTTGTTTTTTATCCTTATTGGCTGGGTGCTTTTCCGTGCGCCGGAAGGGAAATATGCTTTAGAGTACCTACTTTCTCTATTTGGTTTGTCGGGGAACGCAATGATAGCGAACGACACATATTGGCTAATGGATGAATATTGGTTTACATGGGTAATTGGGATAATTTGCTGTTTCCCTATTGTAAAAAGAATAAACATAAACTGCTATTCTGGTATTAAGGCAATTTCCATGTGGGGATACTTGGCTGCTATCATGGCGCTTTCAATAGCGCTTATTAATTTAAGTAATTATAATCCTTTTATTTACTTTAATTTTTGAGGTGATATATATGCAAAAACTTATAGGTAAAATATGCTCGATAACAGCTATATTAATGTTATGCGTATTATTCATTGGGAATCTGGCAAATACAATTATCAAGGCAGATTTCATAGAAAGATTTAGTAAAAACAAAAGCAATATATTAGCAACTATTGAGGACTATTTTAACTTCCCAGATGCTCTTTCAAGCTTGTTAACAAGTATACAGACTCCATACCTAAAAATAACAGACAGGACAAAAGTAAACGGTGTAATCACATTAAAAGATGGACGACTCATACAAGAAAAAATTTCAAACCCGCCTTTATTAGATGAACGCGCGGAAGTTATAATTGAACTCAACAGATACCTTGAAAATAAGAATATACCTTTCCTTTTTGTGAGAGTACCTAACGCCATGAGAGACAACTCGGATTTACCGCCGCTTGTCAGCGATACGGTAACGGTATTGGAGGACAGCGCACGTTTTATGGCGATGCTTAATGATAACGGCGTCGATACACTTGATTTACGCGTGGAGATGACAAGGGATTTTGCAGATTACGCGGAAAATTTCTATTGGGGGGACCATCATTGGAATGTTGATGGCGCTTTGTGGGCATATGGAAAAACAGGTGAATACTTAAATAATACTTACGGGTTTAAGCTGGATTGCAAAACATGGAACCCGCAGGAATATGAGCGTATTTCATTTTCAAAAACATTTGTGGGCTCTATGTCGAGACGCCTGACTAGAGAAAGAGAGGATATTATAGCCTTGCACCCAAAGTTTTTAACAAATTATGAAGTCACAGAAAAGACGATAACTGAAAACGCAACAATAGGTTATGCAACCGGCAACTTTGTTGACGTTTTTATTCCAAAATTAAAGAACGAAGACAATAAAGACTTTGGCTATGCGGATTTGAATTCAAGTGGCGGTCTGGATACAAACTCAATCGAAACATATGTGCGGTATATAAATGCCGAAGAACAAGAAAATAAAAAAATACTTTTGATAGGCGATTCATTCGCAATAGTATTTGCATCTTACCTTTCTACCGCAGTTAAACAAATCGATTACGAGTATTTGGTTGATGACGGAAGTACATACAAAGACGAATATAGGATATATCAAATGTTTAACAATGAGTCATATGACTTAGTATTGTTTTTGATTTATGATGTGATTATATTAGCCGAAGGGGATAATATTGAATCGGACAGAATGTATTTGGGGAATCCGCCTAATGGATATTAGCGGAAAAGACCGCCTAAAAAAATTCCGGCAGCCACATTGCATTATATGTAAGCGTCTAACGAAAGCTTCGCGGTGGATATATCGGTGTAAATACGCCTTTCCGGGTAAACCGGGAGACATTTTTTTGACTTTTTATATTGTTAGAGATAAACTTTAATTAATTTTAATTGAATTGGGAGCGTAATATTCAGATAAGGCAGGTGATAATTTGGAACAGCAGGGCAAGCATGATTACCATACAGCATATTTTATCGCGCTACAAGCAGACTTAAGGGATTACCTTGACGAGTTGACCTTCGAGTAGGAACATTACTTAAATACGGAACCGCTGCGTATCGATGCTTTGATCGTAGAGAAAAACACCGAGACGGTTATAAAAGTTAGTTGGCCAACGGACGGAGTTAATTAAGGCGAGGGACAATGTAGAACGTCTGCTCGGTTCAACCGGAACGCGCTGGAGCGTACCGCCGAGCGCACGCGAACCACTCGCGGTCACGACACGCGGTGAGGATATTTTCTCTGCCGGTTTTTTATTTTTTGGCGGCGCAAGCCGCAGAAGCAGACGCCGACAGGCGGCTTAAAGGAGGACGCGAAAGCGTTCTCTCTCGCGCTCCGCTGCTTTTCCGCTATAGCGCGTTTCGCGCTGTCCGGCGCGTTTGCATATTGCTTTTGCCTATTAAAACTCACCGCATAGGCTTTCAACTTCGTCACGGCTCAAACCCGTAATATCTGTAATATCATCTAGCGACATTTTCTTTTTAAGCGCGTTTTTTGCGATAGCAACTCTTTCATCTTGCCTCGCCCCGCGCTCCCTCGCGCGGTTATCCCTCTGTTCTTTCTCCCTCGCCTCATACAACAGCCGGTTTCGCTCGTTGGCGGAGAGTTCCATGAGCCGCGCAACGGCCTTTTTCATTTGCGGGCTTCTTTCTGCTACCACGGTCAATTCCTCCTCCGTTTCCGCGTCTATAAATTTCAGCCAATCCCATAACTACGTGCCGTCCGCTTCGCCCAGCTTTGACAATTCAAGCGTATGGATTTCCAAGTCGTCATTAAAAACCACTTGGTTCTCAACGTCATACAGCACGAAGCTGTGATGATAGTTTGCGCTGCGCTCTATAAAGTCATAATTCAGAATCGCTATGCTAATAACCTTTTTAATTTCTTCGTAGTTGTCGCCGTCGCCTATCTGTTTCGTTATCAGTTTCCTGATGTAGAACATTATACGGTTTTTCATACCGGGCATTGGCTTGACCTGTATTTCTATATTGATAATATTACCGGATTTCGATTTCAACTTCACGTCAAGTATGCCGAGCTTATCGCCCGGATATTCCCGGAGCAGATGAGGGTCAACATTCCTCCGCTATCTAATAAATGGTAGCCATCTTGCGCTCCTCCTCGTCCAGATTATCCAACTCAATTATCAAGCTTGCTTTCTTTATGTAGTCCGGCGCATCCGCGCCTACGCTGCCATTTATGAAATAATTTTACGTCTCGTTAAAAACCGCGCCGCCAGCCATACCGCTAAAGCGCCGCTTACACAACCCAGTACGTTAATCATTGCTTCGCCGTAAGAGGTATGCCTGCCGGGGATAGCAGATTTGCGGATTTCGTCAATTACGGCGACGGAGATATTTACCGGTAACGGCCAAAGCCATGCGTGATTATGTTTTCTAAACGTTTTTGTCGAGGAAATGGTCGCGAGAACAGATAATATGCAAAAAACACCGAAATGAGCCGCAGTACGCAGTACGGATTCAATTTTGTTGACATTATCGGGAGCAAGCCCAAATAAACGGCTAATAGCCGCCGCCAGTTGGCTGCTTAACCTGCCGCTGGCTTCACCGGTCTGAGAGGATAAAAACCAAGCCAAACATAACCAGCCAAAAGTAAAGCTCCAAAAAACAATTAACACACCCAAATATGATTTTCGCATGGATAATCCTTTACCTATAAATTTAATAAGTCTGTACGGATATCGTCAATAGATTTGTATATTCCGTCGCAGTTTTTAATAATTGACTTATACTTCTTTGAATGCTTCCCTCGCACCTTGCCTATTAGTTCCCCCAACAAGGCTATATCATTCACAGGGGTATCATTAAACGAGACATAGTCGAAATTAGCTAGTTTTAATGTATTATCCGGCGCTATTAATATGTTATCCGCGGCGACG
>JAISVH010000040.1 GCA_031271685.1 Eubacterium sp. | reverse complement strand
CTTAAAATTCATTAATCAGAATTCGATGCGGAATCCCATTTTACCTCGAGTTCTTTTAGCTGGGTGCGATTACCTCGGGAAACGGTGCCGGTATGTTGTATAAGTATCCCTCCAAAATCCGACATATCCTCTTTGGGAATTGTATAGAACAAATTTGCTTCATTTTCATAGCCTTTGTCTCTTTTTACTTGACTTTGGGTTTCAGTGGTTTTAATGCTTGCGCTGAATTTGTTTTCGATAATTTTTAACGTTATATTGCAGTCGGACTGGAACGCATCGGTTACAATCCTATCGGTAAGTTTGCGCGTTTTGCCGTTTTTATGCTCCACAAGAAACACAGAGGTGGCATCGGCATTGCTTGTAAAACGTTCAATGCGAAAAGAATAACCGGACGAGGTTTTGGGATCATATTTTATGCCAATGTCAAGATACTGGTTTTGAGCGCTGCCAAAGCCTTGTGAGTCGCTCTTTTCGGGATTTACAATAAGCGACAACTCCATGTCTCCGCAACTGCCGACGGCAGTGTATTGCAGTCTTGCGCCGCGTTGCGCTGTGAGCAGTCCGTAACCCGGCGCACCGTCTTGTCCGGTTGAATAATTCCACGGATCGGTAAAGTCGGAGTTTTCACCAGGTGTCCATTGCCATTGAGTGGGGTTGCCCTGAGCGTCTAATGCGGGCTGATCAGGGTTAGGTTCTCGCCCTATATCATATGGACGATAAACGTCCACCGTCCAAAATCCCGGAATTATTTCCGGCTGTGCGGCTTGCGGAAAGTTTTTAAAATCGGTTTTAAGCATATTCTCGTTTATTATGTCGCCGTCACTTATTTTTTTAGAGTAAATGATAGTCTTCGGGTCGCTTTCTTCAGGTTTAGATCGCTGATGGGCCGGTTGTATCTTGGCCAGGATGTAGAAGCCTATATCCCCTTTATTAAGCTGATATTCACGTTCAGGCTTATCTTCGGAATTAACCGGCCTGGTAACTGCTGTAGGTATAGGGTTCGAGCCTTTCGCATCCGTACAGCGATACCATGTGATAAGTGAGCGGTCTGGCCGTAAGACGCCGGAATCGGTATCTTTCAGGTTTAAATCATACACGATCGTCAATTTACCGTTTTGAGGTTCTTTAAATGACGGCTCGGAAATAAATTCGGGAGAGGTCAGCCACGACGGGGTAACTTTGACTACGGCCGCCGCGCGAAGACCTGTTTCGCTAACAGCTTCAATGATCACATCCTTAGGCTGTTCTCCAAAATTGTTTCCCGTCACGGTTACGGTTTTACCGAAGGTATCAGGTTTAAGTACAACCAGATCGGTAGGGATGATTTTTCCCGCATTATTGGGGAGATATGCCCGCCAGATAACACTCCCCGAATTGCCTATGGCGGCGGAGTTAGATCCATTGGCGTTTTTATCAGTTGCTGAGATATCGTAACTTACGGTTACTGAGCCGGAACCGGTCTCAAGCTCAGGCTCTCCGGAGAGAAACGCCGTCATGCGCTGCGGAAGAGCATAATATGGTTTTTTATTGACAGCGCTAGCAGCTAGGACACGGTTTTTAACTCCATTTGGATCCCAACCGTCATTTCCGCGTAATAAATTATAAGTGTTGTATACGACTTCTCCATTATGCGTAACACGGAAGGCGGCCAATAAATCGGGATAGTTTTCAAGCCGAACTGATACATAAGCGCGTTTTTCATCCATAATTATCTGCTTGCCGTTAAGCGTTACGTTATATTGATAATTGCGGTAATTCAGCGTTGGAGTACGCGTCCAGACTATTTTAATGCCGTTTGGGTTGTCAAGGGCTTCGATGCCGTTATTGTCTACCGTTATAAAGCGGCTATCTATTATGGTTCCCGGTCCTTGCACCTTACAAAAGGCTTGCATTTTGTCATCGGCATAGCCGTAGTTATCCCTTGCGCCGTGTATTCTGAACAGGCAGTTCAAAAATACCGTGCCCACCAAATCTCCTGCAAACGGGGTTTTGGAGTAAAAGTTGAATTCGCAGTTCTCATAAACGCCGTTATGTATAGCGTCATCGCCGCACTCAAAATAACATCCGTTAAAATAGGCGCGTGTTGGCTGATTTTGTCGCCCGCCGAAAGAAGTGGCATTTAACCGGCTGATGAATCTTGTATTCCAGGCGGACACTTTATCCCAGTTTTCGTTAGAATCTACAAGCTGAGCTTGAGTGATTGTCTCTGAGCGCTTTTCACGGTTTTTTGAAGGGTCAAGCGCATATTTTAAATCCACATTGCAATAATTGGCTATAGTAAGGTTTTCTGTGCGAAAACCAGAGCCGGGCTTTGAATCTCCTGTTCCGGGCACGCCTAATACTGTCCAATTGCCATAGGCTCCTTGCGTCTGGCCGCGATTCCCGCAAATTATTACGTTTTCGGCATTTTTAGTCAGGCCGCGCAGTGTCAGCCAGTTTGTTTCCAGTTTTAGTCCGGTAAGATCGGATGCGGGATGCCATTTGGGGTCGTCAGGGTCGTCCACCCAATATACATTGGGGGCAAAATATACGACTATTGGTTCGGTTTCAGTTCCGGCGGCTTTTACGGTTTCGCTGTTCAGATAGGAGGCTGCATCTTTTGAGCGATTTTTATATACCGCCTTTAAAGAATTAAAAACATAAGGATAATTGGCGTCTGAGTTTGAAAGCGAACCGTCAACATAAACAGACTTTGGCCCCAGTGTGATAGATTGGCCGTTATATTCTATTCGGTCGCCATAGAAAAACACCGGATCCTGTTTGTTCAGCGGATTATTTATAGGTGATTGCCGGACAGTGTAATCGGCGGCATAAGCCGCATTTGCCAGTGCAAATGGAAACGCGATGACGGCGATGAGAAATCTTTGCAATTTTGATTTTGTCGTATTTGACATACTTTAACCTCCGTTTATTTTTGCTTTAAACATTTGCGGCTAAGCCGCTTACGGTGTTTTATAATCGTTTAACTTTAAATTTAAAGTTAAGCTAGGATTGCTCTGTTCGCGCACAGCGCCCGCAACGCGCACGTTGCAGGGAGAATAAGTTAAATCACTATAATTTATACTTTTTTAATCGCAATACATTTAATAATAAAGATATATCGCTGAAGCACATGGCCGCAGCCGCTATCATCGGGTTAAGCAGCCCCAACGCCGCAATGGGAATCCCCAGTGTGTTATAACCGAATGCCCAAAACAAATTTTGTTTTATATTTTTTATAGTAGCGCGGCTTAAATTTATGGCGGTTGTAACGTCTGATAAATCTGAGCGCATGAGCACTATATCTGCCGCTTCCATTGCCACATCAGTGCCGGACCCTATTGCGATGCCTACATCGGCCTGAGCCAGAGCAGGCGCATCGTTGATGCCGTCGCCAACCATGGCGACTTTTATCCCTCTTGCCTGAAGCTTTTTCACTTCATCCGCCTTATCTTTGGGCAGCACATCTGCCAGAACTCTGTCAATGCCGATCTGTCCGGCAATAGCGTTGGCGGTTTTTTTATTGTCACCGGTGATCATGTTTACTTCGATTCCCATATTATGGAGAATTTCAATTGCTTTTTTGCTAGAGGGTTTTATAATGTCAGACACGGCTACTATGCCTGCGGGCTTTCCATCGACCGCGACATATATGGGGGTTTTTCCTTCATCTGCTAGCTTGTTTGAAACCGCTTCCAATTCTGCGAGAGAAATACCCCGTTCATCCATTAGTCTTCGGTTTCCGGCGATAATTTTTTTACCGTCGGAATAAGCCTCGATCCCGAGACCGGTCAACGAATTGAAATCTCGTGTGCTGAAAAACTCCAAGCCCTTATTTAGCGCGTCCATAACAACTGCCAATCCTAGCGGATGTTCCGAACCCGCTTCCGCTGAAGCGGCAAGACGCAAAAGATAATTCTGTTCCATTGCCCCTATGGGTATCACGTCTGTGACAGACGGCCTGCCTTCGGTAATGGTTCCGGTTTTATCAAACACAATAGCATTTATTTTATGAGTGGTTTCAAGCGCCAAGCCGCTTTTGATCAAAATGCCGTTTTCAGCGCCTTTTCCCGTGCCCACCATAATGGCGCAGGGGGTCGCAAGCCCCAAAGCGCATGGACAGGCAATAACGAGCACGGAAATAAATATGGTCAGAGAATGTTTTATATCTCCGCCTGTAATTAATAACCATATGATTCCGGCAACGAAGGCTACGGTACAAACCGCCGGTACAAAATATCCCGAAACAATATCCGCGAGTTTAGCGATCGGGGCTTTACTGCTTTGGGCGTCTTCTACTAGCTTGATTATTTGTGCCAGCATGGTGACGCTGCCGACTTTTTCAGCCCTGAACTGAATAGTTCCGGTTGTGTTGATAGAAGCGGCGTATACTTTGCTTCCCTCGGCTTTGTCTACCGGAATGCTTTCGCCGGTAAGCATGGATTCATCAATGGAAGTATGCCCGTATGTTACGGTTCCGTCAACCGGAATTTTAGAACCGGGCTTTACTGATATTATATCTCCGACTTTAACATCCTCAACCGGAATCTCTTTTTCTTTTCCTTCGATAATGATAAATGCGGTTTTAGGAGTTAGCCCCATCAGCTTTTTAATTGCTTCTCCGGTTTTGCCTTTTGCGATAGTTTCAAGCGTTTCTCCAAGTAATATAAGCGTTATTATCACTGCGGCGCATTCAAAATATAGCGACTCTACAGCTTCTAAATTGCCTTTTGCGATTTGCCACACATTATAGAAACTGTAAAGGGCGGCTGCGGTCGTTCCCATTGCAATAAGCGAGTCCATGTTGGGGCTAAGACGCAAAAAAGCTTTAAATCCTGCGGTATAAAACTTATTGCCCGCCCCAATGACCGGAATTATTAGAAGCAGTTCTATAAGCGCGTAAGTGAGCGGCCTTCTTTCCATTATATGGTGAAGCTCTGATGAAAACGGAAGATTAAAAAAATTTATCATTGGAACCATGGCAATGTATAGTAGCGGAAAAGTAAAAACAGCTGAAATGATAAACTTTGTCCACATTTTTCTTATTTCTTTCCGTCTGTCGGTTTGGTTGTCTTCAATTTTTTTTTCTTCGGCAATGACGTAGCCGGCTTTTTCTATAGCCTCTCGTAGATACGGTAATCGTATAACGCGAGGGTCATAGACGATCAAAGCTTTTTCAGACGCAAAATTTACCGAAGCCGTTGAAACCCCGTTCAGTTTGCTTAAACTTTTTTCCAACGCAGCCGCACAGGACGCACAGGACATGCCTTTAATATTGATTGTTTTAGTATCCATAATATAATAATCCTTTCCGGTTGCCATATTGACTTATATGTGTCTTTATGATATAATTATATCAGTAATTTCAATTAATACAAGTACGCACTTTTTTGTAATATACTACCTAAAACTATACTGTATTTTTATTAAATAACCGTGTTCGTGTCCCTCGCCTCTTAGGCGGCGAGGGATTTTCACTCCACTGCTGATGCTTGCTAAAACATTGGAAGCGGCTTTGCCGCAGATGTTTGAGAAGGAGAAACAAAAAATGCTTAATGATTGCATATCCTGCAACTGTCCTGTTATCACGGCGATTGATATGATCGGAGGGAAATATAAATCGCTTATTCTTTGGCATTTGGCTAACGCAACGCTCCGATTCGGCGAGCTAAAAAAGCTTATACCGCAGGCTACTCCCAAAATGCTGACCCAACAGCTTAGGGAATTGGAAAATGATAATTTAGTTATACGTAAAATATATCCCATTGTGCCGCCTAAAGTAGAGTATAGCCTATCCGAGCTTGGAATTAGTATACGTCCTGTTTTAGAGGCTATGTACAGATGGGGCGCTGTTTATCTTGAGCAAAATGGGCTTGAGGTGAATTGTTTTATGGAGGTGACGAATGACAAATTTTCATATTGAACAAGCGCCAAAAAATCTAAGTATATATTTCAATCTCTTGTAAAGATATACATTATTCTTTCAAACGCATCGATAGGCTTTTCTAAAAAATTTTCCTGCATTTTCAGCGCGCTCTCATAAGAGGGCGCGTATATTTTTAGGTCAATTATGTCGCTACCTCCCATCTCGTTTAAAAATCTTAGTTTAAAATAGCATCCGCGCTCAAGGTTTTCGATCTCCCATTTTACGGATTTATCAAGCTCTGAAAGCGAGCTTATCCGTTTAGCGAGGACAAGGCATTTTTCGCGTATTTCAAATGGAATTTTTCCGATAAACTCATCCACTATCATTACCCCCGCTTCGGTTAATGAAAACGCGCCGTCGTCCGACAAAGCGGCAAGCGACTTTTTTTCAATAAGGCTTAGAGCGTCAGAAATGACAAATTGTCCCACTGTGTCGCCGTCGGTGAGTATTTCTAAAAGCCCGGTCTCGGTAAGGCGAACCTCTTTTAATAGACTGCAAATAAGTACGGCGGCCAAGAGTGTGTCATTGATTTTGCTTTTCGAAGCGTTCATTCTTCACCTCAATAAATGTAATAAATTTTTTGCTCTGTCATATACATTGGACAAGGAGTGAGATATATGTTTAAAATTTTAAAATCCGTTTTTGGTTTCTCTGATAGTCAAGAGCGCCTTGAGATTTCCAGAGAGCTTGGGGAGGTGGAAAAAATGCTTTCAATTCAGGAGGAAAAGCTTAATCTTACTGATGACGACGACCTTTTAGAAGCGCTGATATTTGAATGTAAGGCGCTTGAAAAGCGTCATAGCTATCTATTAAAAAGGGCTAAGGAATTGAAACTCGAGTTATCGCCGTATGAAAGAATAAAGGAGGCCAATCGCGATGTTTGATTGGAATGTCGTCCAACAAAAATTACTTTTGATATTTCCGGCAATTTTACCCATATTTTTTATAAGCGTAAGCATGAAGCACAAAAATCCTGTAAGAGCGGCGGTTTTAAACATGATTCTGGGCGTTGCCGGCCTTATTGCCGCCTCTTTTATCTTAAAAGCGCTTGGCATGACGCTGTTCATAAATTTTTTTACGGTGTTTTCCGCGCTTACTTTGGGGTTGCCTGGTGTTGTTGCTATGGTTTTATTTATTTTATCATAAATTTTTAAAATTTTCAAGATTATTGATAAATTTAAGTTGAAAAACTCTTTTAAATGTTGTATAATTATAAGGATAATTATTAGATGACATATGGAGGATGTATAATGCCGCAGGAATACAGCATAGACTTAAAATCAATAATCGACGAGATGGAGCTTGAGGTGTTATTTTCGCCTCTTGATCCAGCTTCGCTTAAGATTTCTAATAACGATGTTAACCGGCCGGGCCTTCAGTTCGCGGGATTTTATGAATATTATGATGATACGAGGATACAAATTGCCGGAAAGGCGGAGTTTTCTTTTTTGGATAGGTACGATCAAGAAAAGCGCGCCGAAATGTTGGACAGGCTTTTTTCCACCAAGCCGCCGGCTTTTATCATTACTAGCGGCATAGATCCCTACACCGAAGTGTTTGAGTTGGCCGAAAAATACGATGTTCCGATTTTAAGGGGTAAAGACAGCACTTCTGCTTTTATGGCTAAGCTTATAGCGCTTTTAAATATAAAGCTGGCTCCCAGAATTACAAGGCATGGCGTGCTTATCGAAGTTTATGGCGAGGGCATGCTTATATTGGGGGAAAGCGGAGTCGGGAAGAGCGAGGCGGCAATAGAGTTGGTAAAGCGCGGACATCGTTTGGTGGCGGATGATGCCGTAGAGATACGAAAAACGTCAAACATAACTTTAGTTGGCAGTTCGCCCGATAATATAAGGCACTTTTTAGAGCTGCGCGGAATAGGAATAATCAACGTGAGACAGCTATACGGAATGGGTTCGATAAAAATCAGCGAAAAGATAGATTTAGTCGTTGAAATGGAGATTTGGAACCCCGAAAAAACATATGATCGCATGGGTGTAGACGACCATTTCATGTCGATTTTAGGGGTAAAGGTCCCTTATCTTACCATACCCGTAAAACCCGGGCGGAATTTGGCGGTGATAATGGAAGTTGCGGCGATGAACAATCGACATAAAAAGATGGGATATAACGCCGCACAGGAGTTGCTTGACAATCTGGGTATGAACGTTGAAGGCTCGTCTACGGTCACAGATTGGAATTATTAGGGAATTAATATGTATAATATCGGTATTGATTTAGGCGGGACCAATATTAAAATAGGGGTTGTTGACAGCGGCTATAATATAGTCGGGAAAAGCAGCATAAAAACAGCGATGCCGCGTTCTCCGGAAGAGATAGCTTCTTCAATAGCCGAGGGGGTTACAAATCTTTGCAAATCTAACGCGATCAACAATATAGGCATAGGCACTCCCGGCATGGTGGACAGCAAAACCGGTTTTGTTCTTAACGCGACTAATCTGAATTTTAACAATGTTCCTCTTGGTAAAATGCTGTCACAAAAGCTTAATAAAAAGGTGTTTGTTGAAAACGACGCAAACGCCGCAGCATACGGTGAGTATTTGGCTGGTGCTGGCAAAAGCTTTAAAGAGCGGGGAATAACATCGGCTGTTGTGATAACTTTAGGCACCGGTGTGGGCTGTGGCATTATAATTGACGGCAAGATTTTCAGCAAGGGTAGTGAAGTGGGTCACACAGTTATTGTAAAGGATGGGGTTTCCTGTAAGTGCGGCAGGGGCGGATGTTTTGAGTCTTACTGTTCGGCAACCGGACTTATTCGTATGACAAAAGAGGTAATGGAGAAAAATCCTGACTCAAAACTTTGGAAATTTGCCAAAACCTTTGATGACGTTAACGGTAAGACAGCGTTTGATGCCATGCGAAAAGGCGACCTTGCCGCCTCTATTTTAGTTAACAATTTTATTGAGTATTTAGGATGCGGCATAACGAATATCGTGAACATCTTTCGGCCGGGCCTTGTCCTTATAGGCGGCGGGCTAAGCAACGAAGGGGATGCTATTATTGGGCCGCTGACCGAATATGTTGAACGGGAGGCGTTTTACGCTGATCCGGGTAACTTTACGAAAATCGGAGTGGCTGAACTCGGAAACGATGCCGGCATTATCGGGGCTTCTTTTTTAAATCAATTATGACTTAAGGATTTTTAGTTCATGGATTTTACTGTTTTAAATAGCATTGCTGAAAAATATGGGTCGGAAATTATATTTGATTGCAATTTAGCGCAATTCACATCATTTAAAATAGGTGGGAACTCCGACGTTTTAATTAAAATAAACTGTGAGGCTTCATTGGCGGAAACGGTTAAAGCCTGCAAAACTCATGATATTCCTTATTATGTGATCGGGAAGGGAAGCAACCTTTTGATAAACGACAGAGGGCTGCGCGGTGCGGTGTTGGTTATATCGTCTGACTTTTCCGAAATAACAGTAAATGGGGATATGATTATTTGCGATGCAGGAGCGGCTCTCACGAAAGTTTGCCTTGCCGCGAGGGATAATTCTTTGACCGGGCTTGAGTTTGCTTATGGGATACCCGGCACAGTAGGCGGCGCGTTGTACATGAATGCCGGGGCATATGATGGTGAAATGCGTGACGTTATTCGTTCGGCTCGTTTTTTTGACAGTTATTCGGGTTCTATAAAAGAGATATTTACTGACGAAATGGATCTTTCATACCGACACAGCGTATTTATGGGCGGCGAAAACGTAATCTTAGACCTTTGCTTTAAGCTTAAACACGGTGATAAAGACGATATTTCCTCAAAGATGGAGAAAATACTTAAAAAACGCCGGGATAAACAACCGCTCGAATATCCTAGCGCCGGCAGCACATTTAAACGTCCGAACGGAGATTTTGCATCTCGGCTTATTGACGAGTGTGGGTTAAAAGGAAGAGAAGAAGGCGGTGCGCAGGTTAGCAGAAAGCATTCGGGATTTATAATAAATACCGGGAACGCAAGTTTTGACGATGTAATATCATTAATAAATATAGTTAAAGATGAAGTTTATAATAAAACCGGGATAATGCTTGAATGTGAAGTAAAAATAATATGTTAAGGCAATATCGCACAGTTCTGGCGTGAAAAGCACGCAGCCGGATTTTTCGTAAAACTAGGCAATTTTTACGCGAATATCCGTTGATATTTAAGGCAAAATTAACGAAGTTTGACGAGAAATACGCAAGTGATTTGTGCGCCAGAGCTGTGCGGTATTGCCTTAATTATATTTTGTGGGTTTTGTGTTGCGAGCGACAGACTTTAAAAAAATTAAGATCGGCACGTGTTTAAAATGGAATTTATTATTGTTACCGGACTGTCGGGGTCCGGAAAGTCGACGGCGCTGAACGCATTGGAGGATATTGGATATTTTTGCATGGATAACCTTCCGCTAGAGCTGCTGCCAAAGCTTGCGCAGTTGTTTGGCGATGGCAGCGTCCATAAGAAGATAGCGTTGGTTATTGATATAAGGATAGGCAGTGAGTTTTTGCGGCTGAACGAATATCTAGACGACCTTCGCGCCGGGGGAGCTGGGGTAAAGGTCCTATATGTTGACTCCGATCAATATGTTATCGTAAAACGATATAAAGAAACCCGTCGCAAGCATCCGTTAGACGGGGACGCTAACGGTGATATAGAGCTTGCTGTGCGGATAGAGGACGAGATTTTGATGCCGATAAGGGCAAAAGCTGATTTTTATATAGACACAACTCAAATGCCTGTCACAAAACTGAAAGAAAGTGTTTTAGACCTTTGTCTGGATAATTTGAGCGAATCTATAAGCGTTCGTATGGTATCGTTTGGTTTTAAACACGGTCTCCCACGTGACGCTGATATAGTTTTTGATGTGCGCTGTCTGCCAAACCCTTTTTATGTTGAAGAGTTAAAAGATAAAACCGGATTGGACAAGCCTGTCGTCGATTATGTTATGTGTTTTCCGGTAGCGGAAAAATTGTTTAAAATGCTTTGTGACATGCTCGCTTTTATCATTCCGGAATATATTAAAGAGGGAAAAAGCCGTTTGGTCATAGCTGTTGGATGCACAGGTGGGCATCACCGAAGCGTTGCCTTTTGCGAGAAAGTATCCGCTTTTCTTGAGACTCTGGATTATAAGCCGGCTATAGTGCATAGAGATATATCGAAATAGAGCGCTATAGTTATTACCCCTGAAACAAACATTAGACAATTATTACGCGTCTTTTTTAAAAAAGTAGTATACGACAAAACACGCGCCTATTGATATGCGCGTGTTTTGTCGTGTGCGTTGTTTACGTGTTTTCTGATACGTATTTGTCCCATAAGACTATTTTTTCTTTTAGAAGCGCGGGGATATCTAAATTATATGGACATTTTGCTACGCATGAACGGCAGGATATGCAGTTACGCGCGGCTTCCGCCGCGTTGCTCGCGAATGCTGATGCGCGCCAAAAAGGCATACGTTTTATAATGCTTTCAACGCCTAAAAGGGTGCTAATCCCTATTTTTTGGGGACAGGGTTGGCAATAGTCACAACGGTGGCACCAACTTCCGCTAAGCTCGGCTTTTGCTTTCTCTATTTTTTGCACTTCTGATTCTGTTAGCGGCGCGCCAGAGTCAGCTATTTCCATTATTTCTTCCATTTCAGAAAGTTTTTCTATGCCTGGGTCGGGCACTATGCTGTCAAATTGCATGAGGTATTTTAACGACAGATTTGCATCGCTTAACAGACCGCCTCCGAAAGGCTTCATGGCAATAAATCCCATGTCGAGTTTTTTCGCGAGCGGAATGGCTTCAAGCGCCGCTTCATTGTCTATGTAATTGAAGGGCAGCTGCACGGCCATAAATTTGCCTTCGCGGATGATCCGGACTGCTAATCTTATATTGTGACTGGAAAAAGCAGGAAACCTAACTTTTCCGGCACGGATCGCCTCTTGCAGGCCTTCCCACGCGCCGTTTTCTCCAAATACGGCATTGTAGTCGTTTTCAGTCGATACGTTGTGAAGTTGATGTATGTCTACATAATCGACGCCGAGCTGTTTAAGCGACAGGTCGACGTGCTTTAAAAAGGTGTTTTTGTCTTTTGCTGTTGATTTTGACGCAATAACTATATTTTCGCGTTGTATGCCCCTAATGGCCAAACCTATTTTTTTTTCACTGTCGCTGTAAGCGTTTGCGGTGTCTATAAAATTTACGCCGAGATCAATTACCCCGCGGATAATCTTGACGGCTTCCTCAGTTTCTACCCGCTGAATAGGTATACCGCCGAACGCTATCTTGCTGACTTGAAGATTCGTTTTTCCAAAACGCACTCTTTTCATGTGCTTTTTCCCTCCTAAAGTAATGTTTATACTATATCTCAATTTTTAACAAGAACATAATCGAAAATCCGACGAGAAACGTATATGAAAACGGAACGAAAAAGGTTCATTATTGTGCTTAGTATAGCGCATAATGCCCAAAATGTCAATGATTTATAATAATAATTTTGAAAAATTTACCAAATATAAATATGGGATGCCATTTCATATTGACTTTCTTTTTTTAATATGCTAAAATGGGACATGGTTTCATTTTGCGATTAAAGGATGTGACGACATGAAACGCCCGGAAAGCTATAAAACAAAACAAAGCGAGGCTATTCTTAGCTATATTATTTCGCTTGCGGGCGGACATGTAACCGCCGCCCAGATCGTTTCGCATTTTGAAAAAGAAAAAGTCCTAATAGGGCGCACTACCATATACCGGCATCTTGACAGACTTACAGTAAGCGGAAAATTGCGCAGATATACTACTGACGGTATATCCGGCGCATGTTATCAGTATACAGGCAACAACGCAGACTGCTGTGAACATTTACATTTAAAATGCGAGGGATGCGGCGCATTATTGCATCTTGAATGCTGTGCGATAATCGATTTGCAGCAGCATGTGCTAGATAAGCACGCGTTTAAAGTAAACGCTATGAAGACTGTTTTATACGGAAAGTGCGATAATTGTCTTGGCAAGGAATAAGGGTTAATTGCCTTAAGAATAACAATGCTATAGGTATATGGATAAAATTAACATCATTGGAGGTTATCACTGATTATGAAACGTTTGATCACCATTACGGCCGCATTTGTATTTTTGACGACAGCGTTGTTCGGATGCGTGCAGGAAACTGCTGTTTTGAGTTCTGAGGTTATAACTGAAAAAGAAATTCCAGTGGAAGATGAAAATCCATCAGACACCGAAAAGATAAAAATAGTTTGTACGGTTTTTCCTCAGTATGATTGGGTTCGACAAATTCTTGGAGAAAGAGCGGATGATGCGGAACTTACACTGCTTGTAAATAATGGGATAGATCTGCATAGTTTTCAGCCGGCGGTTGACGATATAGTAAAGATTTCTGAGTGTGATTTGTTTATACATGTTGGAGGTGAGTCTGACGAGTGGGTGGACGATGCGCTTAAAGAAGCGACTAATCCTGATATGGTAGTGATAAGTCTGCTTGAAGCCGCAGGGGATAAGGCGAAGCTTGAAGAAATCCGTGAGGGAATGGAAGACGATGAGCATGACCATTCTCACGAAGGGGATCAAGAAGATCATGACGAGGAACACGAAGAAGGCGGCGAGCATGAAGACGAAGAGGTTTTCGACGAGCATGTTTGGATGTCGTTGAGAAACGCCCAGGCGCTTTGTTCTGTTATTGCGGATAAGCTATCCGAATTTGATCCCGCTAACGCGGATGAATATAAAAATAACCTGTTTGATTATAATGAAAAACTGAATGTTTTAGATATGAGTTATATCGAGGCGGTAAGCGCGGCACCGATTAGGACTTTGCTTTTCGGAGACAGATTTCCGTTCCGTTATCTCGTGGATGATTATGATCTGGATTATTATGCCGCTTTTCCGGGCTGTTCGGCGGAGACCGAGGCCAGTTTTGACACCATTATATTTCTTGCGGGAAAGATGGATGAACTCAGCCTTAAAAACATAATGGTGACTGAAAGTGCGAATAAGTCAATTGCGCAAACAATAATAGACAGCACGGCGGAGAAGGATCAACAAATACTTGTTCTGGACGCAATGCAGTCTGTTACAAGCGAAGACGTTGCAAGCGGAGCTACTTATATTTCAATAGTGGAAAGCAACTTAAATATTCTTAAAAACGCATTAAAATAGGGGGGTAATATGCCGCAACTTACCTGTCGGGAACTTATTCTTGGATATGAGGGGAATACGGTGGTTTCCGGGCTTTCATTCGATGTGAATTCCGGAGATTATCTTTGTATCGTTGGGGAAAATGGTTCCGGCAAAAGTACGCTTATCAAGGCTTTATTAAAACTAAAAGCCCCGACATCGGGTAAAATCCTGATCGGTGATGGCTTAAAACGAGGAGAGATCGGCTACTTGCCACAACAAACTCTAGTTCAAAAGGATTTTCCGGCTTCAGTGAAAGAAGTTGTGCGTTCCGGTTGTTTGAATCGTTTAGGTCTTCGTCCGTTTTATGGCGTCTTGGAAAAACGGATGGCGGATAAGAATATGAAAAAGCTTGGAATTGCAGATTTATCAAATCGCTGTTATAGAGAGCTGTCGGGAGGCCAGCAGCAAAGGGTGCTATTAGCAAGGGCGCTCTGCGCTACAAAAAAGCTTTTGCTTTTAGATGAACCTGTGGCGGGACTTGACCCGAAAGCATCGGCTGAATTGTATTTTCATATTAAGAAATTAAATGACGATGGCACAACGATAGTCATGATCTCACATGATATTGCCGCCGCCGTAAAATACGCCTCGCACATTTTGCATATCGGGGATCGGACTCCGCTGTTTTTTGGGGTGATGCGAAAATATCTTGAAAGCGAAACCGGACGAATATACGCTGGGTTGGCAGGTGAGAATATATGATGGAGATTTTTAATGAACTTGCCATACCTTTCCGGCTTATGACTGCGAGATATGTTGTAACGGGACTTTTGGACATACTTTCGGCATATTTCAGATTTCCGTTTGTGCGATATGCTATGATCGTCGGTGTTTTGATTGCGATTTGCTCTTCGCTTTTGGGCGTTACCCTTGTGTTAAAGCGGTTTTCATTTATTGGTGATGGACTATCGCATGTCGCGTTCGGGGCTTTGGCGATCGCCACGGCAATGAACCTGACGAATAGCTTTATTTTGGTTTTGCCGGTTACGGTGATCTGCGCGGTTCTTTTACTGCGCACCGGTCAGAACGCGAAGATAAAAGGAGACGCCGCTATTGCGATGATATCGGTGGGAACGCTTGCCGTAGGGTATCTTATAATGAGCCTTTTCGCTAAATCCGCTAACCTTTCGGGAGATGTTTGCGCCACTTTGTTCGGGTCTACCTCAATTCTTACGCTGACAAAAGCTGAGGTGTGGCTGTGCGTCGCTTTATCGGTACTGATGACGCTTATATTTTTGCTGTTTTACAATAAGATATTCGCGGTTACTTTTGATGAGGATTTCGCCGCTGCCACCGGGAACAGAACCAAAGCATACAACTTGATTTTAGCCGTTGTCATTGCGGTTATCATTGTTTTAGCCATGAATTTGGTAGGGTCGCTTTTAATTTCTGCATTGGTGATATTTCCGGCCATTTCGTCCATGCGGGTATTCAAAAATTTTAAAGCGGTTACGATATGTTCGGTTATTTTTTCAGTTGTTTGCACCGCGTTGGGTATAGTGGTATCTATCGTAGCAAGTACGCCGGTAGGATCCACTATTGTTTTAGTTGATATTTTTGGATTTGTTCTGTTCAATATAATCGGGTTTTCGGTGAGGAGGGCATGACTGTATGAAAAGAAGAATTATTTCATGGTTTTTAGCTGCGGTAATATGCGTTTTTCTTGCAGGATGCTCTGAAAACGCGCAATATATTCTCAAAGACGGTTTTAAAAAAATTGACGTGGATTTGACCGCCCTAAGCGGCACGATGGTTTATGCCGAGGTATATAATATGATGGTAAATCCCACTGACTATTTGGGTAAAACGGTTAAGCTAAGCGGGCCGTATTCCACTCGGTATTATGATGTGACCGACGAATATTATCATTATGTCATTGTTGAGGACGCGACCGCCTGCTGTCAGCAGGGTCTGGAGTTTATTTGGAGCGGCCAACATGTTTTCCCAGATGACTATCCGGTTGATCAGACGGAAATTGAAATTTTGGGCATATTTGACAGCTATGAGGAGCTTGGCAATACTTTCTTTTATATTAAAGCCGATGACTTATCGGTGATATAGTTGGTCAGTTTAAAAACGCTAAATGCGTTTTTAAGACGCGGCATA
>JAISVH010000059.1 GCA_031271685.1 Eubacterium sp. | reverse complement strand
AGCAATGAAAGCCAAAGTAGTCAATTGAACAGAGTTATCAATCTTTCGTTCGCAGTTTTTCCACAAACGACGGAAGTGTTCCAACCAAGAAAAGGTTCTTTCGACTACCCACCGCTTAGAAGCTGTTTACCATCTATACAAAAAAAATGATAAGAGATATAATCATTACTAAAAAGCCTATAAAGAGGAACGAAAGTAATGAGAAAATCATATCCAAGCGATGTAAAGCGAGAGCAGTTTAAAGTAATCAAACATCATTTTGAAAGAGCCAAAAAGGTAACGCACCCGAGAACAATTGACCTTTATGATATATTCTGTGCAATTCTTTACATATTGCGTGAAGGTTGCCGATGGAGGTCTTTGCCGCATGATTTCCCTAAATGGCAAAACTGCTATAAACATTATAGAATATGGTCTGCAAAAGGAGATAATGGTAAGAGCATCCTTGATACAGTCCTTGAAGAACTTGGGCCGGTCCGGCACGTAATCAACACTTGAAAAGCCCCGCGCTTTTATATACCCGCACTATTGGCAACACGCCATTTCGACTTAACATTCACGTAGGCGATGTCGGTCATATTGCGCTGTCAATAAAGTTGACCAGGTTAAGGCGAAACAGATTGTTGAGGAATATGGGGCAGAAAATTTTGCCGGACATTGGGGAAAATATAAAGGGCTTAATGATTCAGGAAAATAATTTAAAAGTAGCGGCAAATTTTCGTCTAAAATGTTGTCGCATTATTATCAGTTGAATAAAGAAACTAAAAAAGGCTGCAACGAAATTTTTTATTGTTGCGGCCTTTTGGGAAGTCATCTCATTATGTTCATTCAATGATTCAGAAATATAATCAAATAGCTTGTTTATAAGTATATCCAACAGCAACAGCCATCCTATTGCTTTTTAGAAAACTTTTGTTTTAAGGCGAGGATTTCTTCTTTTGGTAAGCCTGTAATAGATTGGATTTGCTCAATGCTTAATCCAATAGCAAGTGAATTTTTAGCTATTTCTTTGGCTTTTTTTGCTTCACCTTTAGCTTCGCCTATAGCTTCACCTTTAAGTATGCCTCTAGCTTCACCTTTAAGTATGCCTCTAGCCTCACCTATCTCAATACCCTCCGTCCTGCTGGATTCCATTCTGGAAATTTCGTCACGAATGGCTCTTTCTCGGTATTGAGCTTCAAGCCTTACTTGTTCGTCAGCGCTTAACACTTTCAAAACACCAACAGCCTTTTTTATCATAGGATTTTGCTGACTTAACATCTGTAAAACCCCCTCATCTTGTGTATTTATAAAATGCATCCATTGTAAGGCAGAATTTTTAGTATCAATGGGTTTGTTAGTGATTTTATCCAATTCGATGAAATCTATACGTAATAAATCAGTAAGGACAATATTTTCTGTATCCTCTTTTATTTGGAAAATACTATGATATTTTGCGTGTTGGAACATATTGAATTTCAAAATATTAATTATTATTGTTTGGGGAAGTTTTGCATAAGATTCACTTTTCATTAAATTAGATGAAAACATCTCGCTCCAGTAGTACAAGGCTCTGCTCGCCATGGCCTTATCAGGAGCTACTTGGACCTCTATTGCAATATCAGATTTTTTTGCGGTTTCAACTCGAACATCAAGAACACTAAGTTTATCATCATTGAACTTTCTTTTAAGTTCTGCATTAATAAATTTTAAGCTGACAAATTCTTCTTCCGGCAAATTGAGTACCGCCGATAGAAAGTTTTGGGTAATATCAACATTTTTGGGGTCATTAAATATGAGTTTAAATACAAAATCAAGAGATACGGGCAATAACCCATTTTCAGTAGTCATGAAATAATTGCACATCCTTTACTTAATTATAATATATTTTTTTTGAAATGGGAAGAAGAGATAATGAGTGGTGTTTTATTTTATAAGCAAAGATAAATATGCTATAATTACACGGATATGTTACAGAGAAGTATTGAATTTTATTTGCGTTAGACAATATTCAACGGGAGGTGACCGGAGCATGAGTAATAAGACATATATCGCCATTGACCTTAAATCATTTTATGCTTCGGTCGAGTGCATCGAGCGGAATCTCAACCCGATGAATACGAACCTTGTTGTTGCGGATGAAAGCCGGACGGAAAAAACGATTTGTCTCGCGGTTTCCCCGTCCTTGAAAGCTTATGGCATACCTGGCAGGCCAAGACTTTTTGAGGTCGTTCAAAAAGTTAAGGAAATCAACGCAGGACGGCAGAGAAACGCGCCAGGGCGCATTTTCACCGGCTCATCGTCTAGCACTGACGAGTTGAAGGTATCGCCGGAGCTTGCGCTGGATTATATCGTGGCGTGTCCGCAGATGGCGAAATATATTGAGTGCAGTACAAGGATTTACGGTATTTATTTAAAATACATAGCGCCAGAAGATATCCATGTCTATTCTATAGACGAGGTTTTTATTGACGCCACTCCCTATTTGAACAGCTCTAAGTTATCCGCCCGGGAGTTTGCTATGCTGATAATTCTTGATGTTCTAAGTACCACCGGTATAACCGCAGCAGCAGGTATTGGAACGAATTTGTATCTCTGCAAAGTCGCTATGGACATTGGAGCCAAGCACATCCAAGCAGATAAAAACGGTGTGCGCATTGCTGAGTTGGATGAAATGACCTACCGGCGCTCCCTGTGGACGCATCGCCCTTTAACAGATTTTTGGCGGGTAGGGCGCGGCTATGCGCGAAAATTGGAGGCACATGGCATTTATACAATGGGAGATGTTGCCCGCTGCTCAATTGGAAAACCGACAGATTACCGCAACGAGGATTTATTGTATAAACTATTTGGGGTTAACGCCGAACTGCTGATTGACCACGCATGGGGCTGGGAATCCTGCACGATGGCCGATATTAGGGCGTATAGGCCAAGCACAAACAGCATAAGCTCTGGACAAGTTCTAATGAGTCCGTACACCTTTGAAAAAACGAAGCTGGTTGTCCGTGAGATGACTGATATGATTGCCCTTGATTTAGTAGACAAGGGGCTTGTCACTGACCAGCTTGTGCTGACAGTCGGTTATGATCTGGAAAACTTAAAAGACTCGGAGCAGCGCAAAAAATACCAGGACCACATAACTACAGATCACTACGGAAGGGAAATACCGAAACACGCCCACGGAACAATAAACTTCGACAAGCATACATCTTCGGCAAAGAAGCTTTTGGAAGCTGTTTCGGAGCTGTTTGACCGCATTGTGGATAAAAATCTCTTGGCTCGCCGCATCAATATCACAGCAAACCGTGTAATTGACGAATCAGCCGTACCTAAATCAACTCCTTATGAGCAGCTTGATCTTTTTACAGACTATGAAGCGATACAGGAGCGGCAGGCGAAGGAAACAGCCGAACTTGACCGCGAAAAACGAATACAGCAGACAGTTTTAACGATTAAGAAAAAATACGGCAAAAATGCCATATTGAAAGGCTCAAACTTGGAAGAAGGAGCAACAGCAAGAAGCAGAAATGAGCAGATAGGAGGTCACGCAAAATAAAAACGCCATACGACGATAT
>JAISVH010000023.1 GCA_031271685.1 Eubacterium sp. | reverse complement strand
CTTGTTTATCCAGAATTTCTCGCGGTTGTTTGCTTTCGCCTACAACCGCTTCTTTTGAATTAATCAAGGTATTGTTTGTCTATTGTTCAATTTTCAAGGTGCTGCTTGGGGCTGTCATTGGGAATTTAAACCCGATTTTCACCTTTTTTGAGTGACAGCTCGTTTATTATATCATCTTTCTTTTACTTTGTCAAGCTATTTTTTTAAAAAAAATCATTTTTTTATTTAATTATTAAAAATGTGCTGATAAACTGTTTTCAGGGATTTTCGTTTGACAGTTCTGAAATGATTCTCATAAAACTATCAACATCGGTGAAATCGCGATATACCGAAGCGAAACGTATATACGCAACATGGTCTATTCCTTTAAGCTTTTTGAGCGCCAACTCGCCGATTTTTTCAGACGAAACTTCGCGCTGAAACTGATTTTTAAGTTCAGCGACAATACTTTCAACCATATTTTCAATCTCGATCAATTTTACCGGCCTTTTGATAGTGGCGCGCATAAGCCGATCAATCAATTTTTGCCGGTCAAACGGTTCGCAAGTGTCATTTTTCTTTATCACCATAAGCGGTATGTTTTCAACTATCTCATACGTCGTAAACCTTCCTCCGCAAGAAAGGCATTCTCTTCTTCTCCTTATCTTATTGTCAGTTGGCCGAGAGTCAATGACCTTGCTGTCATAATGTCCGCAATCCGGGCATTTCATTTAATCACCTCACTATACTATAGCAGAATTAATTATGCACTATATATTGTAACATTTACTTAAATAATTTGCAAGAGGTTGAAAGTTCAAAAATATAACATAATAATCGCCTGTTTTTGGAAAAAAGTACTAATTGATCATGGCTATAACCGCGTTTATTCCCCGCCGCCTAAGAGGCGGCGGGGACATGCTGACTATAATCGTTTAGCTTTAAATTTACCTAAAAACACTGGAAGCGGCTTCTCCTCAGATGTTTGAAAACTATAAAGCGCCGCCCATTGTTTTTGGGCGGCGGCAAAATTAATAGTTGCTTTATTATTTAAGCAGTTTTGGCGGATTTGCGCTCTTTCCAGCCCGCCCACAGAGGCCCGGCAAGACAAAGAGATGAAAAAAGACCCGAGCAAAGACCCACAAACATTGGGAAAGCAAAAGAAATAATGGAAGGGACCCCCATAAAAACAGCAACTACGCAAATTACTATCACAGCAGCCGCAGTAGTAACGGTAGTGTATACGGAACGCGTCAGCGACTGGTTAACACTTTTATTGACAAGTTCCGTAAAACTTAACTTTTTGCCGTATAAGTTGCGGTTCTCGCGAATGCGGTCATAGACCACGATAGTGTTGTTAATCGAATATCCGAGTATCGTCAATACAACTGCCATAAAGTTAGCGTCAACGGACAGCCTGAAGAAGATAAAAGTTGAAATGACCACCATAACGTCTACCAATAGGGCAATAAGCGCGAACAAACCGGCCGACCATCCTCCAATTTTTTTAAACCTGAACCCTATATAAATCATCAGGACAACAAACGAAAAAAATACCGCTACAAGACATTTAAAAAAGAAACTGCTTCCTGTTGATGCGCTTACGTCTTGGCTGTTTTCAAGAGTTATCCCATGCTCAAACCTGGAAATAAGGCCCTGGGAGATTTCTTGCTGCGCATCGGAGCTAAGCCCTTCTGTTGATGCGAATCCAATCGTAAAGGTTTCTAATTCCCCGCCTATTGAGGACCCTCTGGTAACCCTGACCCCGTTGTAGCCTAAAGAGCTTACGTAATCCTCTATTTCCGCCAGATCTACATCTCCGTCATATGAATAGGTCAGCATGGTGCCCCCCTTGAATTCAATGGCCACTTCAAGATTAAATATCAAGAGAACAATAATGGCCGCCGCTAAAACAACGCATGGTATAATCATGAAGGTTTTTCTTTTCGCGACAAAATCAAACTCTTTCTTAGCCAACCTTTACACCCCCTTTATATCCGTAGAGCGATGTTTTTCTGAACGCTTTAAATTTAGAAATTGAGTAGGACATAAGCCTTGACGCGAACACCGCGAAGATAAAGTTAAAGATAGCCCCGATAATTAGGGTATACGCAAAAGAATATATCGAGCCGGCGGGAGAAGGTCCAAACATAAAGAATATAGGCTGTAAAATAATATTGGCGAAACTGTCAGGCGTTCCGAACGCACCCATTAGAATAAAAGCTATTATAATAAGTGTAACGTTGCCGTCGAATATCGCGGAAAACGCGCGCTTATAGCCGGATATCAACGCCCCGTCAAGAGTTTTTCCCACTCTTAATTCCTCTTTAATGCGTTCTCCGGTTATGACGTTTGCGTCAACTCCCATGCCCATGGAAAGGATAATGCCCGCGATACCGGGAATAGTTAAAGTAAAGCTGTCGGAATATCCAAAAAATCCACTGATTACCGCCAACATCCCGGCAGCTTGCCCAAGCAGCCCGATAACCGCGATAGCCCCCGGAAGCCTATATAATATCAGCATTATAATCGAAATAGCGATGAAAGCAACCAGTAAAGCCAACAGCATCGCATCGCGCGCGCCTTCGCCAACAGTGGGAGAAATCGTGCTAAAACTGTCTGTGATCAGCTTAAAGGGAAGCGCTCCTCCATTTATTTTGTTGGCAAGATCTTGAACCGATTCAACGTCAAACTCACCGCTTATCGAAGCTTGTCCATCGGCAATTTGGCTGCTGACCGTAGGCGAGGAAAACATGTAGTCGTCTAGCCAGATAGAAATAGGAGTTTGAGTCCCCTGAAGTCTGCCGGTCACTTCGCTGAATCTATCTTTGCCGCTGTCGTTAAGCTCAAGCGACACTTGATACTGGCTTTCATTCTGGTCATAATACGGAGTCGCCTTTTTAACGTCACTTCCGCTTATTACCAGAGGAAGATCGTCGATAGTCTGACCCTCGCCAGTTATCACTCCCTCGCGGAAAGAGAGCATCGCCGTTTCACCAAGCTCTTTCACCGCCTGTTCAGGGTCAAAATTTTCATCTTCAGACTGCCATGGGAATCGCACAATTATACGATTGGTATTATAATCCACATAAATCTCGTAGTCGGTTATCGAGCGCGCAATCATCCTAGTTTCGATAATAGATCTCGCCGCGTTCATTTCGTCTTCGGTGGCATCAACTTCTGCGGGAGGGGTAAAAGTGACGTCTACGCCGCCTCTTATGTCGATACCCCATCGAATATCGTCTATACCTTTGATCCAGGTCTTTTTTATGTCGCCGTATTGCGTGTGAAAACCAAAGACCGAAAAGTAACCGAACACCAACGTGATTGCCAAAACAATAAAGAATACAGGTTTCTTTATATTTTTCAACTGCTTTTTCACTCCGTTTCTTTAAAATTATAGAAATACTAATTAATTATATATTATTATCATAATTTAGTCAAGCTTTTTTGAAAAATTTGCTGATTTGCTGATTTAAACGTTAAGCTCTGCAGTTTCGCCTAGCAAATCCCTGTTTTTTTCTAGAACCGGGTGGATGAAGCCCCTTAAAAATTCCGCTGTTTGAATGTCTGAACGTCCGATATAATTTTCAGGTTTTAATACGGCGTAAAGTTCTTCTTTGTTCATCATGAACGTTTCGTCTCCCGCGATACGTAAAATCAGATCGTTTTCTTCGCCGTCATTTTTGACCTGCGCCGCCGCGGCAATGCTGTGCTCCCGAAGCCGCTCGTGAATCGACTGCCGGTCACCGCCCTTTTTCACCGCCTGCATCATAATGTTTTCGGTCGCCATAAAGGGTAGCTCTCTCATAACCCTTTGTCCGATCACTTTAGGATATACCACCAACCCGTTTGTGACATTAAGCATTATGTTCAGTATCGCATCGACCGCTAAAAACGATTCAGACACTGCCAGCCTTTTGTTTGCGCTGTCGTCAAGCGTTCTCTCAAACCACTGAGAAGCCGATGTGAATGCCGGATTAAGCCCGTCGATTATTACATAGCGCGCCAAAGCGGTGATCCTTTCAGAGCGCATTGGGTTTCGCTTATACGGCATTGCCGACGAGCCTATTTGATTTTTTTCGAACGGTTCTTCCATTTCTTTAAAGCTTGCCAAAATCCTTAGGTCATTACTGAATTTTGAACAGCTTTGCGCAATGCCAGAAAGAGTAGAAAGCACACAGAAATCAACTTTTCTTGAATAAGTCTGTCCGCTCACTGGGACACAGCATGAAAAACCCATTTCTTCGGCTATCATCTGTTCAAGTTTATTTATCTTTTCGTTGTCGCCTTCGAAAAGCTCGACAAAACTGGCCTGAGTGCCGGTCGTTCCTTTTTGCCCCAGCAATTTAAGATTGTCGATCCTAAAACATATTTCTTCATAGTCGGACAAAAGCTCGTTCATCCAAAGACAAGCGCGCTTGCCGACTGTGGTCAGCTGTGCCGGCTGCAAATGCGTATATCCGAGACAAGGAAGACTTTTATACTCGTCGGCGAATTTTGCTAAATTAGCCAAAACATTTATAATTTTTCTTTTTATTATTTTCATAGCATCGCGCATTATGATAATATCGGCATTATCTCCCACATAACATGATGTCGCTCCCAAGTGTATTATTCCCTTTGCGTTTGGACAGGCAAGTCCATAGGCGTATATATGAGCCATTATATCATGGCGCACAAGCTTTTCACGCTCTTCAGCCGCTTTAAAATCTATATTGTCTATATTATTTTCAAGTTCTTTCACCTGCGCTTCGGTGATATCCAGACCCAAATTCATTTCCGCTCTTGCCAGAGCCGTCCAAAGACGCCTGAAAGTTGTGATTTTTTTTCGCGCCGAAAAAAGATATTGCATTTCTCCGCTCGCGTACCGCGTGCAGAGCGGAGATTCATAGACACTGTATTTATCGTTACTGCTCATATAACTATTACCTCGTTATTTTTATATTTTACAATAAGCGCAAAAACCGCTTATTGTTAGCTATAAACACTTCGGCTTGGTCTCGGTGCGCCGCTTTCAGCGGCGAACGCAAACATGTTAGTAACTTTCATGTTTGCAAAATTTGCTATAAATTAGAGCGTGCTCACTTAAACAAAAACGCCCATATTCTTTGCGTTTTTTCTGCCATGCCGCGTTAATTTCCCCTTAGAAAATCTGAATATTTCTTTTTATGAGAACCCGCTCTAAAGTATCAACGCTCCTAAATTCTGCCCTCGTCTCCACTCGATATATTCTTCGTAATTACCTTGGCGGTCGAAACAGCCGTCATCGGTGATTTCTATTATGCGGTTAGCGATGGTCTCGATTAACTCGCGGTCATGTGAAGAAAACAACACGTTGCTTTTAAAGTCTTTCAATCCGTTATTAACAGCCGAAATACTTTCCAAATCAAGGTGGTTGGTAGGGTGATCAAGCATTATCACGTTTGACCCGAACAGCATCATACGCGAAAACATGCACCTAACCTTTTCGCCGCCAGACAGAACGCCGATCGACTTATAAACACTGTCGCCCGAAAACAGCATCCTGCCCAAAAAACCCCTAAGATAAGTCTCTGTTTCGTCTTTTGAATACTGTCGTATCCAGTCGATAATCTTCATATTCAATCCATCGAAATATTTGTCGGAGTCAATGGGGAAATAGCTGAGCGTTGCGGTTGTCCCCCATTTAAACGCGCCATCTTCCGGAGTTATATCATCGTTAAGTATTTTAAACAGCGTGGTGACTTTTATTTCGCTGTCCGCCAGAAACGCTATTTTATCTCCTCGGTTGACGGTAAATGAAACGTTTCTAAAAATCTTACGGCCGTTTATGCTGTGAGAAAGGCCCGTCACCTGAAGCACATCTTTTCCTATCTCGCGTTCTATCTCGAATCCTATGAACGGATAACGGCGTGAGGAAGCCGGCATTTCCTCAACAGTCAGCTTGTCTAGCAGTTTTTTACGCGAGGTCGCCTGCTTTGATTTTGACTTATTAGCCGAAAATCTTTGGATAAATCCCTGAAGCTCCTTTATTTTATCCTCGTTTTTCTTGTTTTGCTGTTTTATCAATCGCTGAATAAGCTGTGAGCTTTCATACCAAAATTCGTAGTTGCCAACATACATCTTGATTTTTCCGTAGTCAATATCGACCGTGTGCGTGCAGACATTATTTAAAAAATGCCGGTCATGCGATATGACTATTACCGTTCCGAAATAATCCGATAAAAATTCTTCAAGCCAAGCGACAGCGTCAATATCAAGGTGGTTGGTCGGCTCATCCAGCAATATAACGTCTGGTTTCCCGAACAGCGCCTGCGCAAGCAGAATTTTTACCTTGTCATTGCCGCTTAAGCTTGACATTCTCTCATGCATAACCGATTCGTGAAGTCCTAGTCCCCGAACTAATTTAGAAGCGTCGCTTTCCGCTTCCCAACCGTTAAGCTCGGCAAAAATTCCCTCTAATTCACTTGCGCGCTCACCATCATCTTCAGAAAAGTCTTCTTTTTCATAAAGAGCTTCTTTTTCCTTCATTATTTCATATAGATTTTTATTGCCCATGATGACCGTATCCTGAACGGTGTGTTCATCAAAAGCAAAATGATCCTGCTTTAGGACAGATATCCTCATATCTTTAGCTATGCTTACGCTCCCAGCCGACGGCTCAAGCTCACCGCAAAGAATTTTTAAAAATGTGGATTTGCCCGCTCCGTTAGCTCCTATAACTCCATAGCAATTGCCCGCCGTAAAAAGCAGGTCGACATCTTTAAACAAAGTCGCTCCGCCGAACTGCAGGCTTAAATTATTTACTGTTATCATCTTTATTCCTTTTTTATCAGTATTCAAACATCTGCGGGACAGCCGCAGATGTTTGAAATCCTTATTTTTTGTAAATTACGGTTTTATTCGTTTCTACTCTAAAAAACTTTTAATTTTATCCATAACGCTTTCGGCGTAAATATATCCCTCGTCGTGGAACTGAAGTAAAATTCCAGGTTTCCGCTCGGTTCGTTTTATCCCGTGCGTGTCAGGCGGGCATATCACAAACGCGCGCCCTTCGCGCTCATATTTAAAAAGCTTTTTTATGTCGCTGTTGTATTTATCGTGTCGCCGCTTTACTGCCGCCACGAACTTCGGATAGCGCCGGTAGCAGGCGCTTATAAGCCCAATGGCAGCTTCACGTTTTTTTATATATCCCCTTTCTCGTGTCAGTATCACTATTATTTTGTCGCATCCATCTGCCAACGCCTTTTCAAAGGGTATGCTGTCCACGATCCCACCGTCCATGTAATAATAGTTTCCTATCTTTATAGGCTTAAATAAAAGCGGCAGGGCACAGCTAGCCTGAAGCCCCAAAAACGCCGAGTCGTCGCGAGGGAGCTCAAGGTGTTCGGCTTCTCCTGTATCTAGCCTTGTTACAGCAGCTATTATATTCCCCTTAAAATCACGATATTTATCAAAATCAAACGGAACAAGGCCGCCCGGTATGGTTTTATAAACAAATTCTAAATTATAATAACATTTATTGTTTTTGTCAAAAAAGTGCCTTATCCCCATATATCTTGTGTCATCCATATATTCGGCTATAATTCGCCGGTTGCGCCCGATCTGTTCGGCGCAATAGCTAACCCCGTAAGAGATTCCCGCAGAGGCGCCAATTACGTAATCAGCCAAAATATTATATTTCAGCAAAGAATCCATTATCCCGCAACTGAAAACAGTGCGGCTCGCACCGCCCTCGAGCACCAAGCCAAGTTTCAAGACTATCACTTCCTGAAAATAAAAAATACAATTTTATTATAACACATAATATATATAATGGCAATAGCCGGCATGTGTTTTTGATCGCCGCATAGGACTCGGAACAAAGCTAGCCAAATTAACTTTGTTTGAAATTTTATGCGGCAGCCCGTGGTAGGCTGCCGCATTTTGCGCCGTGTTATAGTAATTTGACTCATAGTCAATAAAAAGTCAAACCGCTGCATTAACTGATAAATTTCGCTATTTTTCTAATTCTTCTGCGACAACATATTCGTTGGGATAAGGAGACCCCTCACCCTTAATTAGCTCATAGCCGTTTTCATAGTCTTTGTTATAGTATGCGTCAAGCATTTCTCCGGACGACGTGTCTAAAAATGATTCATCGTATTCATCGGGAATTTCCACCGAAATTTCGGACATTATTGACAAAGTTTCGGCCGCACCGGACTCGCCGAGGCGCACAGCTGCGCTATAAATCTGTTTTCCCGTATTGTCAATGTAATAGTCCTTATAATATATAAGCTCCCCCGCCGGTACAAACTCAAAACCGGACTTTTTAAGCGATGATATTATGTCCGGCAAGGCTTCGGCGGTATTTTTCAGGTCATTGTGAAAAAGCAATATCGAACCGGAGCCGGTTTTATCGATAACTCGCTTTTTTATGGTTTCTGAATCCGGTTCCTGCCAATCGATGCTGTCAACTGACCACTGGATAAATTTATATCCCATGCCCTCTATGGTAGAGACCGAGGTGTCGTCAAACTCTCCATATGGCGAGCGGTAAAGCGTCGGCTTGATTTTAGTTATCATTTCGATTTTACGTCCCCCCTCTTTTGTGTCAGCAATGAGATCATTGATGTTCATGCCTATAATATGCGGGTGGGCATCTGAATGATTGGCTATTTCATGGCCTGCGGCAGCCATTTTCCTAACATCATCAGGGAACTTGTCGCAAAACTCTCCGGTAACGAAGAAAGTCGCTCTTACGCCCCCCTTTTCAAGCATTAAAAGCAGCTCGTCAGTATTGGAGTTACCCCAAGCGCAGTCAAAGGTAAGGGAAATTTTATTGTCGGATCGGTCCACCGAATAAATTGGCACTTTTTTTTCTTTTGCCCCAATGTCTACCGCGGTAAGGATTGCGGCAATCCCGATTGCGATTCCCGCAAACACAGCAAGTATCAACAGTCCTGTTCTGACGGCTTTTTTCTTTGAAATAGTATAAACAAACATAATAATCTACTCCTTGCAAACAGCTTGTATTTGGTTCGATTATATGCTTATAATTGTTAAATTAGACTAAAAGCGCCCTTAACTCGTCTAAAATTTTTCTCTCTCTGCGAGAAACCTGTACTTGCGATATTCCCATAAGCTCGCCAATTTCTGTTTGAGTTTTGCCTTTCCAATAACGAAGTATTATAAGTCTGCGATCATTGGGCTTTAAGCCCGACAATGACTGCTTAAGAGCGATAAGCTCCGTAAGCTTTGCTTCGGGCGCCTCGACCGGGATGTCGATCTCCCCTCCTCCGTCTTCGCCATACCCTCCGCAATTAAGTGAAATCGCAGGAAGTCCGACGTTAAGCGCCTCGCCAACTTCTTCAGGGGTGATGCCAAGACGTGAGGCAATTTCAGAAATTCGCGGCTCCTCGCCGCTTTTGGCAAGCTGTTCTCTCATCCTTGCCACTTTAAGCGACAACTCTTTAAGCCCGCGGCTCACCTTAACAGACCCGCCGTCACGGAAAAGCCGCTTTATCTCACCCATTATAACCGGAACGGCATAGGTGGAAAACTTCAATCCACGCAAGCGGTCAAATCCTTTCGCCGCCTTTAAAAGCCCCACACAGCCTGCGGAATAAAGCTCCTCATATTCTATCCCACGACCCCGAAAACGGTTTGCAAGCGAATGGACAAGTCCTAAGTTATCTTCAATGAACTTATCTCCTTTATCGCCCGGATGATTCATCTTTTGATTTCAGGCATTTTATCATGGTAACGGTCGTCCCACCGCCTAGCCTGCTGTTTACGCGAAGCTTGTCCATAAAACTTTCCATTACCGCAAAACCAAGTCCTGCCCGCTCTCCTTCCGCACAGGTTGTAAACAAGGGAAGCATCGCCTGCTTTATATCGGCCATGCCACAGCCCTTATCCCTTATTTTTATGTAGACCGAACCGTTTTCTAAAATTCGGGATGTTATTTCAATTTTCCCTATGCTGTCAACATAGGCGTGAACTATGCAATTGGTCACCGCTTCGCTGACCGCCGCTTTTATGTCGTTTATTTCCTCAACAGTCGGGTCAAGCTGTGAAACAAACGCACTGACAGCTCCGCGCGCAAAACTCTCGTTTTGAGAGCGACTTGGAAAGATAAACTTAACCTCATTTTTTATTTTCATCGCCACATCCTCCGTTAAATAATCAAATTTTCTAATCCCGCAAGGCTTATTATTTTTTTTATGTTATTACCTGCATTTTTAATGGCGATAGCTCCTCCGAACTGGTCTAAAATACGTTTCCTTCCTAAAATCAGTCCTATTCCGGAGCTGTCCATAAAATTCACCCCGGAAAAGTCGAGAACAAGCCATTTTGGAGCTATTTCCTCTAGGCATGGGTCAATCTCGCTTCGAATATCCACTAAATTATGATGGTCAATATCTCCCGACAGCTCGGCGATTATCCTTTCGCCCTGATTTATTATTTTTACAGCCATAAAATTTACCTCTTCAAACATCTGCGGTGGAGCCGCTTCAAGTGTTTTAACAAGCGCCAGCGGGGGATTGAAAATAAACCGCCGCTGACGTAGTCAGCAAGGAACCCGCCGCCTAAGAGACGGTGATTATAAGCGTGGTTATATATGTTTTTGCTCGATTCAATATTGCTAAAAAATACAACGCCTACTTCTATTTTAGCAGGCGTTTGTTGAAAAAAATGTCGGACTGTGCTTGTCCTATAAATAAAACTATATATTATTGATAAAGTCAAACGGGTCAATCCACGCGTCGTTGTTTTTAATCGCAAAATGAAGATGGGGTTCCTCGGCTATCTCTATCTCAGCAGTATTTCCTATCATACCCAGTTTATCCCCGGAGTTAACCTTCTGCCCTACAGAAGTGGTAACGTTTTTGTCAAGTCCATAATAATGCCCGTATCTCCCATCGCTATGGTCCACCACCACGCAAATACCCCAAAGCGGATCGCTGAAAACTTCCGTTACGGTTCCGTTGGTCGCCGCTACTACCGGTGTGTTCAACGGCGCCGCTATATCTATGCCGTCATGCGTTTTCCATACCCCCAAAGTTTTTGATTTAACCAACTCGCCATTGGAAAACTTATTTATAACTTCACCATCGACGGGCATTACCCTTGGCGCCTTCGGGGGGATGAAATTCCCGGCATCATCGACTACCTCTTCGGGAGCGGCGGCTTTGGATTCAGCCGCTTCTATTCCGGCCATTTCCTGAACGGGCGCGTTTTTTGGTATATCTTCCTGCACTTTGGCCACCGGCGCTCCGTCTTCGGCGTCAAAAGAAACAATCTCGTCTTCATCCTGAGTTTGAGAGAAGTCGGGCAGCGATATTTTGCTTAGCGCTCTGTCGTAGGCAATGTATGTGGACGCGCCGACCGCTACCAAGCTCAATACCAACGCTATGGCAAAACCTTTTCCCCTAAAAGCCTGCCTTGCTTTTCCCAATCTTACTTTTTTCATATTAAAATTTCCTTTCGAACGTTTATTTTATGATTAGTTTTAACTGTATTTGGAAGAATATACAGATATTGCATTTTTTTTATTGATATGATATAATAAATTATGTTTATTTTATAGAATTTTGATAAAACGTTTGCGTTTTCAAAATGCTATAAACGTTGCGGCTTTGCCGCAGATATTTGAATTAAAAATATTACAAGGAGTTTGATTAATGCCAAAATTAGTGAAGTTTGGAGGAAGTTCCCTAGCCGATGCAAATCAGTTCAAAAAAGTGGCGGACATTATAAAATCGGATAAACATAGACGATTCGTGGTTCCTTCAGCTCCGGGAAAACGCTTCGGCGCGGATAATAAAGTCACCGATATGCTATATGGATGCTATGAAGCAGTGTGCGGCGGGAGTGATCCGCAAACTGAGTTTAAACCGGTGGCCGAGCGATTTAATAAGATTATTTCTGATTTAGGGCTGTCGATCGATCTCTCTAAAGAATACGAAATTATATGCGACAATTTTAAGAAAAAAGCCGGCAGAGATTATGCCGCAAGCCGCGGAGAGTATCTAAACGGTATTATTTTAGCTGAATTTTTAGATTTTAATTTCGTTGACGCCGCCGAGGTAATACTTTTCGATTCATATGGAAATTTTGACGCTGATTTGACTGATTCCACCCTGTCGCTCAAGCTTGGCACCCTTAAAAACGCGGTAATCCCAGGGTTTTATGGCGCGATGCCCGATGGGAGCATAAAAACTTTTTCGCGCGGCGGCAGTGACTTTACGGGAGCCGTAGCAGCAAAGGCGATAAGCGCCAGCGTTTATGAGAATTGGACAGACGTTTCGGGTGTTTTAGTTGCTGACCCTAAAATAGTATTAAATCCCGTCGTCATAGAACGCCTAACCTATCGAGAACTTCGTGAGCTTTCATATATGGGGGCAACCGTATTGCACGAAGACTGTATTTTCCCGGTGAGAAGCGCTAAGATACCAATAAACATTAAAAACACTAATGACCCATCGGCGGCGGGAACCATGATAGTGCCGGAATCAACGGAAATATCGGATCCTCCGTATATAATAACCGGAATAGCAGGTAAACTTGGCTTTTCAACCATTAACATTGAAAAAGACGAAATGAACAGCGAAATAGGATTTTTCAGAAGGATACTGACTCTTTTGGAAACGGAAAAGGTTAGCTTTGAGCACCTGCCTACCGGTATAGACACTATGACTATAGTAATAAGCGATGAAAATCTTAAAAAAAGCCCTCGATTGATTGAAAAAATAGAAAAAGTCGCCAAACCAAACAACATGGACGTAGAAGACGGATTGGCCCTTATAGCCATTGTAGGGCGCGGCATGAAAAATAAAAAGGGAACCGCCGCCCGGATTTTCGCAGCGCTTTCACACGCAGATATAAATATCAGAATCATTGATCAAGGCTCTTCGGAACTTAATATAATCATCGGGTTAGACGGCGATGATTTTGAACAGGCGATAAACGTTATTTATGATATGTTTATTTTAAGCTAGAAATAACGGGGTGTTGTATAATAATGTCATATGCGGATGAAGTTTTTAAAAATAATGTTATTGACATACTGGAAAACGGTGTGTGGGATACCGACGAACACGTTCGTCCGCGTTGGGAAGACGGCACGCCTGCGCATACGATAAAAAAGTTCGCGATTGTAAATCGTTATGATTTAAAAAAAGAATTTCCGATAATAACCCTTAAGCGTTCGTATTACCGTTCGGCGATTGAAGAGGCGCTTTGGATATACCAAAAAAAAAGCAGTAACATAAATGACCTTTCAAGCCGGATTTGGGACGCGTGGGCCGATAAAAACGGGTCGATCGGAAAAGCTTACGGATATCAGGCGGGAGTAAAGCACAAATATCCCGAAGGCGATTTTGATATGGTCGACCGGGCATTGTATGATTTGAAACATAACCCCGCTAGCCGCCGCATAGTAATAAATCTGTATAATCATCACGATCTTAGCGAAATGGCACTGGCACCATGCGCCTATTCGTTTACGCTGAACGTTTCGGGGCGCACCGTTAACGCTCTGTTGAACCAACGCTCACAAGACATGTTAGCGGCAAACAATTGGAATGTCTGTCAGTACAGTGCGTTGCTCATCATGTTCGCAAAGGCTTCGGGGTTTATTCCCGGGGAACTGGTGCATGTAATAGCCGACGCGCACATATATGACAGACATGTAAATATTATTAGAAAGCTGATCAAAAAAGAGCCGTTTCCGGCTCCAAAACTTAAAACAGACGATTGCAATGACTTTTATGCGTTTACAAAAGACAGCTTTGCTCTTGTTGGCTATAAATATCATGATTTTAATGAAAAAATAGAAATAGCGATATAAGGCACAACTCACGCTTAACGGCTTTGGTGTGCGGTCTTGCATTAACATTATTGTTTAAACATCTGCGGCGGAGCCGCTTCCAAATTAACTTGAAAATGAGCAAACTATATTGACAAATTCGATTGGGAGAAAGCCATGATCGCAATAGCGGCAGTTGATGAAAATTGGGGGATTGGACGCGGCAATAAGCTTCTGGCGCGACTGCCAGAAGATATGAGACGTTTTTCCGCTCTTACAGCGGGCGGCACAGTTATAATGGGCAGGAGAACCTTTGAAAGCATACCAAACGCGCCGCTGCCAAACCGCGAAACATTGCTGCTCACTGGCAGCCCTGAAAACTATCCCGGAATAAAATGCTTTCTTTCAATTGAAAGCTTGTTAGACAATATTAAAAGTATTGATAATAAAATATATGTCTGCGGGGGCGAAACAGTTTATAGACAGTTGTTGCCATATTGCAGCCAAGCGCTTATTACTAAAGTTTATCATAAATTTGAAGCGGATTCTTTTTTTCCTGATTTAAGCGCTATGCCTGAATGGAAAATCGAGAGCCAGTCAGACGATATTATCACAAATTTATATAGAATAAGGTTTTTGGATTTTAAAAATAGCCAAAAAGTTTAATTTTGCTATTGATTTTTGTTTTTATATATGTTATAATTATTTTTGTGTCTACTATTATTATTTTTGAGGAGAGATAAAAATGCAAATGACAATTATAGAAATAATCGGCGCGATTTTGCTTATATTGAGCTGCATAACCATTGTTCTTTTGGTTTTGTCCCAAGATTCAAGCAAAGGGCTTTCACAGTCGCTTACAGGATCCAGCGGGGATAACTATTATCAAAAAAACTCCGCGCGCACTAAAGAGGCCGTACTTAAAAGAGTGACAAAAGCAGCTACTATTATTCTTTTTGTGGTTACCCTCGCGGTAAACGTTTTTGCCATCTTTAATAAAGAAAACGCCGGCGGAACCGAAGACGGACCGGTAGTCGACCTAACCGATCAATTCGCGCAAGCGTCTGAAAACAACAGTTCAGGGTCGGGAAGTGAAATTGATCAGGTTACAGAAGTTGAAGAAACCGCAAAAACTTCTGTAGCTGAAAATTCTGTTACGGAAACCACTTCGATTCCTGAGGAAAGCACGGCTTTAACATCGTAAATCAAAATGAAAAAAACTAAAAAATCAAAAAATAATAAAAATATGTTTGAAGCCGAAGTTGTCCGCGTTCAGCGGGTCTTCGGTTTTATTTTAAATACCGCTTTAAACGAAGAGTTTTTTGTGCGGGGAAAAGACCTGATCGGAGCTATCCCTGGAGATAAGGTGTTGGCAAGAATTTTGCCGGATCGAGATAACGGCGGGGAAAATCGCCGAGCCGAAATAGTTAAAGTCATCTCTGAAAGCGAAAATACGCTGACAGGCACCATAGTGAGCGTGGAGAACGGGCTTTTTCTGCTGCCAGACAGCTTTTCGGCCGAGCCGCTAAAAATTTTTAGCCGGAATGAAAAAAAAATAAATCGGGGAGATAAAGTAAAATTTAAAATATACAGGCGAGCTAAACGGCACAACGAACACGTGGCTAAGATCGTTGCGATTTATGGCAATGCGGATAGCGCACGGGTGTCAACTATGGCTTATCTGGACCAAAAAAATATTCCGACCGCGTTTTCACCCGAAGTTTTAAGCGAAGCGAAAACCATACAAAACCGCGGAATAAATGAAAAGGAAACAAACGCTAGATTGGATTTAAGAAATGCCGTAATATTTACAATAGACGGCGAAGATACCAAGGATATCGACGACGCGATAAGCATTGAAAAATCTGAAGTGGGTTATCGGTTGGGTGTACATATAGCAGACGTTTCGCATTATGTAAAACCCGGAAGTGAACTGGAAAAAGAAGCTCTGCGCCGAGGAAACAGCGTTTATATAGCGGATTTAGTGATGCCTATGCTTCCTAAAGAATTATCAAACGGGATTTGCTCACTTAACCAAGGAGAAGACCGTCTGGCGTTTTCTTGCCTTATGGAAATATCAGGACAAGGCGAGCTTTTAAGCTTTGAGTTTAAAAAAACTGTGATAAAGTCACTGTTAAAAGGCGTTTACGGCGAGATTAATGAAATTTTGAACGGTGCCGCAGAACAGATCGTCGTTGAAAAATACAGCGGCATTTTAGAGCAGATAAAACTGGCGGCACGCCTCGCCTCAAAACTTAAGTCAAATCGTGAAAGCCGGGGCGCGCCTATGCTTGTCACTGAAGAAAGCAAAATAATATGTTGTCCCGACGGCAGATGCCGCGATATAAAGCGCCGCGAGAGCGGCATAGCAGAAAGCGTTGTTGAAGAGTTAATGATGATGGCCAATACCGCCGCCGCACGGCTTGCTATACAAAATAAACTTCCGTTTTTATACCGTGTCCATGAACCGCCGACTAGTGAAAAGCTGGAAACATTGTCGGATGCCCTGTCCTTTTTAGGCGTAAATGATATTGAAATAAATGCGCAAAGCAAAGCGGCAGACCTTGCGGCTGTGTTAAAAAAAGTTAAAGGCGGCAACAAACAAAGCGTTATCAATACATTGATACTTAGAACCATGATGAAAGCCCGCTACTGTGATGAACCGCTCGGCCATTACGGCCTGTCTGTCGGTGAATATGCACATTTTACTTCGCCTATAAGGAGATATCCGGACTTATTTATACACCGGATTATTTCAAATCATATCAATAAGACAGACAAAGAAAAAATAAGCCGAAGATATGGAAAGAGTGCCGTAAGCGCCGCCGTTCACTCTTCGGCAACAGAAATCAGCGCCTTCTTTGCCGAACGGGACTGTGAAAAATATTATATGGCTGAATACATGTCTGATAAAAAAGGCTTGGAGTTTAGCGGAATAATATCGGGAGTAACCTCAAACGGACTTTTTGTTAAGCTTGACAACACCGTTGAGGGACGGATAGAATCGATTGTATTGCCACCTGATGAATATACCGTGGAGCACAATATTTCGCTATCCGGAAAATCCGGAAAAAATCGCTATACAATAGGTGATAAAATACAAGTAAAATGTGTCGCCGCAAACGTTGTATCCGGGGTTGTAGAATTTATTTTGATAAATTAAAGAATTACTCTTGCAACCAGATTAAATCTATGTTAAAATAATGATAATCGGTGGGGAGGAATAAAATAAATATGAAAAAAAACATTTTAGTTATTAGTGACTCTGTTAATACCAATTCTATATTTGAAGCGATACTGTCAGCGGAATATAACGTTGAAACTGCCGATTCAACTGGAGAAGCCTTTGAAATAATCAAAAAAAACACACCAAATTTAGTCGTCTCGACTATTAATTATCGGAAAAGCAGCTGTTTTGACTTTATAGCCGATTTAAGAAAAAGAGAAGAACCATTAAAATCTATCCCTTTTATTATAATCGTTGCCGGCGCGGTTAGCTCGGACATGATTTCTAAATCACATAAATATGAGGTCAGCGATTTTATCAAGCTGCCGGTCGAGCCGCTTGACTTTTGCCGCAAAATTGAGTTCGTGCTGCTTAAATATGCACGCTCATATGAAAAATTAGATCCGGTAACCGGTTTACATAAAAAAAGGTTTGCTGAAGAACGTATTATAGAAATGATTGAAGATGGCAAAAAAGGTGCCCTGCTACTAGTTGATATAGACCGATACAGCTTTGCCAGCGCCCGAGTAAGCGACGAAATAATAAAGGCATGCGCCGATGCGCTTATAGAAATAGTTGAACGTGACGTTACGGTGTCGGTTACCTGCGGCGGATTTATTATTTTCGCCCCAAGCCTTAAGACAAAGGCGGAGGTCGAGGAATTTGCCGGAGGAATAATTGATTTATTGCTCAAAAAATCTGAAGATAAAATTTTTATTTCTATAGGGCTCGCAGTGGCCGAGCGTCATGGCTCAAATTATGCAGACCTTTATCAAACCAGTGATTTAGGTCTTGGCCTTGCGCGCCAAAGCGGCAAAAATAGAGCTTGCTTTTATAAGTGGTAGTGACTATGTCATTAAACAGTTGCATATAAATTATCAGACTCTGTTCAAACATCTGCGGCATAGTCGCTTCCAGTTTTTTAATAAGCGTCAGCGGGGGACAATCACCCGCCTCTGACTATTAGTTAATTAACTAATAGTCAGCATGGAACCCGCCGCCTAAAAGGCGGGGAAAATAAACGCAGTTATATAAGGCATCAAGCTGACAGGCAAAAATCGGTGTAAGCCTTTTGAGCCTTTCACGGAAAGATATGGTTTTTAAAAATGAAAAACGTTTTGCTTATCAGCACCGGCATATTGGAAATAAATCGCATGAGACGCTATTTTGATACCTCGTTCGCTATAAAGGCAACAAGTTCCGTGCAGAGCGCCGCAGAGTTGGCGGCAGTGAGCGATGCCGGTTTAGTCATGTATAGTATTGGTGCGGACTTATGGAATTTATTTAACTTTTACCGTGAATTAAGACTTTCAAAGAAAACCGAAAATCTTCCGCTTATTATAATAGCGGATACCGGCATTTTAAAGCCGCTCTCGGACTGCGTGGAACTGATAGGAACTAAATTTATCGGCCACGCTATTTCAAGAGAAAACGCAAGAAAACTTATTTATGAGCAGTTCGGCGAAACGCCTCCGGAAGTTATGGCAATTCCGCACGGCTCTGGCGTGCAAAGCACGCAGTCGGATTTTTCGTCAGACTAGATAATTTTGCCGCGAATATCCGTTGGTATTTAAGGCAAAATTAACAAAATTTGGCGAGGAGTACGCAAGTGATTTGTGCGTCAGAGCCGTTAAGCGTGAGTTGTGAGGTGTAGCCTTATGCAAAATTAACTCAAAAAGCATAAATTAAGGGGGAGAGAAATCAATGGGGCAAATGTTGGCGTTTATTCTTTATTTTATAGTAATTCTAGGAATTGGAATTTATTTCTTTTTTCGCACAAAAGGCGGCGGTGAAAAGGAGTATTTTTTAGGCGGACGAAAAATGAACAGCTGGGTGACCGCTATCAGCGCTCAGGCTTCGGATATGAGCGGTTGGCTTCTTATGGGCTTGCCAGGCTCTATTTTAGCCATAGGAATGGGCGAAGTATGGATAGCGGTAGGCCTTTTAATCGGTACCACTCTAAACTGGATTTTTACCGCACCTCGCCTCAGAAAATTTTCTAAAGCGGCGGGTGATTCAATAACTGTCCCTGAATATTTGTCCAACCGGTTTTTGACCAAAAGTCCTGTGTTAAGGGCGGTGAGCGGATTCGTTTTTTTGGCCTGTTTTACCGTATATACCGCTTCAAGCTTTAAGGCGTGCGGAAAATTATTTACCACTGTTTTCCAATTAGGCGATATCACAATGACCATCGCCAACAAACTGTATATTATCGACCCAACCTCCGTTATGATGCTGATTGCCGCCGGAATAATTTTTGCATATACTCTTTTGGGCGGGTATGCCGCCGTTTGTTGGACCGACTTAATTCAGGGACTGCTAATGCTTGCCGCGCTAATGATCGTTCCTATATTAGCATTGTTCGCGCTAGAATCCGGACAGGTCGCCGAAGTTCCAGCAGTAGTGGAAAATTATTGGAATTTTCTGCCTAGCGGAAAGCTGGATTGGGAAAGCATATCTACCATTCTGAGCGGTCTTGCTTGGGGATTGGGTTATTTCGGCATGCCGCATATTTTAGTGCGGTTTATGTCAGCGAAAAGCATTGATGCCATAAAAAAATCAACGCGCATAGCATTGATATGGGTTGTGCTCGCGCTAGGAGCGGCCGTTGCCGTAGGTCTTATCGGCAGAAAATTCTTGCCTGGACTTGGGGCTGACGAGAGTGAGACTGTTTTTATAAGGATGTCGAGCGCTTTATTGCCGTCTTTCCTGGCGGGTCTCGCGATGTCCGGAATCTTGGCAGCTTCAATGAGCACTGCGGATTCACAGCTTTTAGTGTCGTCTTCGGCTTTCACAAGCGATATTTATAAGCCCATATTCAGAAAAAAGGCCGGAGATCAGGAAATGATGATGGTCGGTCGTTTGTTGGTTTTGGTTATTACGATAATTGCTATCGTTATTGCAATCAACCCTAATTCAGGGAATATAATGGATTTGGTTGAAAACGCTTGGGCGGGATTCGGGTCGGCGTTCGGCGCGGTTATTATCCTTTCGCTCTGTTGGAAACGATTTAATTATGTTGGCGCAGTCGCCGGAATAGTCGCGGGAACCGCAACAGATGTGGTTTGGCTTATCTTTTTGACCAAATCCACAGGAGTGTATGAACTTTTGCCGGGATTTATTATAAGTCTTATATCCGCGCTCGCGTGCACGCTCCTTACCAAGCCTCCTTCGGAAGAAGTAAAAGCATTGTTCGACCGCGCGATTTCGACCACAGATTAATTTATGGTTTCAAACATCTTTGGCTCCGCCACAGATGTTTGAATAGGGCCGCGCCTTAATGGCGCGGCCCTATTATATTGCTCTATATAGTTAATTAGCTTAGAAAATATCAAAAATAATAGCAAGAAAGCTGCAGTTAATCCGCTTGCGCAGATTAACTGCAAAATATCATTCGGTTTTGCGAAAATTATTTTTGTATATCTTCAAGTTAATTTACTATAAGTCTGGCCGCTAGTGAAATGTTAAATGCTTTTCTTTTTTAAATCAAATTGAAAACAATCAAACGATTTTGCTCATTTCCATTTCATATGCACGTTGAATCGTTTCAGGCGGAATCCGCTCATTGTTCTCGCACCGAGCTAAAACAGCCGACATTTTGACAATTTCTTTAATTGCGGCATAGGAAAGCTCCTTATTGATCAGCTCTCCCAGTTCGGCGATAAGAGATTCAGTAAAGAAAGTTTCCCAATATCGACTGCGCTCGTTACGGCTTGGCATTGGAAACCGAATGACAAACTGCATTCTGCGCAAAAACGCCTCATCAATATTCTGCACTAGATTTGTTGACAGCAATACAATTCCCCCATACCCTTCCACTCGTTTCAAAAGATAAGAAGTTGAAAGGTTTGAGTATTTATCAAGAGAGCTTGAAACTGAAGCGCGCTTTGAGAAAAGCGTTTCCGCCTCATCAAAAAATAAGACCGCATCTTGGGTCTCTGCTTGCAGAAACAAGCGCTCAAGCTTTTTTTCAGTTTCTCCAATATATTTGTCAAAAATTTCAGCTAAGCTGACACTTATCATCGGCTTTTTCAGCTCATTCGCAACGGCGTGAGCCGCCATAGTTTTTCCCGTGCCGGATTTGCCGTAAAAAATTGCGCAAACGCCTGTGCCGTAATACATGCCGTCGCTAAGCCCATAATGCTCAAAAGCCTCACGACCTTGCGCGGCGTAATTGCATAAAGTCCTAAGCTGTTCCCTCAACTCACTGCCGTGCATATCAGAAAGAGAAATTCTGCGCGTCCGTCCCATCTCGATTTGAGGAAGTCGATATTGGTTGCCTTCGCACCTGACTATGACTGTAAGCCCAAGGGGAGCGCGCCAATATAAGATGCTTCGCATGGCGTCCTCCGAAGGTGAGTCGAAATATAGGATATAATCCGCTAATGCGGCAAGAATCACACAGTCTTCATAATCCGCTTCCCGTGACGAAATACAATAGGCCGTTCGTTGATACCGATTGCTGAACAACACAAGCCTAGCTTTGCCATCTTCCGACGAGCCATGAAGCACAAGCGCACTTTGCTCCAGAAGGGTATGCATTTCCGCCGCCGCATCCGGGTTGCAAAATTCCGAGGTTTTTGGCAAATATACACAGCGATCCGGAGATGTATATAGGATTCCAGTTATAAAGTACATTAACACATTTGGTCGAAGCAATAAGGGGTCGGTCATTCTGGAGCCCTCTCTCGCCTGTCTCCAAAGCAGAGAAAAAGAAGAATTCCGGATAAATAACGAAGAAATATCAGCCGCCTGCCCAAAAATAATTCCGCTCATGACGGCTCCATGATAAAAAGTGACCTCCTCACGGGAAAGATTTCCCATTTCATAGACAATTGCCAGGATCAGACATAGATACTCTGAGTCGCATAGAGAAAAGCGCTCTCTAACTCGTTCGGTGGCAAAAGAAATAGCGGAGAGGTTGATCTTTATCTGGATTCTATCCCATCTGTCTTTTGCCTGTGAAAATTCAGAGGTGTCAGCACCCATCAGGCTTATAAACAGAGCTTGATAATCACAAAGAAGCTGCAGGTCATTTTCATAGGCTTCTACAGACATATCAGTTCTCCAATCCTGCACAGACCAACGATAATCTCTCTTTCACAAGAACAATGGCAATATCCAAGATATGAATTCCCGTCTAAGGTCGAATCTAGAAAGGGATAACATATGGTGTAAGTTAATGGATACGGGATATAAAAAGGCAGAAGGATATTCAGCAACGATTCCTGTTGGGACTCAATAGCTTTGGACAGCAGTATTCGGAAGCGGATTTGTCCCGGTTCTTCAAGCACGAGCGGATGCTGACCTATCGTCAGGTATACCAACAGTTTTACGGCGTTTCTCGTTCCTTTAAGGCGGTTGAGCAACGTCGCGTTAAGCAGCAGCTTTCTGCGTACATCGTGAGGAGCAAATAAAAGAGCCTCCGCCCCCAACATTTTCGCGATATTAGCAATTGACTCCTCTTTGCAGGTGAGCGGGTCTAGCTGACGGTAAAACAAGCTGATTTCGCGCTCTCGGTCAAGATATTCGTTTTGAAATACAGCCAAAAACCGTTCCAATAACTCATTTCCACGATAAATTTCAGGCAGATAGTCTGTAAAAGTGATTTTAGGATAGCGAACTGAGTATCCGCAAAACAATAAGGAACCGGACAGTGAGAATTGCAGATATCTTCCTTTAACTTGACCGGCGTATAAGAGCATGTCAGCGTATTTGCCGACCATCGCCGGCTTGGTTTTCTCAATACCGAAAGCTTCATTAGAAAGGAAAACTTTAATCTGAAAGGATGCCTTTTGCGGAACATCTAAAATTATCCTGTCCCAACTAGTATCATCCGCGCCGCTGTCAAACACAGGAGACCAATAAACATGCGTCTCGTCTACTGAGAAAGATAATCGGTCATTGTATTGTTTTTGTAAGAGCTTATTCATAAATTACCTCTCCCATATCAAGATCCGGAAATAACACGGATTTAGAGTTTTCAATTTGCGGCGAGTCCCACTCGGCAGAAACATCAGAATTCTGCACAAAGGGAAGAGACAGCAGCGCTCTATTCAGCGCAGAGTAGGACAGTTCCCCCATAATTTTAAGCAATGTTTGTTCCAGTGTCTCTTTTATCTTTTCACGGTTTGCCGGATTATCATTCAACAGCTTTATCGCCCCGCTCACCCTAACGGTGGTAGGGACGGGCATATGGACTTTAATGTTTTGGTTTATCATCCGGTAGGGCTTAAGTTTTTGCAGAAGAGCGTCCGATTCCATTGGACATGGCTCAAATAAGAATATTTCAACAACCGCTCCCGTCTGCTCCACCCTAATCTTTTCAGGTGAAAGTCCTGTCAATATCTGTGTCGTCTCACGATAGTCCTGGGCGGTAACCAATCGCGACTTTCTGATTCGATCAATGTTTTTAAACCGAAACAACGCCTGTTCTGCGGTCTCCGACGGCGCGCCTGTTCGCTCAATAACGGGGGATGGAAAGTGGATGGAGAGCAGGTTTTTTTTGTCAATATGGCTTTTTTTAGAAATCTCTACCGCTCCGTCTGACAAAATCATATGATATGGCTGTATAAGCTTTCCTTTTTCTGGGATCGGAAAATCTGAACCGTCTCCCAAAACAATAGCTCCTGATTTAAAATGATGGCCGATATCGCGGAAACAGTCGCCATCACCGACCCAAATCTTGAAAGCCTGCGGCAATATATTTCCTGACGGCAGAATGATACTTTGAGAAGGAGTTCCGTCACTAACGGCAAAAAAAGGAGCTCTTATATTATACAGCACCCGATAAACGCCCGGGTGCTCGCCAAAATGTATAAAAACGCCGTGAGGCCTCCGTTTAATTTCAGCGGCGGAGTACCTCCTCCATAAATCATCCTTGCCGCTGCGACGAAAAACATGGATTTTACCATGGACAGCGTGATAACAGTTCAGAAATAGATTGGAGTTTATCCCTTTTACATTTATCTGCCAACAGCCCACAACGGTCTCTTTTTGCACAAAACGGCAGTCTTCACCAATAGAATCCTGGTATTCAAAAACATGTCCGTTAATAGCTATCGGACTTTCTTTAAGAAACCTTTGTCCGTCCATGCCGGGAAACCTAATGATAGTGCACTTCTGGTGTTTAGCCATGAGCCCCAAAAGCCGAATATAAGCCATACGGTGCCGCTCTGTCACCGAATCGGCATGATAGCCCTGAAGGTCAGTCAGCAAAGACATCAATTGCAGCAGAGTAACGCCTGGATCGCTTTTCAACGCGCTATCCCACTGATCTGTATAGTTGGATCGCTTCTTAAGCATCTGTTCAATCAGATCTACATAGTGCGTTCGGTCAAGAACAACGGGTTCCATCATAGAGAATATTCACACCTTTCACCATCGACAATATTTGCTATAACATCGCGCAAAGCGCAGTGCAGCGCCATCGGTGGCGAGCGTTTTTATTAGGTTCATTTACATCATACCGACCATATTTTATGATGGCCGCTGCGCGCGAAACCGTATGGAAAAGCATGTCGGCTCGTATCATAGGTGTCGCCGTCAAATGAATGGTAAGTTACCGCCCAGTCTTCGACAGATACGCCGCATTCTTTAAGGCGACGGTAAAGGTTTTCTCCCGACGGCAAATTTCCGGGCGGAAAAAGTCCGCGGTCTTCGATATAGGTCTTCAAGCATTCGCATATCCCAGGTATATCCTCCTCGGAAATACCGTTGCAAGCGGCTCGAAGCGTGACAATAACCGGCAGATATTCCCGACATTTTACAGGAGCCATAAAGCCGCAGCCAGACGAAAGAAAATGACCAATACTTTCACAATACAGGGAAAACGGGGTGTCCTGACCTTCTTTCAACATAAGATACAGGTCAATAGAGTAGGTTTCATGACTAAAAGCAATCCCGCACCATTGTACATCGGGAAATTGTGTTTTAATCGCCCTCAATAGCTCCGGCCCGCTAGTGTATCTCTCTTGTGTGGACAAATAAAAATGTGCGTCTTCCAAGTCAGTGATATCGTAAGAGGTCAAATAACCGGAGCTGTCACAAAGAGTAAGCCCTTCTAAGCCCCCATCGCCGGAAAGGCTGCTCCCTTTTGAAATAGGCGACGAGCTGTGCGCAACACAAACATTTATCCTCAAATCTGACACCGTTGACAAACCGGCCGAATTATGCACAGGCAACCGTAAGATAAAGAGGTCTTTATCAATCAGAAACCGCTGCTTTTTCAGGCCTACCGGCATTGAAACAGACATAATTCCCGTTCGGCTCCAACCGTTTGTAAAATCGTTTGTGCCGACAGCTTGATATCCTGTGTCAGTCAGAACCTCGACTTGAGAAGCGACCCATGGCAAGCCATTTTCTCCGGACACGCGAATAAATATATTCAGATGCGCCGCGACCTTCCCTTCAAGCCCCAAGTACAGATAGTCCTGCCCCATAAAGTGAGGCGCAAACAAAAAGGCCGATTTTTTCCCAGTCAAGTCATTAGTCTCATATAACGTCTCGCAGGTGATTTCAACAGGTTCTATTTTTCCGTCATATTTGATCGTCAAATCGTTCAGCAACGGGGAATGATACATAACCGGACAATAATCAAAACATTTGGCATCGGTTAAAAAAAATCGTATCCAATAGGAAAATATTCCGTGAACCTCAACGGGAAACATGTTATGAGGAATCGTCAAGTCTATGGAAATATCAGCGGACTGTGCTGCAAATATCCCCGAATAGCGGCCGCTTTCCGGAAATGGCACAAAAGTGTCACCGTTAAAATATTGAATAGACACTCGATCCGCATAGCAATCAGCCGGCTTCGGCAGCTCGCAGCCATCCGGCATGATAAACGATTGATAACGCTTATCAAAATTGACGGAAAACCTAATGGAAACCTTGCCCCCTCGAATGCCGAACGCTGTGCCGCAGGCTACGAAAAACTCCTCACGCGGATGCAGCGGAGACCCAAAGGGTGCCACCTCGCCCTCCTGCACCTCTCCGCCTGCAATAAGATAATCCGCAACCGTTTCTCCCCTCCTGCAAAGCAATGGACTAAAAAGGTATCCGGATGTTATCTCGACTGAGCGCCCTGAGAAAATAATAAGGCTTTGCCTCCCTATTTCACCTTGCTCGTGAGCGATAAGGCGTAGCTGCCCGTCTTCAAGCGAGACCGCGACCGGATAAAATATATCATCCAACAGCAGCTTCCATTCTAATTGAGCGTAGTTTTCAACAAGAACCGGAACGCTCTCCGCCGAAAGATAAACAACGCCGTCACCCAAGAACAGATTGTCCGCCGATATTTTAAGCCGCGCATAGTTATTCGGACTGTCGGCTGCCATAGCAAAGCCAATTTCAGAAAACTCGCCTTGTTCTTTGTCATAAAGGAGTCGATAACCGTCTCTCCAGGATTCGGTTGTCGCGACTAGAGCCAACTGCGCTGAACTGACTGTATAGTCTTCATTTAGCGTATATACCGCCTCGGCATCGTCAGAATATCCGGTGAGCTGTGTTCCGGCGGTAATGGTTGCGGCCGATTCATTGTCAAATTGCAGATAGGTTTGACATGAAGCCGTTTTCACACGGTCATTTGGTAGAAACGCATTATAAAACTCTATATGGTGTTTTTCGAAAAGAAGCATAATTTTATCATCACTGATAGCTATTAGCTCGTCTCCTAATTTAAGCAGCGCGTTGCCGAGTTCGTTTCGCCGGCGTTTCAGTTCGGGAATATAGGAGTTTTTCTTTGTAATGTCCGAAACGCGCTTAATAGACATAATATAAATCTCCTTTTTAAGGACCTGCAAATTTGGGATATTTTACGGCAACCGAGCCTACTATTCCATTTTGCCGCACATGGTATGTGACGTTAACAACTATAGCTCCGCCATGCATTTCTATCTCCGCCTGAATATCTGAAATTCTGGGCTCAAACTTGTAAAGGGCATTGATAGCTTCTGTGCGTATCCCCTCAATGGTGGTCCCGTTTTCCGGCTCGAACAGATATGGCGCGATATTAACGCCGAAGTCCTTTTCCATAACCCTTTCGCCTACCCTTGTGCTAAGTATAATACGCACCGAGTCGCAGACCGACCGATTATAATCCGATCTTGCGACCGCCCCGTCTTCGGTAAGTCGAAAAGGAAACGCAATGTTACCCATTCAGTTTCACCATTGCTCCTTTCGCTTCAACTATCCCCGATGATTTGAGGTCCAATTTTGTTCCGCCTTCAATCGATGTTGTGGCCTTACCTTTAATTTTTATAGTTTGCCCGTTCAGCGTCAGGGCGTTTTTTGCCGTTAGCTCCGCATCCTGCCCGTCAATCTTTACAGATTTTCCTTTCAGCACGATTTCACCGTTCTTTTTTAACTCAAGCGAGGCGCTGCCGCACTGAAGTGTCAGATGATCTTTGGCCTGAACCACAGTCTCTCCTTTTTTGCCGTCCAGTCGAATGAAAACTTCATCTTTAGAAAGCAAGACTATCTGTTCTTTATCGTCGTCCAATGACAGAAACTGTTTTTTCGGCGTAAGCAAAGCGAGGGATTCTTTCTTTTCAGTATCGTTAAAGGATACGGTCAAGCCACTCTTTGTAGATATCTCCTTGCTAATATTTTTCTTTTCCGCAAGATGGCCTTTTTCCTGAACGGAATATAAAGAACCCATTACGAGCCCCCTACGTAAGCCTTGATCTAAAAACAGCGCGACAACAATGTCTCCCACCTCCGGCAAAAAATAAAAACCCTTCTTTCCCGTAGCATAGGGCTGCATGACCCGGACTTGACGAATGATGTCATGCTTGTCCTCAAGAGTGGGGATTTTAACCGATATATACCCTTTCTCCTTTGCATCTTTATCATTGTAGTTTTCCGTTACGGTACAAATGGCGATGGTATTCGGAAGCAAGGACATGTTTGTTCCGGAATTTTGCGTTTCCCAAAGCTCGGTCATAATACGCCGCCCCTTATTTTTGTGTGGTATCCGTTTTCATTGAAAGTGTGCACAGCTTCCCTGATCTCCCATGTTTCGCTAGCGGCGCGGATGTTGTTAAGAGGAAGCAGTTCAGGCAACCCGATGCATTCCGCCTCGAAAGTATAAAAATTGCTATCCAAATCGTCTCTAAATGCATTTGCTAAATAGTCTAGCTGTTCTTTTTTACCATATGATAACTCTCCACGCACATCCATCTCTCCGACTGCGTGTAAAACGGGCGGAGTCGTCTTGCTCGCGGCGCTAGATAAGATCCTATTGCCGTCCGGATCTATCCCAAGCACTTGAACCTGTTTGACCTGACCGCTAAGGTCTGAAATGCCGGCAGCCCATATTAGCCCGTTATTGTAATCCAACTCGAGCGTATCGGCTTTTTTTACTGAGGCGTCAAAAATCAGAGTGTCATGCCGGAAAAAAAAATAATATCCGAACCGACGAGCCCATTCCTGCAAAAATTGCATATCACAGCATGCGTTTTGGGCAATTTCTTCATCGAAGGGTTTTGGCACCGCCCCGACCTGCTTGCCGCTATAAAATTTAGTATAGCGGCTTTTTCCCATAACGTCCTGTATCAAAGCAGGCAGTTTTTTCTGCCCGTCCATCCTCAAAAAAGTCCCTTGAGCCATCAGCCCCTTACAGTCTAAACCAACAAGGCTAAACTGTCGGATTTCGGTAGAGCAGTAACTTCTGATCTGGTGTAAATAGCCCATAAACATCGGCTTTAGCGCATCTCCATATCCTAGAGTTATCTCGATAAACTCGCCGACAGTCAATAATTCGGTGAGATTGGTGTTTGCTTCATCCGTTTCAAGTTCAACCACTGCCATTCCTGCTTTATTCGTAGTGGTGAGAGAAATTTCAAGACTTTTAACAGTGCAGTCGTCTTTCTCCATCAGGTCTAATCCGGAAATTTTTATAGAAGCGTTTGGCGATGAAAACGCCATATATTTATCCCATAGGGATTTATAGCTCAATGCCATACAAAAGCCCCATTCATTTTGCAGAATTATTTCTTGTGCTTTCAAAATTAATCAAGTTGAAGCAAATTGCTTAAACATGAAATTAACTTCCATGTTTACGCTCGCCGCAGACATTTAAATTTCGCGCAAAGCGCGGTGCGACGATATCAAAGAAGAGAGTTTTTAAGGAATTAATTCTTATAAAAACATATGCCTATATTCCTGTGCGAATATTTTCAACATCCAACGCCCTTGCAGAGCGCTTAAGATCATCAATTGAAGAGAACGCGGATAATGCGGCCGTAAAGTCTAAAAACGGCCAATCCGTCAGCTCCTGAGGTTGTATGTCCTGATGGTTCGACTTTTCAACTTCTCGAACATAATCTCCGGTGATCTCTATCGATACTTCCGCGCGCACCGGAGAGCCGTTTGGAGAAAACATGGTATAGGTTGTGTCCATACCGGAAAGCCTGCCAAATACCTGCAGGCTCCCCCACAAAAAAGCTATATACCGCACCTGCTTCTTGCCGACGTTGCCATTATTTAAAAAATTATAGAACGGACTAATCAGCGCCCTAACGTCAGAGTGACTTGCCGCGCCCTCATAAGTGTTGAAAAACAACTTTGTAGAAAACAAAAGGCCTGCTTGTTTCCTTTTTTGTGCTCTTTGGATATCCGTGCTGTTATTTGTGGAGTTTCGGTGTGACGTTTGCTTCTGTTCGCTGTCGGGAGAAAGAGAATACTTGTCGGGAATGTGGCCGACATTCTCACGGATGTTTATGGAATTGGGATTGAATTGCACAGAAAAAGAGATTCCGGAAGAAGAACGATTCCCCTCCTCATTGCAAGCGCAAATCAGCGCGCGCGTCAAAGGCAACTAAGATCACCTCTCATAATTCAAACATCTGCGGTGCAGTCGCTTCTAATGTTTTAACAAGCGTCAGCGGGGGATCGAAATCCACCCGCCGCTGACGTATAGTTAATTAACTAATAGTCAGCATGGAATCCGCCGCCCAAGAGGCAGGTGGCATAAACGCGGTTATAACTAATTATTATCACTGCAACAAACAGTAGACAAAATATCAATAATAATAAAGCGAAAGCTACAGTTAATCTGCACAAGCGGATTTATTGCAAAATATAGCAAATTGCGTTTTTATGTAAATTAATCCCACACTTTGCGCGGTGTTATAGCAGTTTGACTTTTTATTGACTATAAGTCAAACTGCTATAACACGCGATTTTAAAAAAATTATTTTTGCTTGTTTTCAAGTTAACTTACTATATATATCCTTTTCGAATGCGCTCAAGTTCAAGTCTGCGAAAAACAAAATCTGCCGCCTGCAAGCTGATTTTCTGTATTAACTGCGGCGTTGCGTGAAATTCTTCATGAATTACGGTTGTTTTCGACGGCGTGATCGGGATCGGCTCCGAAGATTCGCGCTGCGACACGACTAAACGTTCTCTGTGAGTTATTAAAACCTGTCTTGATTCTTTGTACTCGTGCCGTCCGACTAAACGGCGAAACAAACGCATAGCCAAAGAAGGTTTAGAGCGATAATAGTCTAATTTAATTTGCAGATGCCGGTCAAACTCGCCGGCAAATAGCTTTGCCCATTCATCCCGCATCTTTGCCGCGCGTAAAATTTTAGTGATGAATGTCTGTCCGATCAGAGTGATGCCTTTGTGCTTTTCAACGTATTCTCGTATAATTTGCGTGCTTTTATGATATTGATTCGCCGCGTCATAAATAAGCGCCTTCTTCCTTATGAAAAAAATGAAACTATGTGGTAACGGCCGCGCACTCCTTTTACGCATGCTCATACTACAAAAAAATCCGTATAGCCGACTTCGAAAGTATCGATTATCAACTTGTTTTCGGTTGCGTGAAAATTGCCGGTCTGCCACTTTTTTATAATGCAGTCGTTAAAAGTATAGGTTTTTCCGGGAATTCCATCGGTTGTCAGAAGCATGACAATAAGTGGATAGGGCAGGCGTTCACCGACCATGTAAAATGGATTATACGCCACAGGATAAACACCTTTTTCCATAGTTAGAGTAGCGGCGCCGGAGATAGGCTTGGAAAATATGTGAACAAATCCATTCAGTCCGCCCTCTTGATAAGTTTCTAGCTCAATTTGCCTTGAAATCCCGGACAGTTGTTGAAAGCCCATCTGCAAAGGCCCTATAGAGACAATAAAGCGAAAGCCGGTCAAAAGCTCGAGAGTCAGCGCCATTAAATCACCTCAAAGATGTTTTTCTCCGTCTTGTTTTTCGCATGATTGATATGGGATATTTCATCGCAATAACGACTCCTCTCCTTATGCGAAAGCGTTGCAATGTCCTGCTTATTCCAATGGAAGTAATAAGCAATGAAAGATATTTGCCGATACAACTCTGCAATGGAATAAAGCTTTAGACCGGATTCATAAAATTTACAGATTCATAAAAAATCTCTCCGCATTTTACGCAGGTGACACGCATCTTCATTTCCTCCGGCTCGTTGATCGTTGTGTACATATTTTGCAGAAAGGTATAATCGGCAAGGATCAGCCCTTCAATCAACTCCGGGGTGATCGGCCCGGGATAGCCGTCTATCGTGATTACCATTGAAATAAGCGCTATGCCGATATATTCTGTATTCTGGCGGGCTTTTGGATGAGAAGCCGCACGGATCTCATCTCCGGCGGTGGCTAGACGCATCTCTCCCTCTTTCATATAAACGCCGTTGTGTTTGATTCCATAGGGCAGGGTAAATCGGTATGCTTCTTGAAACATAAAAACTTCCTCTCTTTTAAACTTTTAATATGAATATCCGTTGATATTTAAGGCAAAATTAACGAAGTATGACGAAAATTTTGCCGACAGAACGGCACCGAGTAATTTTACAGGAAGTCTATTAGACTATTTATCCCTGGTCAATCCTTCGTGCACAAATTCCACCTGTTCCACTGCGACCTCGTTGGAGGTCGCGTTCATATCAGGGGCGGTGTACTTGGTGGGCCAAGCGCTGATCATGGTCCATTTTGCCACCTCCTGCTGCAAGTCATCCATAAGGGAGATTGTGACCGTTTTGCGGTTAATAACCCCTCCCTCAACCTCCTTAACCCAGTTGTACAGGGTCTGGTCCGTGGTAATGCCCCATTTAAGCGTCACGTTTCCATACTTGACCAAACCGGGCTGTTTGCCCGCTGTATTCACCGCAAAATTGCCCTCTCTATACTCAATTGGTTCTATGGTGATGTCCGGAGCGCTGACTTCGGAGAATCCGCCGACGGCGGCTCCGTCAACTAGCACCTCATAGTTATACTTTTTAAACGGATATACCATTGCCATACTGTCTCCTCCTCCAAACTATTGTGAATCCTGCATTTTTTGCGTTATCCTGAAAACAACAAATTCAGCAGGCTTAACCGGCGCGATCCCGATTTCACAGATCAATCGCCCATTATTGATATCGTCGTCCGTCATTGTAGAACCCTTTCCTACGTTGACGTAAAAAGCCTCTTCGGGCGAGCTGCCGAACAGCGCGCCATTGCGCCACAATGTCGTGAGAAACACCCGGATAGTTCCCTGTACCCTGGACCACAGATTGGCATCGTTAGGTTCGAATACGGCCCAGCCTAAGCTGTTGCGGATACTTTCCTCTACATAGATAAACAGCCTGCGGACATTAACGTATTTCCAATTGCCGTCAGAGGAGAGAGTCCTAGCGCCCCAGACACGAATACCCGAATTAGGGATTGCACGTATTAGGTTGATTCCTTTTGGGTTAAGCTTTCCCTGCTCCGCTTCATTAAAGTTGACGCTAAGCCCCGTGCAGTTTTTCACGATTTCGTTGGCAGGTGCCTTCCACACGCCTCTGGTAGTGTCGGTTCTGGCATAAATTCCGGCTATCGCGCCGCTGGGCGGCACGAACATATTTTTCTTTTCGATAGCGGAATAAATTTGAATCCACGGCTGATATATGGAGCAATAGGTAGAATCGATCTTATCCTTATATAGTGTCAATTGACTTACCTCATTTTCATCGCAACCCGCATCTAAAACAGCAAACCTATTTGCAAGGTTTTCGCAGTGAGCGATCAGCAGCGCCTGTATCACATCGCTTTGCTGGCCGGGAATTGCCATAATGCTTACATCCTTAAGCTCCTTAAAAGCGTCAAGTCCGATACGTTTGCCCGGAAAATCCCGGCTGGCATCAGTCAGCAGGTCAGGAGTAAGCCCCTCTTTGGTATCGTTGTCTTCCCCACCGGAGAGAGTGTAAGATTTTACTCCGTCCGTCTCTGCTTTGCCGTCGTCTTCTACTAATTGCTCGAATAGGTCAGAGAGGGCATATGAAATAGAACCCGTCGCCTTTCCTGTTGTTTCGTCCGGTTTGCCAACGGCCACCGTTATCAGCTTAGACTTTTCCGTCAGTTTACCCAAGTAAATTGGGGAAGCTGAGTTCAAAACTGCCTGTGGGTAATCTTCGCTTTGAGTGTCGTCATAAGCTTGTATAGACAGGGCGTATAACTGTATATAATTGTTGGGAATCGCGGAGGTATCGACAATAGAAGCGTCCAGTGTTTCGGAGGAGGTAACGTTCAAGATATTGCCGTCTATACCGTCAAGCAGCAAATAAGCGTTTGTGATATTGCCGTCGGCCACATATTTTGTCAGCTGCACAATATCTCCCGCCGTATAGCCGGAAGAGCTCTTAACGGTCAGCGCATACTTTTTATCATCTTCGGAAATAACGGCAAAGTGGCTTACGGTGGTCTTGTTGGAATAGGTTTTAGAAATATTAATAGAAACTTTATTTCCCCATTTGCCCACATTTGCCGCATCAACCTGTATAACTCCATAATTTTTTGAGTCCGTCGTGCTTAAATTGATTAATTTTTCCGCTACTTTAGAATTTTTGCTAGCCACACGCATTACATAGCATGAAGAACCGCCGTTGATAAAGAAGGATTCTACCGCATAGGGGAGATAGCAATTTGGCCCGTACTCGTTAATAGAAAGATATCCTCCAAAAACCCTCTGGTATTCACCTAGTCCGGTAATTAAGACAGGCTTTCCGGATATGGGCCCTTTTTCGGTCATCCCAATAAATCCGGCTGTCGATGTGCTAACGCCCTCCATTGCCTTGTTGCCGCTATCAAATTCTTCAACATATACGCCGGGAGATAGGTATTCAGCCATTAATATGCCTCCTTTTTTTATTATTTATAAACGCGTTCATGTCCCCCTCCCCTCTTAGGCGGCGGGCTCCATGCTAACTATATAGAGTCAGGCTCCGAAAACTGTCAGCTGACCGGGCATGCTCACTGTAATTTGTCCTCCGAAAATGCAGGCCAGTTTTGAATCCTTTGTTATTGCGGCCATGCTTCCGACCTTTACCTTTTGAGCCGCGCCGCTCCATGGAGACGGGGTAACCGGAGTGCACGGCACGGTAATCCCCGCCAGTTTAGCCGGCAGAACAGTCGGATTTCCGGGGCAGTCACAAATACCGAAGGGTACGATATTTATGAAAGGGATATGGTCATTGACATTGGCAAAAGGCATCAGCCCTGAAACCTTGTTAAACATAAGCACACTTATGGGAGACGGTAAATTCCCAAATTGGCATTTAAGCAGCGCGCCCATACATACTAGCTGTGCTATTCCAAACACTCCTTTTTACGTTCAGCGTTGACACCAAGGCTGTCAACTATAGGAATTATTTCACTCCTGCTTGCGTCTATCGGCAGCGGACCGGCATTCAGGTAAAGAGCCGTCTGCATGGGCTGTGAAAACCCCTGCCAAAGGCTAAATTTTTCCTCTAAAGACAGGAAAGAAAAGAAAATCGGCAGCTCGCGCTCTCCTAGATATGGCGCAACATATACCGCGTCTATCAGCTTTGAAAATATTTTGTGTTCTGTTTCAATTTGTCGTTCCCCGAACTTGGCGCTTTCATTGACATACAGCATATAACGCAATTCTACTAGCTTTGGCGGAGGAGTGCGCAAAACGCTGCCGTTATCAATTTGCCGGTAAACCGAACCGGCGGTCTGACTTGGTGAATTATCTCCGATATCATATAGACACACGCCTACCGTGTAGTCGTTCGTGTGTTGATGATAAGGGCTGCGAAAAATGATTTCATCATGAGGAATTGGTGAAAGGCAGTCTTTTATTTTGCAAAGCAAAGCAACACTGCACGTTTCAATTGTGCATATCTTTGGCATAGTCCCACCTTTCCTCTCCAGTCGCGATCCAGCGAAGTAAAATATCTTTTCCCGGAGCGGGCTTGTCTATCTCGATAGCCAACAGAAAACTGTTCTCTGACGGCAGAATTTTAACCGCTTTTTTTATCACGCGTATAATCGGCCGCGGTTCGGCGGTCGGCGGAAAAAGTTCAAAATCTCCGTACAAAAGCTCGCAATTTTCTTCAAGAACCGAAAAAGTTACAAAAAAAGGCTCCATTGCATGCGGAAGCGAGATCCTGTCAGAAATAAGAACAGTGCGGTCATTTCCAGAAATTATAGCGGTGCCGTGGACAATGGTATTGTGATTGATCTGACGCTGCATGGCATGGAATTTTTCAAATGTGCGCTTACTCATATGGTATAGCTCTTGCTTTAACGCGTCGACCTCTTTTATGCCGGACACCATCAGACTGCTAAATATAGAGTCAAGACTCCTCGGCTTCATTTCAACCGCACTGATTTCTCCGTCCTTCATAAATATATCCGCTAGCGGGACTCCGCCGGCATCGTCTGTAAAAAAGAATTGAACGGTCTCCTCAATATATTCGTTGTCGGTTTGCTCATCATACCGAACATACAGGGTTAACGTCTGTTGGTAATAAAATCCTTTCACGCTCGGCAAAGGCAACTTACGCTCTGATGTCATTCGAAGCAGACGCCCGTTTCCGTCAAATGCTATTCCGGGCGATACGCTTACGGTGTCTTCGCAAAAACGACTAACAGCATAGCCTGTAACCACGATTCTGCCAAAAATAAGATTTGCTAGCTGCAACTGCTTTTGACAGTAAAAGTCCTGCTCCGTCAGAAAGCTCTCTGCGGTCAGGTGTTTGCCTGTGTAATAGCGATTGCGTTTCATAAATCATTTCCATCCTTGGCGTTTTCATAATCTTGTCCTTTCGAAGTCTACTAAATTGTATGATAAACAACCTCTTCATAGAACAAGTTTTTAAATCAAATAGCGATTACGGTTTTGCGTAAATTATTTTTGCTTGTTTTCAAGTTAATTTACTATAACGTTTGTTAAAACAATGGAAGCGGCTGCGCCGCAGATGTTTGAAATACGAAAAGTGAAATTTGACAAAAAAAATATATTGTTGTAAAATAAAAAGTAGCTGCTATTGCCAATAAACTTAGCTTCAATGTCAAGTGGAATTGCTATATTCAAACATCTGCGGCTCAGCCGCTTCCATTGTTTTAACAAGCGTCAGCGGAGGATTAAAAATCACCCACCGCCTAAGAGACGGGGACATAAACGCGATTATAATCGTTTAACTTTAAAGTTAGTAAATTTAAAGTTAATCTAGGATCGCGCTGTTTGTGAAAAGCGCCCGCCACGCGCGCGTTGCGGATCCCCTTTAACTTAAAAAATACTAAGTGTTTTTTAAGTTAAAGGACTATACATAATCCGGAGGTAAAGATGTTCAAAAAAACAAACGCGATAGGCCTTTTCGGTATGAACGCCTTTCCTGTAACAGTAGAAATAAATAAAGAGCCGGGTATTCCCCGCTTCGACATTGTGGGTCTGGCCGACGCATCGGTTCAAGAGAGCCGCATGCGCATAGAATCTGCGCTTATAAACTCCGGAGTATCAGTTGACAGAAAAAAGCGAGTTGTAAATTTAGTTCCCGCTTCTGTTAAAAAAAGCGGATCAATGTATGATCTTGCCATTCTGGTGGCAGTATTGGCGGCGGACAGGTTGGTTAAGCTTGACATAAGCCGTTATGCCTTTATTGGAGAAACCTCTCTCAACGGTGATTTGGTCTCTATAAACGGAGCGCTAACCATGGTTATTGCCGCCCGTGAACAGGGCATGAAAGGGGTTTTTCTGCCTGAGCAAAACGCAAGAGAAGCCGCCGTAGTAGAAGGCATAGATATTCATGCCGTAAAAAACATCGCCGGACTGATAAGAGTGCTAAGAGAAGAAGTTCCTCTGATTACGGCAACACGTTATAAATCCGTTCCGACGGATTATACCGAACAATTTGATTTTTCTGATGTTCGCGGGCAAGAAAATGCGAAGCGTGCAATTGAAATTGCCGCCGCAGGTTTTCATAACATAATAATGATCGGAACCCCGGGGACAGGAAAAAGTATGTTGGCCAAGCGCATTCCAACTATTTTGCCCCTCATGAGCTTTGAAGAAAGCCTTGAGACGACATCTGTACATTCAGTCGCCGGCATACTTGACATAAACAACCCGTTGGTGGTAAACCGACCGTTTAGGGTGGTCAGCCATACGGCCTCCTCCGCAGGGCTTATAGGCGGCGGTGGGATACCGCAACCGGGCGAAATTTCGTTGGCTCACAACGGCGTGCTTTTTTTAGACGAGCTTCCAGAATTTGACCGCCGTACACTTGAAACCCTGCGCCAACCCTTAGAGGACGGCGTGATACATATTTCACGCGCGATCGGAAAAGCAAGCTACCCCTGCAAAATAATGTTGGTTGCAGCGATGAATCCCTGTCCCTGCGAAAATTTCGGACATCAAACCAAAAAATGCAACTGCACCGACAAGCAAATCACCGCCTATCTAAGCAGGATAAGCCAGCCGGTGCTGGACAGAATAGATATACAAGTCGAGGTTTCTCCGGTCAACTACGAGGAAATATCGGCCAACTCCAACACAAAAAGCGAAGCGTCAAAGCATGTCCGCGAAAGAGTTGAAAAGGCAAGGCTTACACAGCTAAACCGCTATAAAGGAACTAGCATACGAACAAATTCCGAGATACCCCCCGGCCTTTTACATGATATATGCGAAATGGACGAAGACGCAAAGCTTTTGCTCAAAAACGCATTTGAGCGTTTAGGGATTTCCGCGCGCGCATATGATCGGATACTAAAAGTGGCTCGTACCGTCGCCGATTTATCAGGGTCCGAGCTTATCCGTAAACCTCATATTTCAAGCGCGATAACTTATAGGAGCTTGGACAAAAAGTATTGGAACAGATAGCCTGAAAAATATTTAATAGACTTCTTGCTTAATTAAAATGCGATGGATTGGCGAGCAAAAATTGCCTTGTCCGGCAAAAATTTTACCGACAGAACGTCGCAAAGTAATTTCGCAAGAAGTCTAATGTAAATATGAAGCAGAAAATAAACTGAAATAGCGCAAAAACTTAATAGTTTTTAAAAAATTATTTTGCCCCGCTTTAAGGTTAGTTTGCTGTATTACTCAGTTCACCTGGATTTTCACATCAGTTTCGGATATTGAAAATACCGTATACAGACTTGAAATAATGATGTTATTGTCATCCGCAGGCAACTGGCTTGATATAATCTCATTTCCATCAATCATATAGCCCTCATCGTCCATAATGAAATATCTGAAGTCAGATTTTGAAAATTCCAACCTTGTTCCTTTTTTAAACTCTATAAAAGATTTAATGGAAGCATTATAAATCCAAGTGCCATCGGGTGAAAGCGCTGCAAAATTAGTTAAATTAGCGCTCCTTATGAATACTGATTTTCCTTTTATAGAGAAATTCAGGGGAGTGATCTTACCGGACGCTATGTCAAATTCAAACAAACTGCTTTCCTCATCATCTGACAGCGCATAAATAAATTTTCCTTGATCAACGTTTAACAGCGGAGCCTGAATTTCAAAATCGCAGAGCTTGCGAGATTTATAGCCGCCGTTTTCGTCAGGTGTGCTATAGTAAAAACTTTCATATCCAAAAGACTTTACTTTCGAGATTATAGCGCCCTCTTGATAATAAGAATAAGTGATAGAAGAATCGTAAAGAGCCATTTCAACCGCAACAATGCTACAATCGCTGCCGTTTGCCACAAATAGCTTGTTTCTTACGTCATAAATATCCTCGCCGGTTATAATAAACACGCCTTCATCATAATTAATGTTTGAAATCTTAGGATTTTTGATTTCATGGTTGGCAATAAGCTCAAAGTCCCGTTGCGGTTCACTTACTATGTGATAAAGATCAACCGACTGACTGGTGAGAGCCAAAAAATGATCATCATTAATAAATTCAACTTGATCCACACCTTCCGCCTGTAAAGACAACACGGTCATTTCAATCGGGGGCAGCTCAGGTTCTTCCGGAATAATCACGCCAGAGCTGTTGTCCGGCTCGTCTCCGGAACTTTCTTTAGCCCCGGTAGTTTCGACCGGCTCAACAGCATCAGAGACGATCGACGTCGCAGTAGTTTCTGAAACGGCCGTTTGAATAGGAGGCCCCGAAATTGTGGCGTCGTCAACCTCTTTTTTAGTGAGCGGAGTAAAGTTTTTATCATTGATGCTATCCGAGGCCAAATCGACAAAAACAACCGGCCTTAAAGCCCTTATATCAGACAAAAGATTTATCGGGGAGGAAATTTTAACTGCGGAGAAAGTCTGTCCGTCATAAATATCTTCTTTTTCAACAAACCATTCGGTTTGATTGTCATAAAACAACAAGGTTTCAACTTCGCCGGTATCAGATAAAGTCCCAAGATGAAAACCGATTTCCGAAAGGGTTAAAGGCTCATCAAAAGAAAGGTACATATCCGACTGTTCCGAATCATCGCTCATCAAAATTTTTATTTCCGTTTCCATTATCCTGTCGCCGGGCGTCGCAACTTTTTCGATTGGACGAACGATGTCTGGGCTATGGCCATTGTTCATAGCCATATATCCGAGAAACACAGCGACAAACACTGCGGCGGCGCTGGCCAACGGCAACCATTTTGAGTTTAGCGCACGCATGGATTTTTTATTATCTCTTTTGGCATTACGCCGAATTTTTTCTTGATCAAAGGTGTACTCCGACATCAATTGTTTATAAAAATTGCGTTTATCCATCTTGCGCTAACCCCTCCTTTCCATTATTTTGATACTGTTATTAAAATAAACCTGCTTAAGATCAACCCAAACAATGTCGGTTAAGCCTTATATAAGCCATTCAAACATCTGCGGCGTAGCCTCTCCTAGCGTTCTAAAAAGAGTCAGCGGGAAATCCGCCGCCTAGGAGACGGGGACATAAACGCGATTATATGCCAAACTTTTTCTTTTGTCTCTCTATGGTTCTATATAGTTTATTTTTTACCGTAGATAGGTTTAAATTTAACTCGTCCGCAATTTCATCGAGTTTCATATCTGATACATAGTGCAGATAAAAAATTTTTCCGACCACCGGATCATTATTAGCGATATCGTCAAAAATCTGCCTTGCCAACATCTCGTTGCAAAGCACGTCTTCAAGCCGCTTTTCCGATCTCGACATCTCAGCTTCGACAGCAACCATCTGCTCCTCAGAAAAATCTCCGAACGAACTGACGCCGCTTTGCTTCTTAAGAAATCCAAAATAATCTCTGCACTCAAACTTGGCGATATTAATCAAAAAAGCTTCGGGATTTTCTATATCGCTGTATCCTTTTTTGGTTATCCGCCTAAAAAACCGAGCGTAGACATTTTGGACTATATCCTCGCTATCCAAAATATTCCCTGACTTACTTACGGCAAAACGCGAAACGGCGCCAAAGGTCTCGCTGTAAACTTTATTAAAATAAGCATCGATATCATACCCTTCGCGGCTGTCACGTATACTTTTCAAGCGTTCACCTCTTTTCTTTCGGCGAACCCTTACACAATAGTAGTGCCCTGTTCGCCGGAAAAAGTTTCACGTCTCTGTCACATAATTTGGTTTTTACGATCATTCTCCGTGAAACCACTTTAATTTTACAGCAAAATTTTTGTATTGTCAAGTTGTATAAGTATGTCTGCCGCTTCCAATAATTGATACAAACAAAAATTTTTGGAGGCCTATAATGAAAAATCTTTTCAAAACAAAGGATGGAAGGCTAACCTCGGCAATGCTTATCGGAACCGCCATGGCGATAATTTTCTCGTCATTTTATTCATTTTCCGAAGAATGTGAAGAGTTAAAATCTGAAATACTAAGGCTACATATTTTGGCCAATTCAAACAGCAAAGCTGATCAGGATTTAAAATATGCTCTGCGCGACGAGCTTTTAAGCTATTCGGCCGAATTATTTGCCGGGGCAAAAACAAAAGAACAGGCAAAAAAACTGGCCGCACTTAAAAAGACGGCTATTGAAAGAAAAGCAAATGAGTTTGTAAAATCAAAAGGCTTTGACTACGCCGTAAGAATCGACTTAAAAGAAACGTATTTCACCACCCGAAAATATGATGGGATCACTGTGCCGGCAGGTTTTTACGACGCAGTTCGCGTTTTTATCGGAGAAGGTCAGGGCAAAAACTGGTGGTGTGTGATGTTTCCGCCTCTTTGCCTTCCCGCCTGTACCGAACCGAAAGATCAAAAAGAGCCGTTTTTTAGCGCAAAAATGTCAAGGCAAGCCGAGGAGAACAACGACATTGAAATAAGGTTTGCTATATACGATCTTCTGTCAGGCGCGTTAAAAAAATAGAGAACCTTTGAGTATAGCGCGACATATAATATAATAAATTCAAACATCTGCGGCAGAGCATGTCGGTTTTAAAACAAGCTCGAAAAATTTTTTTAAAAAACACTTAAAGCGCCTCAGCTTTTCAAGGTTTCCTCAACCGTTGACAGCTTTGTCGCTGATATTGGACGTTTTCTAAAATAGATTAACTACATTGAAACAGAGGTTTTGTCTATGGCACAAGAGTATTTTATTGACAATATACTGATTGTAAGGCTTTTCAATTTCACAGATAACTCGGGAGTCAATGGTGCGGAATTTGCGCTTATAGCAGATGATTGCAAGCTGCTCAGCCATACCAATGCGGAAGGCACCGCTGTTTTTCAAGATTTTGCGGACGGCGAGTATACACTGACCCAAACCTACATGCCAAGCGATTATATTTTTCAACCGGTGAATTTTGGTGTTTTAGTCCAAAACGGTATAGTTTACATAAACAGGCAGCGGCGTAGTTGTGTGAATATACCAGCGCTGTTCGTAGGTAAAACAGAGGTAACCCAAGCTTTTATAGACACGCACAGACTCTCGGTAAGGGTGCAAACACCTTACGAAGTCAATCTTGGCGGTTGTGAAGTAACCCTTACCGATAGTAGAAACAATAAAATAACAGAAAAAACCGACTGCAACGGAGAAGCCTGTTTTGATTTTTTAAAGGCAGGCAGCTACAAAGGAGAGGTCGCCGCAGCTTCCGGTCTTGAATTAGATGGAAGCGTATTTTTCATTCAAATTGATAAAAATGGGATCACCTGGATAAACGGGATAGCCGGAAATTCTATTGAAATTAATCTTATTCCCATCGACACAGGCCCTCAAGCCACTTATTTTTTTGCCAAAGACGACAAAGGCATGCCTCTTCGTGGGGTTCCGTTCGGCATTAGCTCATTCAGATTTGAGGAAACGGTCTATTCTGACCAAAACGGAAAAGTAATATTAGAGGGGCTTTGTCAAGACGACATAATCACTGTAACACCCGGAGCATATCCGGGCCATGCTGTCCCTGCCCCATTTATTATAACTTTTATAAGGGATTCGTGGTATATTAACTCCGATCCCACAAAATTCAGCAAAATAGTTTACAAAAAGTCAAGCGGAGCCGGCATCATCACAAAGGCGTTTATCTGGCGCGATGGCGGAAACCTCAACAATACCCGTTTCGATATCGGCATAAGCTTTTACGCTAACGGAAAGCTAAAAGAAACAAAAATCCTAAATATCAACGATGACGTCCAAAACCTAAGCTTTGCCTCCCCAAAAAGCGGAGACTATCAAATACAAATCGGTGAAATTCCAAAAGGTTATACTCTGATAAAGTCCGAAAATTCCTACATAATCAGGCTTTCTTTTGTTACCGCCGAGGTTGTCTCCGTGTTGGCGGAAAATAACCTTATTATCGCCAAACGAAAGATACTCCTTTTTTATGACAGTGATTTCACTATTTATCCGGAGAAGCTTGGTAACTGCAAAAATGTTACCCCAAAATTTTACCGTGAAAGCAACATTACCTCAGATATGAAATATGTCTTTATTTACAGCTGAAAATATGTTATAATTATTATTTAACCGCATTCATGTCCCCAACCCCTTAGGTGGCGGGGGCGTGTTGACGCTTGTTTAAACACCGAAAGCGGCTCCGCCGCAAATGTTCAAGCTTCTATAATTTGCTAAATTGCCGAGGAAAAGTTGTGAAAAAAATTCTATTTATTGAAACCGGTGGCACAGTCGCCTGTCTCCCCACTGAAAACGGGCTAGTTCCTTTGTCTATAATACCGGAAATGCGGGTTCAGGGAACTGAAATAAGCCGAAGAAAGTTGTTTTCGCTTGACAGCGGAAATATTGCCCCTTCACACTGGCAAAAAATTGCCCGCACTATCGCGGAAAGCTATAACGAGTATGATGGATTCTTGATAATCCATGGCACCGATACTATGTCATACACCTCCGCGTCACTTTTCTATATGCTTCAAGGACTTGATAAACCGGTCATACTTACGGGCGCACAAAATCCATTAGCCGAAAAGGGGGGCGATGCCATGCCAAATCTTATCTCAGCCACTTGCGCCGCGCGCGACATTAAGCGCGGGGTATATATAGTTTTTTCCGGCAATATAATTAAAGCCTGCTCGGCAGTAAAACTTTATTCAAAAAGCGGCGACGCGTTTATCGACACTTTGGGCTACGCCGGCTCGGCAAACAGCGAAAGCGCCCGGCTTTTTTACGGCGAATGGCCGCCAAACACGGACGCAAAAGGCTTTTTATTAAAGGACAAGCTATGCACAAAAGTGTTTTATCTTAAAATAACCCCCAATCTTTCCGGAGAGATAATTGAATTTATCAAAAATCAAGGGTATAAAGGACTTTTAATCGAAGGCTACGGATTGGGAGGTATTCAGGAAACGCTCTTAAATTCTATTGGTCAGCTAGCTTCCGAAGGAGTTAGGGTTATCTTCGTTTCCGGCTGTGTTTATGAGGGCGCAGATCTAACCATTTATCAAACCGGACGGGCCGCGCTTAAGTCCGGGATTGAGGACGGAGGAAATATGACCGCCGCCCATGCTTTGATAAAATTGATGTGGGAATTAGGTAATTCACTATAACCTCGTTCATATTCTCCCTCTTAAGAGGCAGGGGATATAAACGAGGATCGCGCTGTTGAACTCCTTTAACTTAGAACATATAAAGAATAATAACGCCAGAGCTGTGTGGTATGGCTTTAAAATAATTTCGTAAAACGCATGTATTGTTTTTAATCCAATACGCTTTGCTCATAATCTTCAGGAATTTCAAATGTTTCTACCGGTATGTTTTGATCAAGCGAGAGCACTGTGATATCCGCAGTTTCATCCCCCAAAACAAAACGCATGCCGACTAGTCTGCCCTCATCAACAAAAAGACGCGCGGCCGCCGTTGATTTAGCGGCTCCATATTCCTCATAAGGCAAGTCCGATCCATTAAACTCTTCTTCGCCTGATTCTTGTAATTCAAGACCGCTTAAATCAATAATACCAAAATCCATTAAATCC
>JAISVH010000152.1 GCA_031271685.1 Eubacterium sp. | reverse complement strand
GCTGTGCGGTATTGCCTTAAGTAAGCGTCAGCATGATCCCCTCCGCCTAAGAGGCGAGTGACATTAACGCTTTTTCATCAAAGCTTTATTCTTTCCTCAATATATCCCTTAACTTCATTGATTTTCAACCTCTCCTGCGCCATGCTGTCGCGTTCGCGTATGGTTACGCAACCGTCCTGCTCACTGTCAAAGTCATAGGTCACACAAAATGGAGTTCCTATCTCGTCCTGGCGGCGGTAACGCTTTCCTATAGCTCCCGCTTCGTCATAATCTACGCTGAAATGTTTAGAAAGTTCTTCGTATACTTTTTCGGCACCATCCGCCAGTTTTTTTGACAGAGGAAGAACAGCCGCCTTGATCGGCGCGATATAGGGATGAAAACGCATTACAATGCGGTTTGTTCCATCTGAAAGAGATTCTTCATCATAGGCTTCGGTGAGCAGGGCCAAAAGCGTTCGCTCAACCCCCAAAGACGGCTCTATAACATAGGGGATATATTTTTCGTTAGTTTCACCGTCAAAATATTCAAGCGACTTTCCGCTTTCCTTCATGTGCTGCGATAGGTCGTAATCGGTTCTGTCTGCGATGCCCCAAAGCTCACCCCAACCGTGCGGATAAAGATACTCAAAGTCAGTGGTGGCATTGGAATAAAACGACAGTTCTTCTTGATCGTGGTCTCGCATACGAATGTTTTCTTCTGACAAACCGATATCAAACAGCCAATTTTTGCAAAAGTCTTTCCAATATTCGAACCATTCTAAATCAGTTCCGGGCTTGCAGAAAAATTCAAGCTCCATCTGTTCAAATTCACGGACACGGAAAATAAAGTTGCCGGGCGTTATCTCATTTCTAAAGCTTTTGCCTATCTGCGCCACGCCGAACGGTATCTTTTTTCGTGATGTGCGCTGAATGTTATTAAAATTAACGAAAATGCCTTGAGCCGTTTCGGGGCGAAGGTGAATTTCATTCTTAGCGTCTTCTGTTACGCCCTGAAAGGTCTTGAACATAAGATTAAACTGTCGTATGTCAGTAAAATCAGATTTTCCGCAATTCGGGCAAGCTATATTATGTTGACTTATGTATTGCTGTAACTGCCCGTTGGACCAACCGCCCACGTTCGTCCCGTCAAAACTTTCGATTAACTGGTCGGCACGATGGCGGGTCTTGCACTCTCTACAGTCCATCAGAGGGTCTGAAAACCCTCCCAAATGACCTGAAGCGACCCAAATTTGAGGATTCATCAATATACCGCTGTCCAACCCCACATTATACTTGCTTTCCTGAATAAATTTTTTGCTCCAGGCATTTTTAACGTTGTTCTTTAGCAAAACCCCCAACGGACCGTAATCCCAGGTATTTGCCAGTCCTCCGTAAATTTCGCTTCCCGCATAAATAAAACCACGCCCTTTGCAAAGCGCTATAAGCTTATCCATTGTTTTTTCTGTGTTTTTCATAAATACCTCTTTTGGCTCCGGCGGTTTTTTAGATTTTTAGAATGCTGACAAAGCCGGAATTCTCGGGGGCTTATTTGAATATATAGTCAGTCTGTTTAAAAGCCCTAAAGGGTTTTTAAACTTACCGGCTATAAATTCCCCGGCCCTAAAACTTTATTTTCCTCACCCATCCCATATCGTCAGGGATTTTTGAATACTGTATGCCGGTTAACGTATCATATAATTTCTTAGAAATATCTCCCATTTTGTCGTCATTTATCGTCATTGCATTATCTCCCCATTTTAAAACCCCGACAGGAGAAATAACCGCTGCTGTTCCCGTGCCGAATACTTCTTTAAGTGCGCCGCCGTTATGCGCTCTCGCAATTTCTTCTATAGAAATTTTGCGCTCGGTAACCTTATATCCCCACTTTTTGCAAAGCTCAATAGCTGAAATGCGAGTTATCCCGGGCAACACCGAGCCTTCAAGAACAGGCGTAATAATTTCATCATCTATCACAAAGAAAATATTCATCGCACCGACTTCCTCTACATATTTGCGCTCGACGCCGTCCAACCAAAGAACCTGCGAAAAATTTTGCTTATGCGCTTCGTCCTGCCCCGCAAGCGACGCCGCATAGTTCCCACCCGTCTTGGTGTATCCCATGCCGCCCTTCACAGCTCTTACGTAATTTTCCTCTACATAAATTCCGACCGGACTCAGTCCGGTGGAATAATAAGGTCCCGATGGCGAAGTTATTATAATAAAATAATAATAGTCTCCCGGGCGCACTCCGACAAACGGGTCGACCGCAAACACGAACGGGCGAATATAAAGCGACGCGCCATCGCTGTGAGGAACCCAGTCCTTGTCGAGCTTTACCAGTTCCGTCAGCGCCTGCATAGCATCTTCAACGGGAATTTCTGGTATTACCAACCGTTTTGCGCTAACATTCAACCTTTCAAAATTCTTTTCCGGCCTGAAAAGCTGAATATCGCCGCTTGCGGTACGATAAGCCTTTAGCCCCTCAAAAATCTCTTGTCCGTAATGCAGCACCATGGCGGCCGGAGAAAGCGAAATATCTCCGAACGGCTTGATTTCAGCGTTATGCCAACCATTCTCCCGATCGTATGGCATGATAAACATATGATCTGAAAATACCCTGCCGAAACCAAGTTTAGAGTCGTCTTTCGGTATGGGTTTAGGCGCGGTCGTTTTTGTGATTTTTATGTCCATAATAGTTCTCCTCTAAAAAATATTGCATTCCATTGCTTATATGGTTAATTTATTACTCCTGCACCAAACAGTAGGCAAAATATTATTAGGATTTTTTTCGTCAAACAATTCAAACATCTGCGGCGAAGCCGCTTCCGGTGTTTTAACAAGCGTCGGTGGGGCCATAAGCGCAGTTATAAATGGATTTACCGCAAAATATCAATGGACTTTGCGGCATTTTTTCGATCAGCTTTCAAATGGACTGACTACAAATCTAGCAGCCTCTCTGCATTTTTATAAAATATCTTTTCTCTTTCTTGTTCGCTTAAAGGCAAATTATTTATGTATTCTATCTCTTTATCCGCGCCCCACATTGGATAATCGGTGCCGAACAGCACACGTTCAGGTGTGTACATATTAATGTATTCCATTGCTTTTTTAAAACTTATCTCATAAAGTGAGCTGCTTGTATCAACATATACGTTGGGAATATCCGCAAGCGCTCCCGCAGCGTCCTCCCACTCCGACCAACCGCCGAAGTGCGCGGCAATTATAATAAGTTTAGGAAAATCCCGCAAAACAGTTTTAAGCTTTAAGGGACTGGAAAATCGAAACCGGCTGTCTCCTGTATGTATCAAAAGCGGGAGTTTATTTTCTATCCGTTCATATATTTTATATGCGTCGCGATCGTCTATTCCGAATTTTTGAAAATCAGGATGAAGCTTTATTCCTTTAAGCCCGCATTCATTTATAAAACTTAACTCATCGTCAATTTCTAAAGGGCTTTGTCCGGGGTGCAGCGCGGCGAAGCCGAAAAATTGCCCTTGACTTTCTAAAACGCAGTCTCTTATAAATACATTTATGTTCCTTACCTGTTCAGGAACCGTAGCAACTGAGTTAACCAAGCATTTTAAGATGTTATTTTTTTTGCATACATCCAAAAGAGCTTTGACCGTACCGTCAAACCTCATTGCCAAATTATAAAACGCGCCAATATTCAGCGAGGCCTTTGCCGCTATCTTATCCGGAAAGACATGCGCATGACAATCTATTATTTTCATGGTAATACATACTTTTCCGTGAATTTTTTATAATAGCCTAAAAATTGCGGGTTTTCAGAACGCTTCAGCTCATTTAAATATTCATGAGTATCAAACCGGTCTTCGCCGCTTTGTATCAGATATGCCGCTATATTTGAACAGTGATCGGCGATACGTTCATAATTGTCCAATAAATCTGACAGCACAAATCCCATCTCAATAGTGCACACACCCTTTTGAAGGCGCTCAATATGTCTCTTTTTCATCCTTCTGTGCAGCTTATCAATAACTTCTTCAAGCGGCTCTACTTGATGCGCTTTTTCTGAATTGCCTTCGGCAAACGAATCGATTGTGGTTTTAACGATTTCTTTAACAGCTCCAGTCAGAACCGCAATTTCTTTTTTAGCGGAATAAGAAAAAGCAAGCTCTTTTTTATGCATCTCAAGGCAGGTTTTTGATACATTAAATGCATGGTCGCCTATCCTCTCAAAATCTCCAATACAGTGCAGTATAGCGTTTACCGTTGTGTTGTCATGAGTGATAAGGGTCTTTTGCTCCATTTTTATAAGATATGATCCAAGCTTGTCCTCATATTCATCGATTCTTTTCTCATTAATCTCAACCTGCTCGATTATCGATTCGTTGAAATCAGTAAGCAAAGACAGAGAATGCATTAGGTTTTCATAGGCAAGCTTTCCCATATCCGAAGCGGCGCGAAGCGCCTGTTTAATAGCGAATGACGGTCGGTCAAGAAAGCTCTCGTCAATAAGAGGCTTTTCGCGCATAACATCGCCTTTGTCTTTTCGGATAGTAAGATAAGCAAGTTTTTCCAGCCCCCCTGCAAACGGAAGTAAAATAATCGTTGCAAAAATATTGAAAACGCTGTGCACCACGGCAATACCCGCAGGATTTGCCGCCTGCTCGGAAAATTGCAAACTAATTAATAAGCTCATTAGATAATAGATCGCCATAAAGATAATCGTTCCGATTATGTTAAAATAAAGATGCACCAACGCGGCGCGTTTAGCGTTTTTGTTTGCTCCGATGCTGGATAATATTGCCGTAATGCAGGTTCCGATATTCTGTCCCATTATAATCGGTATAGCGGCTCCATATGTCACCGATCCGGTCATACATAGAGCCTGGAGCACCCCAATAGACGCTGATGAGCTTTGAAAAATCGCGGTGATAACCGCACCGGCTAATACGCCCATAATCGGATTTTGAAATTTTATTAAAATCTCGGTAAAACCCGGAACAGTAGCAAGATCCTTAACTGAACCGCTCATCATATCCATTCCGACCATAAGCACGGTAAATCCAAGGATTATCATTCCGGTTTCGCGACGGCGCGAGCTTTTTGAAAGCATTATCATAAATACGCCGATTATCCCAAGAACCGGAGTAAAAGACGACGGCTTTAACAGCTGCAAAAAAATATTTTCGCTCTGTATGCCGGCTAGACTTATCAGCCACGCGGTAACTGTGGTTCCGATATTGGCCCCCATTATTATGCCTATAGCCTGTCTAAGCTTCATTAATCCTGAATTTACCAATCCAACCACCATAACGGTAGTCGCCGATGAAGACTGGATAACTCCGGTTACCGCCACCCCGACAAACACGCTTTTAAAGATATTTGATGTCATTCTCTCAAGAATACGCTCCAATCTGGAACCCGACAGAGTTTGCAACGAATTCCCCATAACTTGCATGCCAAACAAAAACATTGCAAGTCCACCCACCAAAGTTAAAATCTTAAAAATATCCATATACTTTATACTTTTCCCATAAAATTATTTTTTCTTACGTATTTAATTATAATTGATTATTAAAAAAACAACAAGTAAAAATAATAATTTTGTCAGAATAACCTAAATTTTTAGTTTTTTACTCTAAATTCTGTATCTGTTCTCTTATCTTTTCAATCTCACTTTTTAAATCTACTATAATCTTAGTTATCTTGATCTCTTGAGCCTTGGATCCTATTGTATTCACCTCGCGGTTGATCTCCTGGATCAAAAAATCTAGCTTTCTTCCGGCTATGTCCTCGTTTTCTAAAATATCGCTAAATTGTTTAAAATGGCTGCGCAAACGCATGGTTTCCTCGTCGACGGCAGTTTTTTCGGCAAATATAGCCGCCTCCATTAAAATTCGTTGTTCGTCTATTTGTTTATCTTCTAAAATTTCTCTCATGCGCTCGAATAACCTTTCCCGGTAATTCTCTACGTTTTCGGGTGATAACTTTTCTATATTTGCCACCATGCTTTGGATACCTAAAAGCTTTTTAATGATGTCCTCATTTATTTTAAGGCCCTCTATCTCACGCATGGTTACGAAATTTTCCAACGCTTCTTCCGCTACCACCCTTACATCCTGCCAAATTTCATCTTCATCCGCTTCAATTCTATTAACGGTGAACGCATCGGAAATATTAAGCACATCGGATAAGGATAAATCATCGTTAAGCCCATATTCGTCTGCGATCGAACGCAGCGTTCCTATATAGCCGCCGGCAACCGATGGATTTATCAATATTTCAGTTTCTCTGCCCTCAATATTATGTATAGAGACAGCCGCCTCAAGTTTTCCACGGCTTATTTTCCCCTTTATCAATAACTTAAGTTTTTCTTCAAGATGCAAAAACCCGCGCGGTAATTTTGAGTTAAATTCAAAATAACGGTGATTTACAGAGCGTAGCTCCACCAAAATCTCGCGTCTGTTTAAAATACGCCGCGCCCGTCCAAAACCGGTCATACTCCGTATCATGGTTTATTCTCCTTTAATTTTCTCAACCCAGACGATGGGTTGTCTCATATATCTGCTGAAAGCGGAGCAGAGTAATTTCGCACAAAGTCTATTAGATACGCGCTTTATATGTCGCTTATTACTTGCTTTGCCGCAGTCAAAACCCCTAATCTCCCCATCTCATAACTCAAACCTCCCTGAAGCCAAACAGCGTATGGCTCACGCAGCGGTCCATCGGCGCTTAATTCAATCGACGCTCCCATTGTAAAAGTCCCGGCAGCCATTATTACCTCGCAATCATAGCCCGGCATTGCCCATGCTTCGGGGATCACATGGCTGTCAACAGGGCTTCCGGACTGTATTCCACGACAAAAAGCCTTCATTTTCTCGGCGGAACCCAATCTTATAGCTATTATTATATCCGTTCGCGGCACATTATAATCCGGATAGGTTACATATCCCATTTCCGAAAACAAAGACGATGCGAAAATCGAAGTCTTAAGCGCGCCCGCAACCGCTTCCGGCGCGTGGTATAGTCCCAATAAAATCCCACGGTTTTGGTTTAGCGAGCAGCCGGCCTCTCTGCCTATTCCAACGGTAGTCAACCGCTGGGAGCAAAGCTCTATAAGCTCTTTTCGGCCGGCAATATAACCGCCGGTTTCTGCAATTCCACCGCCTAAATTTTTTATAAGACTACCGATAATCAAATCCGCCCCAACTTCTGTGGGCTCTCGTTCTTCACACAGCTCTCCGTAACAGTTATCAACCATTATTACAGTTGATCTGTTTACCTCACGCACAGCTTTTATTATTTTTTCGATATCGCTAACGTAAAGAGACCTTCGAAACGAATATCCCCTTGAACGTTGTATATATATCACTTTTTTTCCTTTGCAGCTTGACCTAATTCCGCATAAATCAGGTTCGCCGTTATCCAAAAGCTCCAATTGGCAGTAATCAACGCCGAATTCTTTCAGCGAGCCACCGCTTTCCCCTGAAATAACGCCACGAAGGGTATTATAAGGACTTCCCGTCACCGAAAGCAATGTGTCTCCGGGGCGCAATATCCCGAAAAGAGCGGTGGATATAGCATGGGTTCCGTTTATAAATCCATGACGCACCAAAGCGTCTTCAGCACCTAATACCTGTGCGAATACCTCGTCGATTTTATCGCGTCCAATGTCGTCATATCCATATCCGTTAGTTCCCAAAAGATGGTTAGCTGCAATTTTGCATTTTTTGAAAGCGTTTAAAACTTTTGCGCTGTTAAAGCGGCAGATCCTATCTATTTCAGAAAAATACGGCAAACAAATTTGTTCAGATTTTGTTGCAATCTCGTTAAAATTCATAAATACACCCAAACATTAACTATAAAAATGCCAATGCGGCCTCTCCTGTTTTTACAAAACCTGTCTTTTCATAAAATGGTATCAGAGCGTTGCGACAAACCAAAGATGTTATTTTCCCATCATTCGTATACCGTCCAGCCACTTCTTTCAGCATGCCGGAAGCCAAGCCCTGACCGCGAAGCTCAGATTTAGTTGCAACTTGGGTCAGAAAAACCTGTCCATCCGCATCATAAAGCGCAGTAACGGTAGAAGCGCTGCGGTAAAGAAAAACTTTGGAAATGCCATGACGAACTCTATGTGAAACATCAGTGAGCCATGAGGAATATTCAATATAAAAATCATTTTTTAGTATATTGAAAATATCTGTTAAATCCGGGCTGCCGTCTATGATGTCGGGCTTATGCCCTCCACGGTATTCCATAATACCGCAGTATCTCAATTCAAGAGCGTGGACATAAGGAGCAAGTTGCTTTAAAAGCTCTGACGGCAAAAATAAACCTTTTGCATTAGACGCATTTAAAAATGCCGCCAATTCTTCCGCGTCATAGTCATCATCAAAAATTTTAATTATATAATCTCTATCCAACCGTGATATCAAAAGACTTTTATCCTGCATAAAAAAACTGCAAAAATTTTGCTTTATTCCATAAGCGCGGTATAAAACCTTTATTTTTCCCTCATATATATCCTTATAGCCCAAAGATTTTAAAATATGTTCATCTTTAACCTCAATAATCATAAAACAGAGGCCTTTTCGAGTAATTTTTCAGTTAAAATTCTTGTTTCTTCAGCGTCTGACATTTTTATGACACAATTAGCTGTATGAAGGTAACGGCAAGGAACAGAAGCAGCAATTGTTCTTATCCCACCGAGAGTTCTATGGATAACACCGCCATCGTTTCCACCGGCGATTTTGGTTTTGGTCTGACATTTAAGGCTGTTTTCCCTTGCCGTAAAAAACGCCGTATCGTAAAGCTCTTTATCATAAATAGAGCCGTTATCCATAAAAGAAACGACAGGACCGCCGCCGAGCTCACAAACAACGTCCCCGTTTTCAATGCCGGGTATGTCTGCGGCGGTAGTCGCCTCCAAAACGACCGCCATATCCGGCATTACCGAATAAGCTGCCGGAGCGGCTCCACGAGCTCCCGCCTCTTCAACAGCGGTGAAAACAAAAAAGGCATCATATTCAAGGTCAGAGTTTATCATGTCAATCATTATAGCACAGCCTATCCGATCGTCTATTGCTTTTCCCGAAACAAAACCATCTCCAAACTCAAAAAATTCACCGACAAAGTAAGCGATTTCACCCAAAGAAACATATTTTTCCGCGTCAGCGCGATCTGTCGCGCCTATATCAACATGCAATTCTTCAATTGTCGGCTGCGTTTCTTTTTCGACATCCTTAAGCTTATGGACAGGCTTAGTGCCAACAGCCCCTGTTATTCCTCTTTTAAACAAAATCCGACGCCCGGGCACCGCCGAGGGCATTATTCCGCCAACCGGTTTGATTTTAACATATCCGTCATCGGTTATATAACTTGTGATAAAACCTACTTCGTCCATATGCGCGCAAACCATAATTTTATTCTTAGGCCTTTGCCTGCCTTTTTTAAAGATAATAAGATTTCCCAAATTATCTGTTTTGATATCAGACTTTAAAATCTTTATTTTTGAAATTATATATTCGCGCACATCCTTTTCATCTCCCGAAACAGCGTTAAGCCCGCAAAGCTCTTCAAGCGTTTGTATCATTCGACTTCATCCCCCCCCACGACAAAAATCAGCGATAAGCCTTCCCGTCGCTTCTATATCGGTTATTTCAGCGACCTCAACCGGTGTGTGCATATTTCGGATCGGTATTGACAGCAAAGCTCCCCTGACTCCGCCCCGAGACACTGTTATGTTGTCTGCGTTAGTGCCGGTAGAGCGCCCCATAACCTCTATTTGATGTTTAACCTTATTCTTTCTTGCAATATTTTTAAGATCTTCAAACATCTCTCGGTCTAAGCATGGGGAAATTCCTATCATGGTTCCGTCTCCGAGCTTGCCGCAGTCATATGCCGGCAATCCGGGAAAGTCGCCGTAACTCACATCCACCGCAACAGCAAAGTCAGGTCTTAAGCGATGTGCCGCAATCATCGCCCCCCTACTCCCAACTTCTTCTTGAGAAGAAAACAACACCGACAAATTATATTCTATCTCTTTTCCTTTAAGCAAGTAAAGGGCATATAGTATCGCCGTCACTCCTGCGCGGTCGTCTAGCGCACGGGACGCGACCCTACAATTTTGTAAATCAGAAAAAACGCTATCAAGCGTTATACGATCTCCCAACGATATTTTTTCTAAAAGCTTTTCTTTATTATATCCCGTGTCAATAACTATGTCGTCATTCTTTACTGTTTTTTTGTCGTCTTTTGACAAGTGCGGAGGAATGCTGCAAACTATACCCTTAACAGGCTCTACACCCCAAATCGTCACCGATTGAGCTGGCAAAATCCTAAAATCATGCCCTCCGCAGGTGCCGATTCGAATAAACCCCTTATCATCGATAAAAGTGACAACCATACCGATTTCATCGATATGCGCGTCTAGCAACAGCATCGGCAGCTTTTCATCTTTTATGGATGTCCCGTAAACATTATTGAATTTATCTTTTTGAGCGTTAGGAATATGTTCTTTTAAAAATTCTAGCGCAATATCCGCCGCCGTGTTTTCGTCCCCTGAAACTCCTGCGGCCGAGCAAAGCTTTTTTAAAACATTTCTAATTTCCAATGGGAATTCTCCTTTAAAAGCGGCATTTGCAGAAATTATTTTAGTTATATCATTCATTCTTTAAGGGCTTCTAAAATCTTTTCCAGTTTCTCCGCCGCGCGACGAAGCTTTTCGCGCTCACGTTCGATTTGATCTTTAGGAGCCTTACTTAAAAATCCCGCGTTGTTCAGTTTGTTTGATAAAAACGCTATGTCATTTTCAACGAGTTTTTTCTCTGCGTTCAGTCTCTCGTTTTCCTTTTCCTTATCTATTAACTCGCCAATAGGAATAAATGTTTTCGCACTGGAAGTCACAATAATTGCCATATTTTCGGTGTTATCGCACTTTTCGGTAAAATTTACGGTTTGCGAACCCGCAAGACGCGCAAAAAACACCTCGCAGGATTTAAAAATCTCTAAATCAGATTTTTCAGCCTCGATAATAAGGCTTAGCTTTTTAGACATTGGCGCGTTTAGTTCGGCACGTTTGACTCGGATGCCCGAAATTATTTCAATGACTTTTTGAAAGTTGTATTTTTCTTTTTTAAACTCAAGCTCTAACTTATAAAGTTCCCAATCGGCAATCATAATGCTTTCGACAGGGTTTTGCGGAAGCGCCGACCATATCTCCTCAGTGACAAACGGTGCGAATGGATGAAGTAGCTTCAACATACCGCGCATAATGAAAACCAGTATGCTAATCGCGCTTTCTTTTTGCTCTCCTCCGCCTGAAATCCGCGGCTTTGTAAGTTCTATATACCAGTCACAATAAATGTCCCAGATAAAGTCGGTGACTTTTCCTAGAGCTATCCCCGGCTCAAATCCGTCTAAATGACAGGTAACATCCCTTATAACTCCGTTATACAAAGACAAAACCCATTTATCTTCTATAGATAAATTATTTGGAAAATAAAGCTTATCGTTTCCTGACAAATTCATTAAGATATATCGAGATGCATTCCAAAGCTTGTTAATAAAATTCCTGTTAGCGTTTATCTTGTCCTCCGACCAACGCATGTCGTTGCCAAGCGCGTTGCCGGCAACTAAAGTCAGCCTGAGCGCGTCCGCTCCATAGCGGTCGATGACCTCAAGCGGATCAACCCCATTTCCGCCGGATTTGCTCATCTTTTTGCCTTTTTCATCACGCACTATCCCATTGAAAAGAACCGTATCAAAAGGGATTTTCCCGGTATATTCCAATCCAGAAAAAATCATTCGCGCAACCCAGAAAAAAATTATATCCGCAGCGGTTACTAATGTGTTTGTAGGATAAAAGTGCCTAAAGTCATCCGTTTCATCCGGCCAACCAAGCGTTGAAAAAGGCCAAAGAGCCGATGAAAACCAAGTATCTAAAGTGTCGTTGTCTTGCTTGACCTCTCCACCGCACTTTGGACATTCGTTCACTGCGTCAAGTGTGATGATTTCCTCGCCGCACTCTTTATTTTGGCAATAATATGCGGGTATCCTATGCCCCCACCAAAGCTGACGTGAGATGCACCAGTCACGAATATTTTCCATCCATGACAGATAGGAATTTTCAAACCGTTTGGGAAGCATTTTTATTTTCCCGCTTTTTACGACATCAATCGCCGGATCCGCTAGCTCACGCATTTTTACGAACCACTGGAGGCTTGCGCGTGGCTCCACTATGGTTCCGCAGCGCTGACAGCCCCCAACGTTATGGCTGTGAGGGGCAACTTTAATCAGCAAATCTTTTTCTAACAGATCGTTTACAATAGACTGTCTAGCCTTATATCGGTCCATTCCGGCGTATTTGCCGCCATTTTCGTTTATTACCGCGTTATCGTCCATAACGTTAATAAGAGGCAGATCATTCCTAAGTCCCACCTCGAAATCGTTCGGATCATGCGCAGGGGTGATTTTAACCACTCCAGTTCCAAATTCCATGTCAACGTATTCATCAGCTATAACCGGAATCTCTCTACCTATCAGCGGCAAAATAACGGTCTTCCCAACGGCTGACCGATATCTTTCATCGTTGGGATTAACGGCCAACGCGGTATCTCCCAACATAGTTTCAGGGCGAGTGGTGGCGATTTCCATATACCCGCTGCCATCGCTGAAAGGATATTTTATATGCCAAAAGCTACCTTCTTTTTCCTCATACTCAACCTCGATATCAGAAATTGAAGTGCGGCAAACGGGACACCAGTTTATTATCCTGACCCCGTGATAAATTTTTCCTTTTTTATAAAGTTCGACAAATACTTTTCCAACCGCTTTTGAGCAACCTTCATCAAGTGTAAACCGCTCACGGCTCCAATCGCAGCTAGACCCCAGTTTTTTTAGTTGCTTGACTATCCGTCCTCCATATTCATTTCGCCAATCCCAGCAATATTCAAGAAATTGCTCGCGTGTAAGCGACTGTTTGGAAATTCCTTTTACTTTCAGTGATTCAACCACCTTGGCCTCGGTTGCTATAGAAGCATGGTCAGTGCCGGGCAGCCACAAAGTGTTATAACCCTGCATGCGACGATAACGGATAAATATATCCTGATAGGTATTGTTAAGCGCGTGCCCCATATGCAATTGACCTGTGATATTAGGCGGCGGGATAACTATAGTGTACGGCGTTCTTGACTTATCCGCCTCCTGATGAAAATAGCCGCTGTCCTCCCAGTTTTTATAGATTCTATCCTCAAATTCTTTAGGGGAATACGTTTTTGCCAGTTCTTTCATTATCTTCTCCTTTTTAGCGGCTTAATGCAGATTTAGCAGCTTTGTCTTCAATCTCAAACTTTTTAGATTTTAATTTATTTATAGCGTCCTTATCGGGCGTTACAAACAAAGTTTTGTTATTTTTAAAAATAACCATTCCGGGCTTTGCGCCACCAGGTTTTTTTACGTACCGGGCTTCGGTATAATCCACCGGCACTCGGCTAGAATTTCCCGCATTAGAGTGATACGCGGCCAACAATGCCGCTTCTGTTAGCGTTTGCTCGCTCACATAAGCTCCGTTCGATGAAACTATCACATGGCTGCCAGCTATATTTTGCGTATGAAGCCAAATGTCATTAGGTTTGGCTAGCTTAAACGTTAATCGATCATTACACTTATTATTCCTGCCGACTAAAATTTCGATTTTATCGCTTGACAAAAACCTGAGTGGCGGCAAAGATTTTTCTTGCTTTTGAGTTTTTTTGCCATTTTTCCCTTTTTGAGCTGCAACATGTTTTAAATATCCCGTTTCGGCAAGCTCTAAACGTATTTCATTGACCTCATCGTCGGTTGCGGCTCTTGACGCCGCGTCAAATACGCTGTTAATGTATATTAGCTCCTGTTCTCCTGATTTTATCAATTCTTCAAGCTTTTTGTCAGCGTTATCAAGCCTTTTATAATCGCTGTAATATTTTTGCGCGTTTTGCGGGGGAGAAAGCCTATCGGAAAGGGTGACTTTAATTTCTTCTCCGGTTACAAAATCTTTGGCTGTTATATGTGTGTCTCCTTTTTTTATCCGATATAAATTAGCGGTTATAATATCGCCTGCCGTTTTTAGAGCTTCACGCCCTCTACATTCAATAAGTTCAACCTTTTGGTTTTCAAGTCGCCTTAAAATTCGCTCATAAACATTCATGAGCATTTTTAAAAGCTCTCCCGAACGTTGTCGGCTGCGGTTGATCTCCGCCCTGTCCCTAAAAAAGCTGTCCAACAATAAGTTGGCGTTTTCATAAGGCGTTATAACAACCTCATGACCGTATTGCTCTATGTTTACAAAACAAAAGTCAAAAGGCTTTCCGCTTTTTTCTTTTGCAATTACAAGAAGCGGCTTGCCGTTTATTGCTTGCTTCGCGCGCTCTAAGAAGAAAAATAGCTTGTCAAGTTTTGCTTCGTCTTTAAGGACTCCGCCAACGTCAATGTCAGTATCTTTAGCGCAATAATGCGCCGCCTCACGGGCAAATATAGGGGACACTCCCTCGAAAAGTTGAATAATAGTTTTGCTAAGCCGCCCTTCTCTATTTTCAGACAATTTTGACAAAAGCTCATCGCGTGAAAAACCAAAAAGCGACATACGCGGCTCGCGCGGCGGCGTTTCATAAATTATGCCGGGCAAAATCCTTCGGACGGAAGATACCTCGTCAGTGACCCGTTTAATGCTGTCTATCACCCGAGTTTCACCACTTTTTTCGCTCATAAGTATTATATTGCTGCTTCTACCCATTATCTCAACAGCAAGCCGATTTTTGACCATATCTCCAATTTCATTCATACAAAAAAAATCAAAGCATACTATCCTCTCCAAGCCGTCCTGTATAATATTTTCAAGCCGTCCTCCGCTCAAATGCTTGCGTAGCAGCATACAAAACATTGGGGGAGTTTTTGGATTTTCTGGAATCGAATCAGTTAGACATACGCGCGCCGTGCCCGGACTGGCCGACAACAGCAGCCTGTAGCTTTCTCCCGCGCCGCGTAGCGTTATAACCAGTTCTTCTTTCGACGGCTGATGCACTTTATCAACTCTCGCTCCTATAAGTCCTTTTTGGACTAGCTCATTTTTTATAATACGCAGAAACGCGCCATCCAGTGACATCTTTTCTCCTTTTACGGCTAACGCTTATTTAAACGGCATACATTAGGACAATACCGCACAGCTCTGGCTTGCAAAGCATACAGTAAGATTTTTCGTCAAACTAGGCAATTTTGCTTTAAATATCCATTGATATTTAAAGCAAAATTAACTAAGTTTGGCAAAAAATACGCAAGAGATTTGTGTGTCAAGCCGTTAAGCGTGTGTTGTGCGGTGTTGCCTTAAACTTCTTGCGCAATTCAAACATCTGAGACGGAGCCGCTTCCGGTGTTTTATAGTCATAATGGAACCCGCGGACATGAACGCGGTTATAGCAGTTTGTCGGCAAAAAGACATGCAATAATCGCCTAGTGTTCGGCCAAAAGTAATAATATATTCACTTGTGCATTTTGACATAATTCGAGCCTATATGAATGAAACCGCATCTATATCACGTTCTGTAATATAAATTTTTTCATTTGGAAATTCCTTTAAAATCAGATTTTTTAAATATTCGCAAAAGATAAACTCAGTTCCATAATGTCCCGCATCAACTAGCATAAAACCTCTATTCATCGCGTCAATGAAATGATGTCGGCGTATGTCTCCGCAAATAAATAAGTCAGCACCCATCTCATAGGCTTGTTCGGCTAAGTCAGCACCCGCGCCAGAACACACGGCTACTCGCCGTATTTTTTCTTTTCCCTTAGTATATCTTAGCGTTTCGATCAAAAAAGCGCTTTTTATTTTTACTAATATATCGTTTGCAGACAATGGAGCCGGCAATTCTGCAATCAGACCAAAAGGCTTAATGGGCTGAGCTTCTATTACGGCTTTATCGCTGAACCCCAGACGCTTTAGCATTGCCGACGGCATATGGGTTATATCAAAATTAGTATGAGCCGCAATAACGCTTATCCCGTATCTTATGACTTTATGAACAGGGCTACTTTTCTCTATTTTCTTCATCGGGTTAAAAATAACGGGATGATGGGATATTATTAAATCCACACCTCTTTCGGCTGCCTCTTCCACAACCGAATTTGTTATGTCAAGGCAAAGTAATACAGATTTAACGTCCGCCTTTAAATCGCCGATTATAAATCCTGAATTGTCATAATTGTCCTGCGTTTCAAAAGGAGCTATTTTATCTAAAAATTTTAAATAGTCATATATGGTCATATCTTTTCCCTTATTTTATCAATAGTTATCAATAAAGATTTATCAGTATTTGCCATTTTTTCCAATTTTAACAGCTCGAAAGATATATACTGACGGTCTGTCTGCTTGCCTATATATCGGAATACATCTGAAGCCTCAGATTTTATCCCCGTAAACTTAGCGTAAATTATCGTATAGCTCTTTCTGTTATCATTTACAGCCGTTTCAGATATTATTTCATATCCAAATGAGCAAAGCGCGGACCGGAGATGATAGTGCCTGGTCATGGGTTGCAGAATAAATCGCTGATTCTTATGCGGTGAATATCTTGAAAGTATTTCCGTTATCATTTCTCCGCCCATGCCGGCAATGACAATATCCATATTATCAAAAAATGGAATATTGTCCATTCCATCAGACAGGACTAGCTCTATTCCGCCAATATCATACTCCTGAATAGTTTCACGCGCCGCGGCCAGCGGATTTAAATTTTTATCCGAGGCAAACACGCGTTTTTGCCCCATCTGTTTCAAATAACATGGAAGCAAGGCATGATCGGTTCCAACATCGCAAACAACCACATCGGGACGGATCAGTCGAACTATCGCCATGAGACGGTTATCCAGAATCACAGACTTTTTCATTATACACCATTTTAATAATAAATACAAGAATTATATTTTAAAGATTTTTATATAGCAACTCCGTTTTATTTTTACTCAAATTGATACAATATTTTGAGATAACGCACTCGCCACATTTAGGGCTTTTCGCCGTACAAATCTGCCGCCCGTACCAAACTAGACGATGACAAAAATCTAAGCTTTCAGAAGGCGGTATCAATTTTAGCAAAGCCTTTTCGATTTTATGCGCATTCTTGCCGGCGGATAACCCCAACCTGTTCGAAAGGCGTATAACATGAGTGTCAGTTACTATAGCCGGCTTCTTATAAAGTTCTCCCATTATAAGGTTAGCTGTTTTTCGGCCTATGCCCGGCAGCTTTAACAGGTCTTCTATGTCGTCGGGAACTTTCTCATCATAATCCGAAACTAAAATTTGGCACATAAAAACAATATCTTTGGACTTAGTCTTAAAAAGACCGCAAGATTTTATGATTTTTTCGATTTCGGCGATATCGGCTTTTGCAAAGTCCGCTATAGTTTTGTAACGTGAAAAAAGAATTGGAGTGACTAAATTTACTCGCTTATCAGTACATTGAGCGGACAAGCGAGTCGCAATCAGCAACTCGTGCGGTTCTTTAAAATTCAGTTCACAGTACACTTGCGGATACAATTCTTTTAACGCCGCGATAAGATATGCAGCTTTTTTCTTTTGTTTAAGACCAACCGTAATCATCATAGTCCTTCCATTTTTCTTTTTGAGCGCTGTTTTGCCCTAATTTATAAACCAAAAACGCCGCCGCCGCAACAATACATATAAACGCGCATATTATTGACAAAGCCCTATTGTTTTTTTTCATTTTCTCACCTCATTTATCAGTTTATATATTTCTGACTTTTTATGTCCTGTTTGTCGGGCGATCTGTTTTGCCATCTCAGAAGTGCCCGTGCCTTTTTCTAATAGCTTCATTGCTGATTCAACAGCATCGGAAATACTTATTTCCGGCAATTTTTCCAATGTTTTGCCCTCAACCACCAACACAAATTCACCGCGCGGCTTTTCGGTTTCATAAAAAGCCAAAAGATCAGCTATCTTTCCCCTTTTTACTTCCTCGTGAATTTTTGTCAACTCGCGGCAAACCGCAATCTTTCGGTTTCCTAGCGCCGCTAGCAAATCTTTTAAAGTATATATCAATTTATGCGGTGCCTCATAAAAAATCAGTGTCGCTCGACTGTCTTTCACCTCATTTAAGCGCTCTGCGCGGCTGCGCTTGTTTATGCTTAAAAACCCTTCAAACGAAAATCGCTCGGTGGGCAGCCCGGAAACGCTGAGCGCCGCTATAAGCGCACTGGGTCCCGGTATAACAATGACTTCAATGCCACGTTCGGCACATTCGCTAACTAATTCTTCGCCCGGATCAGAAATACATGGCATCCCCGCGTCGGTTACAACAGCGCAGCTTTCTCCGTTCATCAATCTTTCGGCTATCTCCGCACTTTTTTGCCGTATATTATGCTCACGGCAGGAGATAAGAGCCTTTTTTATATTAAATCGCGACAAAAGTTTAAGTGTCACTCGCGTATCCTCAGCGGCGATAAAATCAACGCTTCCAAGAACTTCAAGCGCACGAGGAGAAATATCGGATAAGTTGCCTATAGGGGTTCCTACCAGATAAAGCTTTCCCTGTTCAGACATGCAGCCCCCTAAAATAATTAATATTAATGATTCAAACATCTGCGGCGGAACCGCTTCCAGTGTTTTAACAAGCGTCAGCGAGGGATTAAGAATCACCCTCCGCCTAAGAGTCGGTGGACATAAACGCGGTTATAGCTAATTACTTTTTCAAATTAATTTAATATAGTAAATATTTTATCATTTATCAAAACTCTCAGTCTTTCGCATGCCTATACAAGCTCTACCATATTTAGGATAAAAACTTTTTATCCTTTTGTCAAGATCCTTATTCAAATACCTTCAGTCATCGGCTTAAAGCTTATTTTAATCCCCGGTTTGCCTCCTTTTTTAGCGCTAACCAAGAAAAGCCATGGAACGGGATTGTTATAACCATTAATAAAAATGATTTCTTTTGGCTCAAGGTTATTTTCACGCAACGTGCAAATAACATCGGTAAGTCGCTCAGGGATATGGCACATTTTCAGATATCCGCCGTATTTTAACAATCTTTTAGCTGCCCGAGCTATGTCGGTCAGATTACAGCTTAATTCATGCCTCGCATGAGCTTGACTGAATGACTGACGCTCTTTGCCCGAACCCTGCCTAAAATACGGTGGATTTACGGATATCATATCAGCGTTCTGTTCGCCGACAGTCTTAAATTCTCTTAAATCGGCGCGAATCGGAACTATAAAATCAAGGTTATTGTCACTTATTGTCCGTTCCAACAGTGAAATTGCCTCATATGAGATGTCCATAGCGTAAATTGCTTTGGGAATATTTTTATTTTTAGATAGCAGTACGGGTATTATACCGCTCCCGGTACATAAATCATAAACTATATCATGGCGCTTAGGCTTCATAAATTTTGCTAGCAGCACCGCGTCTGATCCGAACCGGTGATCATCGCTTATATGCATCCTAATACCGTCAACATCAAATATATCCGCCACTTGAATTTGCTCCCCTTTTATAAACAGACGCCAAAATTTCAGAGCCTGTTTGTGACTGTACATACGCCACGGCGCGCTCACCATAGGCGTAAACGGTGTATTCTGAAGTTGCTCCGATTTCCTCAAGTACCTTTCTGCTTCGTGGCCTTAAAGCCAGTTTATCATCATTTTTAACCAATATAAAACAATGTTCAGGTATATCTGAACGATTTCTCGCGACTGTCACAACAGTATTCTGGTTTAAAAACTGCAAAAGTGTAAAAGTCCTTCTCGGGAGGTTAAAAACATAAACCGGAGGCGCATCGGTGGAATTATATATATATTTATTTACCTCGTAAATTGGTCGGTTTGCTCTTGTGGCATCGCTTTCAGCAAACGGCAGGTAAACCGTCGCTGTATATAGGCTGGAATAAAGCATTATCGCTATCATTATCCCTGATAGGATAAGCGCGCGGTATTTTTTCGCGCAGCAAACCACAACAATAAACACGGCAATAAAGCAAAGCACGCATGATACGGTCAAAAACAGACCGTCTGATGTTATCACCGCATCGACTCGCTCACCTATCCGAACGGGATATATCCCAAGCATGGGCGAAACCCTAGTCTCGGGTGAGTTAACGACTGCCGGCGCGGCAAACACAAAAAACAATCCGTATATAATCCCAATCACAACAGTCGCCGCCAAAAGCTTTTGCAGATCCAACCCATATAAAAATACATAACAGATAACAAACATTATTAACAGAGGTATAACGCTGTCCATATACCTTCCAAAAATTACCGTATCCTGATATTGCCCATATCCGTTCGCGCTGTATTTTGAAAGAGTGGATAACGCGGCTGCAAACAAATTTGAAAGCAAAGCATATAACGAAAAAATCAGAAAATAATTATTATAGCCCAAATGACCGATAACTTTAGAATCAGGTTTTTCAGTTACGATAGTTTTGAGTCTCCGTCCCGTAAAATATTTAACCTGAACCAACACCGCCAGACAAACGGCGATAATCCCCAATCCCCATGTAGAAGTAGCAAAATAATATAAATGTCCCAATACTGTGGTAAAAAGCCACTCCCAACCTACAACTGTTTTCAGGTGTGTCAGCTGCCCTATAAAAAAACCTATCGTATTCTGAAGCGTTTCGACCCCGCCTCGCCATATTACGCCGATAAGATAACGGTCAAGCGCCATAAAACCAAGCATAGCCGTTGCAAAAACAATAAAAAAAGTGTTTTGATAAACAAGCTTTACTTTTAAAAAAACGCGCGCGAACAATATTACCGCCGTCGCACTTAGAATAACGCAGATAAGGCGCGGATGAGCAAAATAAGAAACAGCGCATATAAATGCTGTAAAACCCGAAAACATATGCTTTTTTAGCCCGGGTTTTTCATCTCCGGTGCGGATGATAAGCGAGATAATAAGCCATGGGAAGATAATGCAACTTATCTCATTCCAAATAAATTTTGTGTGCGCAAACACAGTCGAATACAAGCCGCAAACTATTGCGACAAGAATTCTCTGCCATACTTGAGACACACCTAGCCTAAGGCTAACACGATAAGCTATAACCGGCACGAAACTAACAACGATGCCGTTAAAAATAAGCATAGCCTTATATTGAGTAAAAGGATTATTTATAAAAAGCATAAAGGGCACATAAAAAACCGCTCCCGCGTACCCATAATAATAAGGTATGCCAGACATTACCCCTGACCAATTTTTGCCAGTAAAAAGCGCTGTCCAAACAGAAACTCCAAATTCGTTTGGGTCAATAGACAGCATTTCCATTTGAAAAGCGTAAGCGGTGTGCAATATTACGCTTATGCCAAATACTAAAAATACCAGGCATTTTTTGTTAAATCTAACCCGGCCAATCACCATTTTACCGCCTCCTTACATCCGGAAAAACGCTATATAACATAAAGCATCCCAGCAAATAACATGGCAAGCAATATAGATGATATAAGGCTGTCTAATAACATTTGCAAAAAACTTGGATTTCCTTTGGCCGCCAACTCGCTGTAATAATTTTCCGAAAGGTTTTCTTCACTGTATTTCGAGCGTATTTCTATAATCCGCTTTGCCATCCAACGAAGATAAAAATAATCATAAAACAAGCTGCAAAGCATAAAAAGGATCAATGGCAAAGACTCTAAAATAACGCTGTTTTTAAGAAGTGACACGTTAATTGCCGAAAGCGCGTTTAAATTAGAAAAAACCGGATTAACCGCAATAAATTCAAGCACAGAAGGAATGTTAATTAAAAAAATCAAAAAGCAAAGCAATATCCCCGCCGTGCGGTGGCGGTTGTAAAACTGATAAAAAGGCAACAAAAATCCCGCCAAAAGATTAAGCGAAACTTTGCTTTTGCTTTTAACAAGCTTGCGGTATCGCACCAAAAGCAAAGGGTTGCTTATTCCTTGAAAACTTGTGATTTCACGCTCAGATACCCCATAAATATCGCGTTCGTCAAAACGTTTTCGGGTTTCCTCAAAATGATCACGGGGAAGCCCCATACGGTCAAGCGCCTCGAAAAAGCTTTTAAGGCGCTCATCGTTTTCCACCTCTTTCTCTCGATCCTCGATATATCTTCGCTGAAGTTCTTCAGCCGCTATATACCCGCGTATCGCGTTTTCTATCGGCGACTTCCAGATATATCCGATTTCATGTAGCCGCCTATTAACGCATTCGCCTTTCGCGGCGTAACAATCCCGGTGATGAGGCGTGCCGCATTGGGGACATACAACAATATCGTCGCCGTCAGAAAATTCTTTATCACAGCAGGGACTTTTTATTCCCGAATATAATGCCATTTATACCACCTTCATTTTTAAAAATTATTAAGGCAACAGCCGCGCAACTTCTATGTGCATAATAAATTTCCGGGACGCTTGTCAAACAAGGCAATTTTGTAAAAATATTCATTGATATTTAATGAAATTTGATGTAAAACAAACGGATTGAATCTTTTATAAAGCTTGTGGGCGCGAATTATACGCCCTATCATTAATCATGCCTTGTTATTATACCACAAAATATTGTAAAAATCAACCATAATCACAGGTGTAGTTAATTAAATTAGAAAATGTCGAGAATAATAACACTCGCCGCCGATGGCGGAGTACCGCGCTTTGCGCAGTGTTATAGCTGTTTGACTTATAGCCAAAAAAGTCAAGCTGCTATAACACGAATCTCTGACAAAACCTTGTTAAAGTCTGCATCAAGCGATAAGTATCATTCGTAAAAATTTGCCTGCTATTTAGTGCGGGAGTAATAAAACACTGAGAGCGACTCCGCCGCAAATGTTTGAGAATTTCAGTTTTTTATTTTACAAATATTGACAAGAATTTAAAAACATGATATTATTTTATACATCTAAGGCAATACCGCACAGTTCTGGCGTGCAAAGCGCACAGTAAGATTTTTCGTCAAACTAGGCAATTTTGCCGCGAATATCCGTTGATATTTAAGGCGAAATTAACAAAGTTTGGCAAGAAATACACAAGTGATTTGCTCGTCAAGCCGATAGATGTGAGCTGTGCGGTGTTGCCCAAAATATTTTTGGAGGATATAAAATGAAAAAAGCGTTTAAAAAAACTGTTGCGTTTTTATTGGCTACGGCTGCCATGTTATCATTAAACGCATATGGCAGTGCCTTTGCTGCGGATCAAAATACGGCAAATATCTCTTCAGGCCTGACCCAATCCGAATTTGACGCACAAATGTTTTATGAATTCATGGATACAATTTCTAATGACCCTATTTATTTAAACAACATCTTGACAGATCCGGAAAAATATGGTGTCCAACGAGAAACCCCAACCTTTGGCAATGTTCGAAACTCAAAAACATACCAAAACATACGTAAATCGCAGCTAGAATATTCAAAGTTTATAAAGAAATTCAATTATGAAGACCTGCGCCCCGATCAGCAGGTCGTCTATGATACATTAATACGCAGCATTGAAATCGATAAAACGCTTTACGCAAAAAATGAATACGCCTATTATCAAAGCATGGTCAAACCGGGTGGGATACACGTCAGTCTTCCAATAACACTGGCTGAGTTCAACTTTTATACCGATAAAGATATTGAAGTATACATGGCCCTTTTAGAAGATTTTAGCAGGTATTTCACCGACATTATTGTGTTTGAGCGTGCGCGCGCAAAAAAAGGGTTTGGTATGAGCAAAACTAATATTGAAAAAATCACAAAAGAATGTGAAGATTTTTTGAAAGAGACTGACGACAATATATTAATTAAGGTATTCGATGATAAAATTAACGCATTTAAAGGTCTTTCAAAAGAAAAGCGCAGTCAGTATAAGCAAAAAAACCGTCTGTTAGTTGAAGAAGAGATCTTTCCGGCATACACTAAACTGGCTAACTCAATAAGAGGATTGCGCCAGAATGCCCCTGAGATCACTTCTCTGGCCGCCTTTCCCGACGGAAAAGCATATGCCGCAGCACGTTTACGCGATATTACCGGATCGGACAAAACTCCAAAGGAAATAGACAAGCTTTTTAGAGATAAGATCAATGAAATTAATGCTGCAATAGACGATATTTTAAAAAATAACCTTACCGTCTCATTTAAGTATTATTACGGTCTATTTGATATTAAAAAAGAAACGCAAAAAAAATATTTAGAAAATCTTGAAAAATCTATAGAAAATGATTTTCCAAAATTAGGTTCTGTTAATTATGAAGTTAAACAAGTGCAAAAAAATTTGCAGGAATCATCTAGCCCCGCTTTCTTTATAGTTCCGCCCATAGATTCATTTAATGACAATATTATTTACACAAATCCGATTTACAACATAACAAATTTAGAAACATTTACTACTCTGGCGCACGAAGGTTTTCCCGGCCATCTTTATCAAACGGTTTACTTTCGCAAGTCGTCTCCAAAACCCATTCGATTTTTATTAGAGCCTTTGGGTTATAGTGAGGGCTGGGCCGAATATGCGAAGATTCAAAGCCTTAATTATACAGGATTAGAAGAGATTGATATAGAGTTTTTAAAACTTATTGAAGAGTATAATTTGCTCGTTGACGGGGTGCTTGACAACGGCGTTAACGCCTTGGGTTGGGACCTTGATGAAACGATCAAACATTGCAAGGAAATATTTGGCACTAATAGTCGAAACAAAAACGAAATTCAAAGCATATACCAGTCATTATGCGCCAGGCCTTTGTCCAGTTTACCTTACTCACTGGGGTATATGGAAATGTTATCTCTGCACGACGAAGCAGAAAAGGCCTTAGGTGAAAATTTCAAGCCTATTGAATTTCATCGTTTTATCCTTGACTTCGGACCCGCGCCTTTCGAAATAATACGTGAAAGCATGCGGAACTGGATAGACGGACAAAAATCAGCTTCTAAAGCGGCTGCTTAAACAAAAATATCCAGGAGGCTAACGGGGTTAGCCTCCTGTGATTTTTTGTATTTGACAGCTAAAAAATGCTTGCGCTTTTTTATGACCAAGTAATTGTTATTTTATATTTTTTCTCTGTTGCCGTTTGATTGGTTTTAACATCTATTGCATTGGGAAACTTAGGCTTAACTGTAATATAGTAAATAGCCTCGTTGCCGCTGTGTATATTTATCGTCATCGTTCCGTCAGCGTTTAACACACAGTTGTTTGAGTAAGGACTATAGCTATATTCTAGCTGAGATTTATCATCAAACCTTATTATGCTCAACGGCCTATTATTTGTAAAAGCGGCGGTTTTGCTCGCAAGTCTCATGCTAGCGTAATAGTTCGCCCCACTCTCCCACGTATCCGGTTTGCCGGAAGAAAAAGCCGCAAAATTCGTAGACTTTAACCCGCCGAAATAAGCGTATTGCATATCGGTGTTAACATAGTTGCTAGTTAGTAATGTTAAATTAAAGGTTGAAGTGACAGCAGATGTTTTCATGGTCACGGTGATCGGCATGTTAGATTCTTTAAGCGTTACAAGCCAACTAAATGTGTTACCCGATGAAGACATCGCCCCAATAGTTGACGATGTTGATCTTGTCGGGCTTACCGTGACAAGCACTTCATCGTCGCCCGGGGTGCCTCCTGTTATGACGGACAATCCGTCTAATACCTTTAGTGTCAGCACTCCTTGATCATTTGAGCCTATATCAAAGTCTTTTGACACCGACGAGGCGGAATTAAGCGCTTTTATATCATTTGCGGTTATTTGGGCATCGCCAATCAACGCTCCGTTATTTTGGGTGCGCATAGAAAGATCATCCGGTATCGCACCCTTAAGCTTATTGGCTGACGATTCAAGGTTTATAAGATATGTGGTGCTATCAGAGCTGTATTTAAGTGTCACTTTTATCTGCGCGCCGGCCTTGGTCATGTTAATAGTATACGCGTTAGTCCCCTTTTTAAGAGTTGCCCCATATACACTGGAATAGCTTAAAGTTGGCTTGGTGCTTTTAGGCACAACAAGTATTTCAGCTGAAGTCTGATCTCCAATATTCAAACTGAATTCTTTATCGTTTACTATCGTTCCGCCGCCGGACACTGTCCACCCGCTTGAGGAATTGCTGAAAAGCGTGTCTCCCGTCCCGTAAAGAACCCTTATAGACTGTGCGTCGGTATCGATAGGAGGTTTTGGCACATTTACTTTAAATGTTTTCTTTTTGCCGTTGTTAAGGCATGAAACCGTAATAGTGGCAGATCCGTTTTTTGTTTCCGATTCCGATTTAACGCCCCTTATATAAATTCCCTTGGCCATATCCTCATAATTTAATATTATAGAAGAAACGACACCTCCGCTACTCCCGCTGCTTCCGCTACTTCCGCTGCTTGTTTTAGAAAGCGAAATATAGCTTTCTCCTTTAGTGACCTGAACCAGGTAAGATGTTGAAGGATCAACCGTAAGAGGTGCCCTGGTCGATCCCGCCGTGGGTGAAAAATAAGCGCTCTTTTCCTCACCGATATTAACAGACAAAGAAGAAAGCTTTTTTGTTAAAGCCGACGAGTCATAAATGCTAATAGTAGAAGGCGCGATCTTAACTATCGCCTTAATAGTTCCCAAATGCTGATCTTCATACTCCTTGCCCACTTTCTTGGTCTTATAGGCGTGAATATAGTTCTCTCCTCCTACTTTCCCGGGTGTTATTTTGCCTTTAGATACTTTTATCCTGTTTTTAGCCGAAGTGTCTTTATACTTGCCTTTTACCAATTTCGGCGGAGAACTGGTCGCAGAAGCTCCCCACACGATCCCTTTAGAGGTGGTCATATTATACCATCCGCTGCTGTCTGTCCGCTCAAAAATCTTTACCAGATTTGTCTTATGATCTACAACAGCTCCGTTATCATAAGTAACCTTTCCCCCATTTATCCAAACGACTACGGGTTCCGCAGAAGAAAACTCGGTGAACGCGGCATTACTGCCCGCCTTCTCACCGATAAACTTATATTCAGTAACAGCAGAAACCGGAGGAATAGTCAAGCTTATTAAAAGCGACGCCAGAGTTGTTGCTAAAACTGAATTCTTAAAAATTTTCATACTGTTATCCTTTCTCGTTAAAAATAACGAACTGCCATAATTACCCTTATCTTTTAATATACATATCGTATCATTTTTAATAAACTTAAGCATTAAGAAATATAATTATAATATAATTTTATATATGGCAATTCTACCGAAAGTAATACGTTATTCTTCTTTGATCTCAGTATGCAGATTTATCGTAAGCAGATCATAATCGATAGTATATTTATATTTTTCTTCCATTTCTTTTAAAAATGTTTGTGAAATTTCCTGAAGCTTAACATTTTTTAAATGCTGGGCCGAGTCTTCGTAAATATATGTGTTAAGCTCATCGGGATGCCCAGTATAAGGACCGTTGTTCACCACAATAAAATAGCCCTCATCGTCGGATCTCAGCGCTATCTCCCCGGTTTCCATCTCAAAAATCCCGGTTTTTTCAGGTAATCCCTCTAATATTGGGTTATCTGTATAAAAAATATAGTCTCCGCTATCAATATATTCATCTCTTAATTGCTGAACTGTTTTCCCGTTTTTTAGCTCGTTAATGACTAAATCGGCATCCGATCTTATTCCGGAAAGAGCGTTTTCTAAAAGATTATCGGCGTCCGCATCTCCTTCATTTTCTCTAAGGCCGCGTATTTGGTCAGCGCTTGCGCTGTTCAAATTTATCCTGATTATATCGGCCGAGCGTGTTCCGGGCGGGATATAATAAAAAAGATTTGATGCGTTTTCGGCAAATTTATTGATATCCTCATCATATAACTGCTTTGATTTTTTTTCCATGTCTTTTAGATATCCTGGTATGTCATAAGCTTCATTCTCTACCTGCGCGAGAAAAATATCATTCAGCTTTTTTTCGATCATCCCCTGCCGAAACCATTCATAGTAATAATCAGGAGTTATGCCGGTTTTTTCAAAATAATCAGCTAATCGTTCTTCCGGGCTATCTCCCGAAGAACTCCCGAAATCATTCGCTAACTGAACAATATAGTCTTCCGTGTTTTTAGCGATTTGTCCCAATTCTTCTTCTGTAAAATTATCAAATGTGATACCCCTTTCCTCTGCTCCTTTGATAACATGTTTTTGCCGCACAAGAAAATCGATTATTTCAATTTTTAGCTGGTTTACCGTAACTACTTGGTCTTCGGCGTTTTCATCTATATTTTGTTGGATTAGCGAAGACTTATATTCACTTAGGAAATTAGAATACAGAACGTTCATATTTTGAAGAGCCGGGTCATCGGAATTTATTGTGGCCGCATAGACGCCGCTTGTCCCGGCGCCTGAACTTAACCCTTTTTCTAAACCGCCGCCGCTGCTGTTTTTATAGCCGCCTTTGCAGCCGGTAAAAAGTATAACGGCGGATAACAAACCTGATAATAATACTTTTAAGATTTTCATTATAATCGCCTTTTCATTTTAATTTTCATTCAAACACCTGCGGCGGAGCCGCTTCCAATGTTTTAACAAGCGTCAGCGGGGAGATTGAAAATCAGCCGCCGCTGACGTATAGTTAATTAACTAATAGTCAGCATGGAACCCACCTCCTAAGAGGCAAAGGCATGAACGCGGCTATAACTTTAAATTTATCAAATTTAACGTTAAACTAAGATTGCGCTGTTCGCAAGCAGCACCCGCGACGCGCGCGTTGCGAAACCCCCTATAACTACAGATTTCGCGTTATTATTCTTGATATTTTCTAAGTTAAAGTTAAATGATTATATTATTTATAATACCATAATTTATAATTTTTGTAAAGCATAAATTAACAATTAAAAATATATTATTTAATTTGATTTTTTTTAAAAAATGTGTTAAAATGTAAGCATAGTTATTTCTAATAAAACTCATAAAAAATTTAAAAATAGCCGCCGTCTAAGTGGGGGAGACATAAACTCGATTATAATTGATTTTAGCGCATATAAGTTAACTCCAAAATATCAACCGATTTTGTTAGGGCAATGCCGCACAGCTCCGGCGTGCAAAGCATTCAGTCGGATTTTTCGCCAAGCTGTTAAGCGCGAATTGTGCGGTATTGCCTTAGGTTTTTAGCCTGTTTTCAAGTTAATTTAATGTATTACGAACAAGGAGAGAAGAGCATGAGCGAAATAAAAAACAAAGAGCTGTGGCGTGAAGGAAAGCGTAAAATCGAATGGGTAGAGGCAAACATGCCGCTACTGCGCGGAATACAAGCGGATTTTGAAAAAGAAAAGCCCTTCAAAGGTCTAAAGATCGCCCTGTCTGTTCATCTTGAAGCTAAAACAGCTTATCTTTGCAAGGTTCTTGCAGCCGGTGGCGCCGAAATGTTCATAACCGGGAGCAACCCCCTTTCAACTCAGGATGATGTCGCGGCGGCTTTAGCTCATGAAAACCTTAGTGTTTTCGCCTGGCACGGCGCGACGGAAGAAGAATATAACCGGCATATTTCATCAGTGATCAAAGCGGGTCCAAATATTATTATAGATGACGGTGGCGATTTGGTGAGCCTGATACATAGTAAATATCCCGAGTTGCTGTCAAACGTGATTGGAGGCTGCGAAGAAACTACCACAGGAATAGTGCGGCTGATCTCTATGAACAGAGAAGGAAAGCTAAAATTTCCAATGGTAACGGTAAATGATGCAGACTGCAAACACCTTTTTGATAACCGATACGGCACCGGTCAGTCAGTGTGGGATGGAATAAACCGCACCACCAACCTTATTGTCGCCGGTAAAAACGTGGTTATCGCCGGATATGGTTGGTGTGGAAAAGGTGTCGCTATGCGAGCCAAAGGTTTGGGAGCAATGGTGACTATTACTGAAATCAATCCTATAAAGGCGATGGAAGCGATAATGGACGGCTTTAAAGTCATGCCGATGAACGAGGCCGCTAAAATCGGTGATTTTTTCATCACCGTTACCGGCTGCCGCGACGTTATCACCGAAAAAGACTTTTATAACATGAAAAGCGGCGCTATATGCTGTAACGCCGGACACTTTGACCTCGAGGTGGATGTCGCCACTTTAAAATCTATAGCGTCCGACAGCAAATTAGCAAGAAATAATATAATGGGCTATAAACTTGACAACGGCAATTGGATATATATTATCGCCGAAGGGCGATTGGTCAACCTAGCGGCGGGAGACGGGCACCCCGCCGAAATAATGGACATGTCATTTGCCATTCAGGCTTTGTCCGCGCTGCACCTCGTAAAAAACAAACATCTCCTTTCGGACATGGTCATAAAAGTTCCACGAGAAGTAGATGATGAAGTCGCCGCAAGGCAGCTTGCAAACTGGAAAATAAGAATTGACAAGTTATCTCCGGCGCAGGAAAAATATTTGGATTCCTGGGACGGTCACTAAAAAATAGCTTTTGGAAAGGTAAAAAATAGAATGTTTAAAAAAATATTTTATATCGGCTTAGCCGCCGTTTTAAGCTTAGGTTTTTGCGTTTTTCCCATTTCGGCAAAAATTATCTCCTGGGACGGGACGGGGGAATTGATTCCGGGAAATACATACTACATAACCGAAGAGCTGACGATAAGAAGTGATTTGACCATACCGAAGGGGGTTAAGCTTGGCGTGCGCGAGGGCGGAACACTAATTGTCCGCAATGACGACATTCAGGTAATAGTTATGGGAAACCTGACTGTTAGCAACGGCGGTTTGCTGGAGCTAAGGCGAGGCGCACTAAATATTGTCTCAGGCGGAAGCTTTCACGTTTATGGTCAGTACATGCAATTTTTAAACACTCAAATGAAAGTATCGGGAAATTTTACATCATTTAATCAGAGCGAAATAAAAACATCCGGCGGGATAACCGTTTACACTTCGGGAACCACGCTTATCCGCGGAAAGTTTACGGAAACGTCGGCCGGCGTTATCGGGATCAGCGGCACGGTGACCATTGACAAACCGTCTGAAACACGGTATGAGGGCGCTGTATCGGTAACCTTGAGCGGCAGTATGACAAATCTCGGCTATATTTCCATAGGACATTCCGGAAATTTCATTAACAGTGGCAGCGTTGTTATGAAACGCGGGTCGAACTACACCCGGTTTGGGAGCTTTGTCAATACCAAAAGCGCAGTGTTCACCGATAACCGTGAAAAATTTGAGTATGAAGCCATGACCGTGGCAATACTCGCAGATGAGCCCGCGGTTGAAATCAGAGGAATTGACGTGTCTTATGTTCAGGGCGAAATAGATTGGGAAAAAGTATCCCAATCTGACGCCGAATTCGCGATTATACGCGCCGGAAGGGGTGCAGTTGACGGCAAACCCATGAAAGAAGACGACTATTTCCGAAAAAACATAGAAGGCGCGACCTCAAACGGACTGGACGTCGGCGTTTATTTCTACAGCTATGCTAATACCATTGAAGAAGCAAGGCAAGAGGCGGAATTCTTTGTCGGCCTTATTGACGGATATGAGATAACCTATCCCGTAATCCTTGATATGGAGGAGGAAATAGAAGATTTGAACGTGGGGCAGGCCACAGAGATGGTAGAAGCTTTTTTTGAGGTATTGATGGAAAATAATTATTTCCCAATGCTTTATTCCTTTAAAAGTTGGTTTGAAACCTATCTTGACATGAAAGTGCTAGATAATTACGCGATTTGGCTTGCCCAGCTCGGAGAAGTTACTTATCAGGGCGGCTATTATATTTGGCAATATTCCCATACCGGAAAAGTCAACGGAATTAAAGGAGACGTGCTTTTGGATATTTCGTATATCGATTTTCCAAGCTTGCTAAGAAGGTATAATTTAAACAATTTATAAGGGTTC
>JAISVH010000129.1 GCA_031271685.1 Eubacterium sp. | reverse complement strand
GGGCTTGTGTTCACCCCGTATATATCCCGCAAATGCGCCTCTATGTCGCGGGTTGACTTGCCTTTGCCGTACAGCGCGAAAACCTGATTTTCGATGTCCCGACCAGTCGTTTGATACTTTGTGATTACCCTCGGCTCAAACTCGCCGTTGCGGTCGCGGGGTACAGAAATTTTGCTTTCGCCGTAATTTGTGAAAATCGTTTTTGTGCTGTGTCCGTTGTGTGAATTGCCACTGTTATTGCCGGATACATCGTTTTTTGTCGTAGCCCAAATGCTCATCCATTGCGCACTCTAGCGTTTCATCCACTGTTTCGGAAAACAACGATTTCAGCATTGCATTGATGTCCTTGAAATCTGAGCATTCTTGGGCTAAAAGTCTTGCCAGTTCCGGCGCGTTTCATTTTTTCTGCCTTTGTTACTTTTGTGTTCATTGTTAATCATCTCCTTATTGGATATTATTACCATTTACACAAAAGTTTATACGCTCTCCGTCAAATAAACTCTGAAGCGATCAGTTTTTTCGAGTCCGGTGTTGAATAAATCCATCTGTCAACTCGACCTGAGCTTTTGAAATAGCTATAGCTATGGTTGATATAGCCTTCATTAAAAGCATCTACTATAATTAACTTTATCTTCATTTTTTCAGGTATAATAGCCTTTATGTAAACGCTAGTCTGTTGGTTGACAAATATATTATCCTTTAGTTCGGCTAATCCCGCCAAATTTGGGGTGAGTTCAACAAAAATACCATAACCTTCAATTGAGCGAACTATTCCCGCCACGGTTTCACCCACCGCAAACATTGCGGCGTTTTCTTCCCATGTACCGAGAAGTTCTTTATGTGAAAGTGTGATTTTGCCGTTATCTTTTTCTTTTACTACCGCATAGATTTGCTGACCTATATAAAACCGATCCGACGGATGCGAAATCCGCGAAACGGAAATTGAGTCGATGGGGATAAGCGAAGACAACCCGCGCCCAATGTCTACAAACGCTCCAAATTGTTCAAGATGCGTAACTTTAACCTTTATAATATCTCCATGTCTGAGATTTGAAATATAACCCTCGATGCATTCGATCTGGGCAGCTTTTCTTGATAAAATTGCGATTTCCTTTCCAAAGTTATCAATAGAAAATCCGGTTACTTTAAAGCATATGGGCTTATTTACACGTGAAATAAGCGCAATATCCCGTGTTTGTCCAGTATCAATTCCAACTGCGCCTTCTTCGCGCGGTATAAGTCCTTTCATAAAGCCAAAATCAACGATCAGGTTGTGTTGATTGTCACAAACTATGCAAGGAGCCTCGGCGGTAATATCTAATGCTTTTAGTTCTTCAAGCGCTTTTTTTGAGCCTGTTCGGTATTTATTATCCTCCCGGCAAAAGAGCTCCCCTTCCGGTAAATATTCAGTCATTCATCTTATTTCCTTCCAGTTTAGTTTTTACTTTCGCTCTTTAATGTCTATGACTTTAAGCTTCATTTTATGATTAATTGATAAAAAATCCGCCCTCATAATGAGAGCGGATTCAGATTTATAATATCAAGGGATATTCGCAAAAAAATTGTCTTATACGGTGAAAATTTTGCTTGCAAGTCCATCGCGTTTTAATTACGCAAAAAGTCTATTTTTGTAACGCCTAATTCTACTTTTTCTCCGTTTATATCCCATTCTTTTGAATGTTCACCGGTGTTGTCAAAGTTAAACTCCTTTGCCAAAACATCCGATTTGATTTCTGATTCGTTTCTTTGAACTATGCCAGCAATTTTTATATTGCCTTTTATGAATACTGCTATATTATCCATGACCTCAAATCCCGCTTCCTTGCGCATGGTTTGTATTTTGCTGACTATTTCCCGCACAAACCCTTCTTCGATAAGCGATTCAGTCATTGTTGTATTGACCGAGACGGTAACTTTTCCTTCAGATATCGTAAAGAATCCCTCTTTCTGTTTGACCTCTATCAGCAAGTCTTCAGCTAGCATCTCAACTTTTCCCGAGACGGTTTGCAGTATAAGCTTTTCATTTTTGTCAAGTTCCGCCTTGGCTGCGGAACCGTCTATATCTGATAACGCACTCTTAATCTCGCCAATCTGTTTGCCGAATTTCGGCCCTACAGTTTTTAACTGCGGCTTAAAAGAATAAGAAACAAACTCTTCGGCGTCGGAGATAAACTCGACGTTCTTAATATTAAGCTCATCTTTGATTATATTAATAAATTCCGAGCTTAAATCCTGTGCCATATTATCTGTGTTAACGAACATTTCAAAAAGCGGTTGGCGATTTTTGATATTTGCGCCATTACGCGCAGCGCGGCCAAGTGAAACTATTTCAAGCACCGCGTTCATCTTGCATTCGAGTTCAGTGTCGATAAGACTTTCATCTACTTCGGGATATGCGCAGACATGAATGCTTATCGGACTTTTGTCATCTACGAATCTTACTAAATTCTGATATATTTCCTCGGACATAAATGGGATCATTGGCGCGGCGGCTTTTGCTGCAACGATCAACGCATTATACAGCGTCATGTAAGCACTGACTTTGTCGTTGTCCATTTCAGAACCCCAAAAACGTTCGCGGCATCGGCGCACATACCAATTGCTCAGTTCGTCAACAAAACTTTCAATTGCTTTTGCCGCTTCGGGTATACGGTAGTTTTCAAGGTTGCTGTCAGTTTGTTTAACCATACTGTTAAGCCGTGACAGCGCCCACTTATCCATAAGGGTTAAGTTGCCAGGCATTTTATGATCATTTGGATTAAACCCGTCAATATTTGCGTATAGGACAAAAAAAGCGTAGACATTCCAAAGCGTGCCTAAAAATTTGCGCTGTCGCTCGATTACCGCTTTAGCGTGGAACCTATTTGGCAGCCACGGCGCGGAATTGGTATAGAAATACCAACGGATGGCATCCGCGCCATATGTTTTTAAAGCCTCAAACGGATCCACAGAGTTTCCCTTGGATTTAGACATTTTTTGTCCGTTTTCATCCTGAACGTGCCCTAAAACTATAACATTTTTAAAAGGCGCCTTGTTGAATAACAGGGTTGATATAGCTAGCAGCGAATAAAACCAACCACGAGTCTGATCTACTGCCTCCGAGATAAAGTCGGCAGGGAACTCGCGTTCAAAAAGCTCTTTGTTTTCAAACGGATAGTGATGTTGGGCAAAAGGCATTGAGCCGCTGTCGAACCAACAGTCAATAACTTCGGGCGTGCGAGACATTAGTTTTCCGCACTTTTCGCATTTTATTTTAACGTCGTCGATATAAGGGCGGTGAAGCTCGATATCGTCCGGACAGTCAGGCGAAAGGCTTTTCAGTTCATCAATTGAACCCACCGAGTGTCTGTATCCGCATTCGCATTCCCAAATATTAAGCGGAGTGCCCCAATAGCGGTTACGACTTATCCCCCAGTCCTGTATGTTTTCCAACCAGTCGCCGAAACGTCCACTTCCGATATGCTCCGGCAGCCAGTTAATTGTTTTATTATTTTTAATTAAATCCTCACGTACAGCGGTCATGTTAATGAACCATGAGTCGCGGGCGTAATATATAAGCGGAGTATCGCACCGCCAGCAGTAGGGATAATTATGCTCAAAAATCGGTGAAGAAAACAAAAGTCCGCGCTTTTTAAGCTCGGTGATAATTTCTTTATCTGCGTCTTTGCAAAAAACTCCGGGCCAAAGAGTTTCTTTAGTCATTTGCCCTTTAGAATCTACTAGCTGCACAAAAGGCAGTTTATATTTTCTACCAATGCTTGCATCGTCTTCGCCGAATGCCGGGGCGATATGCACTACGCCCGTTCCGTCGGTAAGGGTCACATAATCGTCACAGGTTACATACCAACATTTTTCTGAAGGATTTATAAATTTAAACAGCGGTTCATATTCTTTATATTCCAAATCCGCGCCTTTAAACTCATCCAGGATCTCAAAACCTTCTGAAAGCACGGTTTCAACCGGTGCTTTAGCCATATAATACGTATAATCCCCGTGCCTGACTTTAACGTATGTCTCTTTCGCGTTAACGCAAAGCGCCACGTTAGACGGGAGAGTCCACGGCGTGGTGGTCCACGCAAGAATATAAGCGTTTTCGTCCTTGACTTTAAATCTCACCACAGCCGAGCGTTCTTTAACTTCTTTATAACCTTGCGCAACTTCGTGTGATGAAAGAGGGGTGCCGCAATATGGACAATAAGGCACGACTTTAAATCCTTTATAAAGCAGATCGCGTTCCCAAATCTTTTTTAGCGCCCACCAAACCGATTCGATAAACTCGTTGTTATAGGTTACGTACGGGTGTTCCATATCCGCCCAAAAGCCAACCGTGTCTGAAAAGTCTTCCCACATGCCTTTATAGCGCCAAACGCTCTCTTTGCACTTATCAATAAAATTTGCAATGCCATAGTTTTCAACTTGATCTTTACCCTCAATACCAAGCGCTTTTTCAACTTCAATTTCAACCGGCAGTCCATGGGTGTCCCAGCCCGCTTTGCGCGGCACCATATAACCTTTCATGGTGCGGTAACGCGGTATCATATCTTTAATCACACGTGTCAGCACATGTCCAATATGCGGTTTGCCATTAGCGGTTGGTGGTCCGTCATAAAATACGTAAGATGGATAACTTTTTCTTTCTTCAATGCTTTTTTGGAATACATCGTTCTCTTTCCAAAATTCTAATATTTTTCTTTCGCGCGTGACAAAATCCATATCTGAAGAAACTTTATTAAACATTTTTTGCCTCTTTTCTCATTCCTGACATAAAATCTACACAAAATAATCGTATCATAAAACTAAAATATTGTCAAGGGCTATTGACAATTAATTGCATTTATGATAAAATATATTAGTAATTTTGATAAGCGCCGTTAGCTCAGCTGGATAGAGTGACTGGCTACGAACCAGTAGGTCGGGGGTTCGAATCCCTTACGGCGTGCCAACGCGTGGCCCGTGCGGGCGGACCGCCGACCGATGGGGTCGGCGGTTTTTGCGTTTAGTTTTTATTCGGTTTGAAAAAGCGTGCTAATTCGATAGATGCCGCCTTTTTCCGTTTATGACCGGAAAGATTCTGAATTTAATTGGACATGGAAATACTGCCGCTTTCAGCGGCGAGCGTAAACATTAAAGTTAATTCCATACTTGTGCAATTTATTATAGACGCGTTCGTGTCCCCGTCTCTTCGGCATTTGGTTATGATCGTTTAACTTCAAATTTATCCAATTTAAAGTTAAACGAGGATTGCGCTGTTTGCGAACAGCGACGGGTAATTTTCTATTCCATTCTGGCGCTTGTTAAAACACCGGAAGCGGCTCCGCCGCAGATGTTTGAATGCTTTAATCAGGGGAACGTGTTATGCGAGTAATAGGCGTCGATCCCGGCTTTGCTACCGTAGGTTTCGGTATTATAGATAACGAAAAAAGCCGCTTTAACGTGATAGAATACGGTGTTATCTCCACATCAGCAAAAAAATCTTTTGATTTGCGTTTACTTGAGATATATAATGATCTGCTCTATCTGTTAGACATTCATAAACCTGATTGCGCAGCCATTGAGCAGTTATATTTTACTACTAATCAAAAAACCGTGATAGAAGTTGCCGAGGCGCGAGGGGTGATATTGCTAGCAGCCAGACAGCGAGGCATTAGAATTTTTGAGTATACCCCACTTCAGGTAAAATCCGCTGTCACCGGATATGGCAAGGCTGTAAAAAAGCAGGTGCAGGAATTGACAAAAAGGATTTTATGTCTTTCTGAGATACCAAAGCCCGATGATGCGGCTGATGCTTTGGCGATAGCGATCTGTCACTCGCACAGCTTTCGTTCAAAGTTGATTTCAAAGTAGAACAAACGGAGAAAGCTATGATATACAGCGTCAATGGAAAAGTTATACATATTGAGCAAAACTTGGCAGTAATCGAAACTGCTGGGGTAGGTTACGCCTGCCGCGCCACGTCATCCACTATTTCGGGCCTTAAAGTAGGTGAAACTGTCAAATTATTGACTTATTTATATATTCGCGAAGATTTAATGGAGTTGTTTGGGTTTTCCGCTGCTTCAGAGCTTAGCGCTTTCAAATTGCTTATTTCTGTGTCAGGAGTGGGTCCAAAGGCGGCGCTTTCGGTGCTGTCAGACTTATCACCGCAAGGATTTGCTTTATGCGTAGCTTCGGGTGACTCGAAGTTGTTGACAAGATCCCAGGGGATAGGCGCTAAAATAGCACAAAGGATAGTGCTGGAGCTAAAAGATAAGATAGACAGGCAATTTAACTCTGTTGATTTTTCTGAAACAACGATGGGTTCCGGTGATTTTCAACCGCTTTTGGGCAAACGCGCTGAGTCGGTATCCGCGCTAATGGTGCTTGGTTTTAGCAGTCATGACGCTATGAAAGCGCTTTCCGGTCTGGATGAAAATTTAAGCGCCTCTGAACTGATAAAAGCCGCGTTAAAACGTCTTTCATAAGGGGGGATATTGTGATAGAAAAAAAAGACCCCGCTAAAGATTTTAATAATATTACACGGCCTGAATATAATATGGAAGACGTGGACTTTGAATATACTCTCCGCCCAAAATCTCTTAATGAGTATATAGGCCAGGAAAAGGTAAAAGAAAATCTTACAGTGTTTATTGAGGCGGCAAAAGGCAGAAATGAAAATCTTGATCATGTTTTGCTTTATGGTCCGCCGGGTCTCGGGAAAACTACCCTTGCAACTATTATCGCAAATGAAATGGGAGTAAACATTAAAACAACATCCGGGCCCGCTATTGAAAAACCGGGAGATTTGGCGGCGCTGCTTACTAATTTAAGCGACGGCGACATAATTTTTATTGATGAGATACATCGCCTTTCAAGACAGGTGGAAGAAGTGCTTTATCCCGCAATGGAAGATTATTTTATTGACATTATTATAGGGAAGGGGCCTTCGGCGCAATCAATAAAGCTTGATTTGCCGCGCTTCACGCTTATAGGGGCCACCACACGCGCTGGACAGCTCACTAATCCCCTTCGTGACCGTTTTGGGGTAATTTTTAGGCTTGAACTTTATAATGAGAACGAGCTGACTGACATTGTCATGCGCTCGTCGGTGATATTAAGCATACCGACTGATAGAAAAGGTGGGGTTGAGATAGCGGGACGCTCTCGCGGCACTCCGCGTATTGCAAATCGTTTGCTTAAGAGGGTTCGCGATTTTGCTGATGTGTTGGGTAATGGCAAAATAACTAAAGACTTGGCAAAAATTGCACTTGACCGTTTGGAAATAGATGCTTTAGGGTTAGACAGCCTTGATAAACGTCTTCTTCAAATTATAATTAAGGGGTATAATGGTGGGCCGGTTGGCCTTGAAACTCTTGCTGCGGCTTTAGGAGAAGAAGCGGTAACGCTTGAAGACATTTGTGAGCCGTTTTTAATGCAACAGGGATTTTTGGCACGTACGCCCAGAGGAAGAATAGCGACTGCACTGGCCTATAATCATCTGGGTATAGTTAAACCAGGGCAGCAAATGTTTGAAAGCAATTGATTTTGGGGGTAGTTTATGGCAAGATTATTTGGAACGGACGGGGTAAGGGGAATAGCGATTACAGAGCTGAATTGCGAGCTAGCAATGAATATTGGACGGGCCGCAGCGGATATGATACGAAAAAATAGTGGAAAACGCCCGACTATACAAATAGCTAAGGATACGAGGGTTTCTTCGAGTATACTTGAAGCGGCGCTGACCGCTGGGATAACTTCGGTAGGCGCCGATGTCGAGCTGCTCGGAGTAATACCTACTCCGGCGCTGGCTTTTTTAGTTGAAGAATGCGGCGCGTTCGACGCCGTTAGTTCGCGTGCCGGTATAATGATTTCCGCTTCTCATAATACCATGGAGTATAATGGTATAAAAATCTTTTCGGGAAATGGGTTTAAGCTTACTGATGAGCAGGAGGACGAAATAGAGCTTGCCGTTAAGGCAGAAAAATTTAAGCTTGTATTCGGAGCCGAAGTAGGCAGGATCCGCCATATTTACACCGCCGTAAGCGATTATGTTGAGCATATAATAGATTGCGCGGGAGGAGATTTAAATGGTTTGAAATTATTGGTAGACAGCGCAAACGGAAGCGCTTCTACTACATGCCGTCCTATCTTCAACGGCTTAAACGCAGATTGTGAACATATATACAATATTCCCAACGGGATAAACATTAACGAAAACTGCGGTTCGACTCATATTGAAAATCTTTGTGAGCAGGTAAAGCAAGGAGTCTATGATGCTGCCGTGGCTTTCGACGGCGATGCGGACCGCTGTTTAGCGGTTGACGAAAAAGGTAATATTGTAAACGGGGATGAGATCATGGCTCTGCTCGCCTGCGATATGAAAGCTCAAAACAGGCTCAATAAAGACACGCTTGTCTGTACGGTAATGTCAAATATGGGCTTTCATAAATACCTTAAAAATTATGGAATAAATACTATTTCAGCCAAAGTCGGAGACCGATACGTGCTTGAGGAAATGCTAAAAAACGGATACAGTCTTGGAGGTGAACAGTCGGGGCATTTGATCTTTTCGGACCATGCAACCACCGGAGACGGTCAACTTACTGCGGTAAAGCTGCTGTCATTCATTAAAAAATCGGGCAAAAAATTGTCTGAGCTTGTGGCTGAGATACCTAAATATCCTCAAATGCTTATCGGAGTGATGGCTGATGAGAAAAAAAAGGAAAAGTGGAAAGGCGACGCATCAGTTTTGAAAATTATTGCCGAAGCTGAAAGCGCAATGAAAGAAGAAGGCAGAATTTTAGTGCGTGAAAGCGGAACAGAGCCACTTATTCGAGTCATGATCGAGGGCAAAGACAAAAAACAGGTAATCATGTGGGCTGAAAAAATCGCAGATGCTATAAAACAAATATGAGAATAGCGGCAAATTGGAGCGACTATACGTTAATTGATGCTGGGAGAGGCGAGCGCTTGGAGCGATGGGGAAATATAACGCTTATACGTCCCGACCCGCAGATTATTTGGGAAAATTCAAATCCATCGCCGCTTTGGAAAACAGCCTGCGCCATTTATCACAGAAGTCCCAAAGGCGGGGGCGAATGGGAATACAAGAAAAACATCCCTGAAAGTTGGAGAATATCTTATAAAGATTTAAACTTTATGGTCAAGCCCACCGGATTTAAACATACCGGTCTTTTCCCTGAACAGGCGGTAAACTGGGATTATTGCCGCGAGTTTATTATAAACTCGCGCAGGCGTATAAAGCTGCTTAACCTTTTTGCCTATACCGGAGGAGCAACACTTTCTTGTTTAGCGGCTGGCGCGGAGGTATGTCATTTAGACGCGGTTAAGGGCATGGTTGAATGGGCCAAGCTTAATGTCAGCTTATCAGGCTTTGCAGGTAACTCAAAATATACGACACGTTGGATAGTAGACGATGCCATGAAATTCCTAAAAAGAGAAATAAAGCGCGGAAATAAATATGACGCGATAATACTTGACCCGCCTAGCTACGGGCGCGGCACTAATGGAGAAATGTGGAAGCTTACCGACTGTATAAACGAGCTTATGCTGCTTTGTACAGAGGTGTTATCAGATAATCCGCTTTTTCTTATGTTAAACAGCTACACCAGTGGACTTTCCCCATCTGTTATGGCCTATCTGCTTAAAATGACGGTGGGAAATAAGTTTGATATATTCGTGAACGCCGAGGAAATAGGGCTTATGGTTGAGCATACCGGTATGGCTATACCATGCGGTAATACGGCGGTTGCAGTGTTCGGTTAGGTGGATAGTTAGTTAAGTCAATACCGCACAACTCACGCTTAACGGCTTGGCGCACAAATCACTTGCGTATTTCTCGCCAAACTTTGTTAATTTTGTTTTAAATATAAATGGATATTCGTGGAATTGCCTAGTTTTACGAAAAAACCGACTGCATGATTTGCACGCCAGAGTTGCGCGGTATTGCCTTAACCAAACGTCAGTATGGAACCCGCCGTTTAAGGGGCGAGGGAAATAAACGCGGTTATAATCGTTTAACTTTAAATTTACTAAACTACTATATAAATATTGCAAAGCAATACGGAATTTAAAAAATGAATATTATTGAAGCAAAAAATTTATCCTATTTCTATCAGGTTTTCAACAATGAAGGGACGGTAGTTGAAAGAAACGCCGCCTTGCGCCGGATAAACCTCGAGATCAAAAAGGGGGAATTTATCGCGCTTCTGGGGCATAATGGCAGCGGTAAATCTACTCTTGCTAAACATTTTAACGGTATTCTTACTCCCGACGAAGGAAGTCTTTTTGTTGATGGTATGGACGTATCCGACGAAGCGTTGGTTTACGATATAAGACAAACCATCGGTATGGTGTTTCAAAACCCTGACAATCAAATCGTGGCGACAATAGTAGAAGAGGATGTAGCGTTTGCGCTTGAAAATTTAGGAGTGCCGCCGGGAGATATAAGAGCGAGAATAGATGAGGCAATGAAAACTACCGGAATTTATGACTTCCGCAGGCATGCTCCGCATCAATTGTCAGGAGGACAAAAGCAGCGGGTGGCCATAGCCGGCATAATTGCTATGGAACCTGCTTGTTTGGTGTTGGACGAGCCCACCGCGATGCTTGACCCTAAAGGTCGTAAGGAGATAATGAAAACAATCAAAAAGCTTAACCGCGAAAAGGGAATAACGGTCGTTTTGATTACGCACTATATGGAAGAGGCGACCCAGGCGGACAGGGTCGTTGTCATGGATAAGGGAAAAATTATAATGGACGGGGCGCCTAAGCAAATTTTTTCACAGGTTAGGCGGCTGAAAGAAGTCGGGCTTGACGTGCCTCAGGCCACAGAGCTTATGTACCTTCTTTCACAAAGCGGACTTAAAGTTAAAGAGGATATAATTAATGAAGAGGAATGTGTGGGAGAGTTGTTAAGGCTTTTGCTGCATCAAAAAAATTGATGAAAGCTATAGAAACAAAAGAACTGACTTATAAATATAGCGTTGGCACGCCTTTCGAGACGACGGCTATTGACAATATCAGCTTCAGCGTTGAAAAAGGAGATTTTGTTGGAATTATTGGACATACCGGCAGCGGAAAATCAACGCTTATGCAGCATTTGAACGGACTATTGAAGCAAACTCACGGCGATGTTATAATAAATGAAAGGAATATTTGGTCTAAAGATGTAAACATCAAAGAAATTCGCTTCGAGGTGGGATTGGTATTCCAATATTCCGAACATCAACTGTTTGAGGAAACGGTCTTTAAAGATATCGCGTTCGGACCCAAAAATATGGAGCTTTCAGAAGGCGAGATAAAAACAAGGGTTTTAGAAGCATCAAACGCTATGGGAATAAGAGAAGAGTGGCTGTCACGTTCTCCTTTTGACTTGTCCGGTGGACAAAAGCGCAGGGTCGCTTTGGCTGGAGTAATAGCAATGCGGCCAAAAATTTTGATACTGGATGAGCCGGCTGCCGGACTTGACCCTCATGGCCGGAGCACTGTATTTAAAAGGATAAATGATTATCACAAAAGCTCTGATACTACTGTGCTGTTGGTTTCTCACAGTATGGAAGATATAGTTAGATATGCGGAAAAGGTTTTGGTGATGAATAAAGGTAGAATTTATTGTTTTGAAAAAACAGAAAACGTTTTTTCACATTATGCGGGAATCGAAAAAATTGGATTAGATCTGCCGCAGATAACAAGAGTGGCACAAAAACTGAAAGAATGTGGCGTGGATGTCGGAGATGATGTCTATACCCCTGAAAAGATGGCACAGAGGATATTTGAAAGGCTTAAAAATGAACCTTAAAGATATAACAATAGGGCAATATTTTCCCGGCGACTCGGTTATCCATCGCATGGACGGACGATTTAAGCTCGTTTTGTCGTTTTTATTTATTATACTTTTGTTTTTAGCGGATAACTTTATCGCGTTGACAGCGCCCTGCGTTTTTGTCATAATGGCCTATGCCGTGTCAGAAGTCAGTTTTGTTTTTATTATTAAGAATATTAAACCTATTTTACCGATTCTTATTTTTACGAGTATATTAAACCTGTTTTTTATTGAGGGCAATACCGTGCTGTTAGATTTAGGGTTTGCGGTGATATATTTTGAAGCCGCGTATACCTGTGTCTTCGTGATAGTGCGCATCATAGCCCTAATTACCGGTATGTCGCTAGTAACATATACAACGTCTCCAATAATGTTGACCGACGCTATCGAAAGCTTGCTTTCTCCGCTTAAAAGGGTTAAGTTTCCGGTTCATGAGCTGGCAATGATGATGACTATAGCGTTAAGATTTATTCCCACGTTAATAGAAGAAACCGATAGGATCATGTCAGCTCAAAAAGCAAGGGGGGCAAATCTTGATGTCGGGGGGCTTACAAAGCGAGCAAAAGCGCTTATCCCGGTGTTGATACCGCTTTTCATTTCGGCTTTTAAGAGGGCAAGCGAGTTAGCTGTTGCAATGGAATGCCGCTGTTACCGAGGAGGGGAAGGCCGAACTAAAATGAAACAGTTAAAATCGGGAAGGATAGATTACTTTGTTTCACTTCTTTTATTTTTTGTGTTTGGCTTAGTAATCTTAAACAATATAGTATTTTAAAATGAAAAGAAATTTAAAATTTTTAATAAGCTTTAACGGTTCGCAATATTTCGGGTTTCAAAGACAGCCGAGCTTACCTACGGTTCAAGGAACGATAGAAGACACTTTAAGCCAAATTTTAGGCGTAGAGACAAAAATAAACGGCTGTTCTCGCACTGACAGTGGAGTACATGCAAAAGAGTTTTGCTTTAACGCCTGTATTGACAACACTATACCTGAGTATGGCCTTAAAAAAGCCTTGAATTCGCGCCTGCCATCCGATATCCGTGTTTTTCAGATTGACGAGGTTCCCGAAAGTTTTCACGCTAGATTTGATGCTTTAGTAAAAGAATATCTTTATATTATTGAAACAGGTGAAACCTCAAATGTTTTCCGCAGCGGGATGACGTTTTACTATCCCTATAAGTTGTGTTTTCACTCATTAGACAAAGCGGCCGAGCTTTTTATTGGCGAGCATGATTTTTCGGCATTTTGCAAAGCCGAGTCAAAAGCCGGCCTAAAATCTGCCGTTCGTACGGTTTATTATTGTCGGGTTGAAAAATCGGTTAATGAAATAAGGTTTTATATCTCAGGAAACGGATTTTTGCATAACATGGTTAGGATCATTGTGGGCACGCTTATTTATTATTCCGAAGGCAAGCGAAGCCTGTCTGACATTAAGCGCGCCATTAAAACAGGGGAACGTTCGTTGGCAGGGATCACCGCACCGTCATGCGGATTATATTTAAACAAAGTTTTCTATGGCAGGAAGGAGCAGCACAAATGTCAAGAAGACATAATGACATCATTGCTTATCGGAAAAAACAAAAAATTAAAAAATTTTTAAAAAATCTTATTGTTTTTGCGGCTTTGTCGACAGCGGGCGCGCTTATTGTGTTAAACGCCGAAATAATATTTGAACCGCTGAATGGAATAGGGTCAAGGATAGAAAGCAAGACCTCCTCCGCTAAGGGATTTCCGGTATACCTGCCGGGCAGCGCCGAATATTCTTTTTATGAATTCGACAACAATTTTATCCTTCTTACCGATACATACCTCTATAATTATGAGCAAACCGGGGCGCAGTCATATGCGTTTCAGCACGGTTACGGAACGCCGGTAATTCTTGCTGGAGATTCCCGAATCCTGCTATATAATCACAATTCGACAGAGTATTCAATTTTTAACCGCGGAAGCCGTATTAATTACGGCGAGACCGAACAAAAAATTATTGGGGCTTTTATTGGCGAGGGCGATATGTCTGGTATAGTGACCGCCTCAAAGCGTTATTCCAACGAATTATACGTATATGACCGTAATGGGGCGCAAAGATTTATCCGACGTTTTATAGATGAAAACGTTTCCGGGGTGGATTTTTCCGGTGATGGGTCATACGTTTATATATCTACGGTTAAGGCTATAAATGGCTCTAATCATAGTATGCTGCAAAAATTCAGCTTAAAAAATGAGGAAAATGCTGTTTGGTCATATTCCTTGCCATTCAATTCATGGACGTTAAAAGTTAAGGCAAACGGACCTTTTATAAATTTAATTGGTGATAATTCATTTGTTACCCTTGAGAGTGAAACAGGAGATCTTGTAGGCAGTTATGAATATGACGGCGGAATAAAAAGCGCGGTGTTCGGCGATGACTTTCATGTTCTTGTTGTTCACGATAATGTGAGCAATGATAACATTTTAATTACTCTGGATCAAGAATCTTCGGTAATTTCTACTAAGATTATGTCTGCTAATTTAAAACAAGTTGAAATTTTTGAAAATATGGTGTATACTTTAGAAGGCGGCTTTATTCGGTATTATGACAAAAATTTAAAAGAATTAGGAGAACACCGGCTCGCAGAAGAATACGACGGCTTTATCGTAATAGGGAATTCTGCTTTTTTATTGGGGTTTGACGTTGTTGAAAAAATAGAACTTAGTTAAGGATAATAATATGGGCACAGAATTGTATTGGTTTTATGACATTTTTTTTATTGGAATCGTCTTTATTTCTGCCATAAAATGCTATAAAATTGGATTTATAGCGTCTTTGGCCGGGTTGCTTGCCTTTATAATTTCATTAGGGGCATCGATTGCTTTTTCTCCCGGTGTTTCGGATATGGTTTACAATACCCTAATAAAAAGTAGTGTCTCAGAACATCTTGATGAAAGTCTAAAAAAAGCCCCTAATGTATTTGCTAATTTTGGAGATATCAATACAGAAAGCATAAAGATTAACGGAAAACCACCTGAAGAGATGGATATCACTTTTGATCAGTCAGGAAAAACAATGCTTGAGCTTAAGAATGTTGATTTGACTAAAACCGGCATTGAAAATCTTGATCTGTCGGGCATAGGGTTTTACTTAAAAGATAAAAGACCTGAAAGCTTTAAAAATTTAGATCTGGGAAAAATCATTATAAATGAATCAGACGCGGAAAAATATAGTCTAAATGACTTGATTTTTGCAAAAGCGCTGATTAAAATCTACGGTGGCGACGGGGTCGGCATCATATCCGACCTTAGTGACGCGCTGTCAGAGTTTGCGGATAATTTTCCGTTCTTAGAAAACAGAGCGTCGCTCAATTCCGATATGTTAAGCCATGTTTTGATAACTCTCATACACTCTGATGACGGCACGCTGTCAAGCGCCGTATCTGACCGTGTTATCAAGCCCATGATAATAATTCCTATCAGGCTTATTGTCTTTATAGTGCTTTTTGTCTTGTTTATGTTTATTTTTAATTTATTTGCAAAAGCTTTGCGCATAATAAACAAAATACCTTTAATAGGCGGATTGAATTCGTTCTTGGGCTTGTTCGCCGGTCTTTGCGAGGCAGCGTTGATTTTATTCGTTACGGCTGTTATGCTGCATATCATCATAGGTGTTACGGGAAATTCTATTGTATTCATTAACGATGCAACAATAAACAACACGGCGTTGTTTAAATATGTTTATAATTTTAACTTCTTAAATTTATCCGGCATAAAATAAATAGAGAGATAGGCAATTATTTGTCTCATGAGAAAGGATGACTAAATGGTTTGTTCAAGATGCAAAAAGAGAATGGCAGTTGTATTTATCACCACTATGCAGGGTGAAGAAAAATACAACGAGGGGCTTTGCCTTATTTGCGCCAAAGAATTAGGGGTTCCCCAAGTCGGGGAATACTTGAAGCAGATGGGCATCTCAGATGAAGACTTTGAAGAGAGTTATAGCGCAATATTCGGCGATGACGAGACTGGTTACCTTGAAGAAGAAAACGAAGTTGACGGCTTCAGTCCGGGCGGAGCGGGAATCATGCCCCAGTTTTTGCAAAATCTCTTTAAATCCGATGGCGCTTCAAAACATTTAAATCAATTAGGAGGGCATGACGCCGGGAAAAACGAAAAAAATTCTAATAATGATATAAAAAATACTAACAGGATTAAAAAAGAAGATAAGAAGCGTAAATTTTTAGATACTTTTTGCACCAACCTTACTTCAAAAGCAAAAAATGGGGAGTTAGACAGAATTATCGGAAGAGAAAAGGAAATTGAGCGTGTAACTCAAATTCTTTCGCGTAGAACTAAGAATAATCCGTGCCTTATAGGTGAGCCCGGCGTGGGTAAAACCGCTATTGCCGAGGGAATAGCCTTAAAGTTGGTGAGCGGAGGTATGCCGTTTCGTCTCAGAGGAAAAGAGCTGTATCTTTTGGATTTGACTGCGCTTGTGGCCGGCACTCAGTTTCGCGGCCAGTTTGAGAGTCGTGTAAAATCTCTAATCGACGAGATAAAACAGGCCGGAAACATAATAATTTTTATTGACGAGGTTCATAATCTTGTCGGCACCGGAGACAGTGAAGGTACTATGAATGCCGCCAACATGTTTAAGCCCGCCCTTTCGCGCGGTGAAATGCAGGTTATTGGAGCAACAACGTTCGGTGAATATCGTAAGCACATAGAAAAGGATTCGGCTCTTGAACGGCGTTTTCAGCCGGTGATTGTAAATGAGCCTACAATAGAGGATACGGTCGAGCTGTTAAAAGGTATTAAGGAATATTATGAAAAACATCATAAAATATTTATTTCAGACTTAATACTTCGTTCTTGCGCGGTGCTGTCAGAGCGGTACATTAATGACCGTTTTCTTCCCGATAAGGCAATCGACCTGTTAGATGAGGCGGCAGCTTGCGCAAGCATAAAAAGCGAGGATCTATCTCGCTATGAGGAGCTTAAATCAGAAAATGAGCGCTTAAAGCAAGAGGAAACCTCAATCGAGGAAAATGCCGAGTCCATAGATTATGAGCGGATAGCGGCCATTAAGACTCAAATAGCAAAAAATGATAAAGAGATTTTAGAGTTAGAGCCTAAAGTAAAGCAAATACAGGTAACGGAAATGGATTTATCCAATGTTATTGAAATGTGGACCGGAATACCTGCAATGAAAATAATGGAGTCTGAATTTAATAAAATCGGTAAACTTGAAAGCATTTTAAATGAAAAGATTATTGGACAGGTTGAAGCTTGCCACTTGGTGGCATCGGCTATAAAACGCTCACGTGTTCAGCTCACGTCGCGCCGCCGTCCCGCTTCGTTCATATTTGTCGGCCCGACGGGTGTCGGAAAAACCGAATTGGTAAAAGTATTGGCGACGGAGCTTTTTGATTCGGTTGAACCGCTTATTAGACTTGATATGTCAGAATTTATGGAAAAGCACAGCGTGTCACGCATTATCGGTTCTCCTCCGGGATACGTAGGCTATGACGAAGCCGGGCAATTGACCGAAAAGGTGCGCCGCAGACCTTATTCCGTAATATTATTTGATGAAATCGAAAAAGCTCATCCAGACGTTATGAACATTTTATTGCAAATTCTTGATGAGGGTAAGGTCAACGATGCGCACGGGCGATCCGTTTCTTTTGAAAACACCGTGATCGCTATGACCAGCAATGCGGGTTCCACTGACAAATCGACCGGATTAGGCTTCGCTAAAACTGAAGGAGATATTTCAAAAGAAAAAGCGCTGAAAGCGCTTAAGGAGTTTCTACGTCCTGAATTTTTGGGAAGGGTCGATGAAGTGGTGGTATTTCTTCCTCTGTCGAGAGAAAGCTGCCAGAAAATAGCAAAGCTTATGATAGATGAAATGAGAGAACCTCTTAAAGAAAAAAATATTGAACTCAACGTTTCTGAAAGTGTTTATGAATATGTCGCCGATAAAGCAAAAGCTGACGGAGGAAAATTTGGAGGCCGTGATATAAGGAGAGTGATCCGCAAAGAAGTGGAAGACGAAGTAGCAAATCTTATAATCTCGCATGGAGAGAACGGGCTAACCCAAGTGACAATAATAGCGGAAGACGCAAAATTGGTAATCAAATGCTGAAGACAGCAATAATAACGGGCGGCACCGGTGCGATTGGCACAGCTTTAGTAAAAGAATTCAATAAAGATTTTAATATAGTTTTTACCTATCTCGAAAGCAAGTCAAAGGCGGATATGTTATCAAAAAAATATGGTGCAACAGGATTTTGCTGTGATGTATCCGACCGAAAATCGGTAGAAATGGTTATAAGTGAATGCCCCAATTGTGAGCTGCTGATAAACAATGCCGGAATATCGCAGCAAAAGCTTTTTACCGATATCACCGAGCTTGAGTGGCATAAAATGATTAACGTTCATCTTACCGGAGCGTTTAACTTTTCTCAGGGTGTGCTGCCCGGTATGATAAACCGTAAATGCGGTTGTATCATAAACATTTCTTCAATATGGGGGGTAATTGGCGCTTCCTGCGAGACACATTATTCTGCCGCAAAGGCGGGTTTGATAGGGTTGACAAAAGCGTTGGCCAAAGAAGTCGGCCCCTCTGGCGTTAGGGTAAACGCTATTGCCCCCGGGGTTATAGAAAGCGAGATGAACAGCTGTTTCAGTCCTGAGGAAATGAGACAGATTACTGACAGTGTCAGCCTTTACCGAATGGGCTGTCCGGATGATGTGTCTGAAGCGGCAAGATATTTGTTAGGGGCGGAGTATGTTACGGGTCAAGTATTGAATGTAGACGGGGGATTTTATTAAAAATAGGCGTAATAGATCAAGTTAATTTACTATATCTTACATAAAGTCTGCTTCAAGCCTATAAATCTTTTGTTTAAGATAATCTTTTTTGTCTTTATTGGTCTCCTCATAGAATTGATGATAAAGAGAAAAGTCCAAAAGTCTCTCAGCGTATTTTTTTATATAATTATCTTCAACATTAAGCTTTAAATACAGTTTTCCTATCATATGAATTCCCGCGTAAAGAGTATAGTTTTGTTTAATAAGCCCCAAGTCGTCTATATCAAGCTTAGGCGGCTTTATTTCATATATTTGTGCGCCTATATTTTCAACAAGAAATATAAGTTCTTTTTCTCCTTTTAAAAAAATCATAATTACTTCCATTGCCGCCTTCCTTTTTTTGTTGTCCATGTTGCGATTTTCAGAAAACGAGAATATACCGTCTATAGAAAAAATGTCCACAATGGAAAAATATCCCCTAATTATGCCATAAAGCGCAATAAACGCGCTGCGTTCTTCTAAATCTGATAAATCAAGTATATCAAATTGGCTTAAGAATATATCATTCACTTGATTATGCGTTAGCATGATGTCGTTTATTTTAATATGGGTATTGAATAATTCTTCATTATACTTTTTAATAAAAGCATAGTCTTTTTTACCTGCCGCAACCATGCTTGATATAAAGCTTTCGTTAAGCTTTTCCTTGTATTTTTCTAATTTTGTCAAGTTTAGTTTAGGCGCTCGTTTATTAGGCTTTATAAGCCTTTTAATTTTTTTTAGCAGTTTATTGTCTAAAGTGTTTTTATCAGGTACAAGAAAAACTATTTCCGGATTGCCAAAATATCTGTCTGTATCAGCGCAAATTTTAAAAAACGAAATAGGCTTTCCGGAAAACGCAGAAAACAAAATCTTCTCGGCGGTGAATAAATGAGGCTTTTTTTCTCTATAGAAGATCATTGACCTTGACTTTATGTTAAATATAGAAATAAGGTCAATATTATAAGTTTTAACTGCTTTAAGCGTTGAGTCGTCAGCCATTGTTTCGAGCATAGTTCTTATATAATAGTTATAAAGGCTGTTGTTTTTGTCACGACTTATAATACAGTTTAAAGCTTGTTCATTGCTTAAAACAACCTGCATTTTGCTACCTCGTTATTAATTTATAATTATAATTATATATTATTGTGTAATTAATTTCAAGTTGATATTGTGTTTTTTTAAAAAATATGCTATAATGATCATGAAATTTTGAAAAAATAAGGTGTGAATATGGGGAAAATATCTGTTTTTAATATGGCTAGTCATGGTGACCGTTCTATTTCAAAATATGCGGAAGAAGCAATCAAAGAGCTTCGTGAAAAAATTAATGGCGGAAAAGTGTTACTTGCGCTTTCCGGCGGAGTGGACAGTTCAGTCTGTTGCGCTTTGTTGGCAAAAGCCATAAAATCTCAGCTTTACTGCATTTTTGTGGACCACGGATTCATGAGAAAAAATGAAGGCGACGAGGTGGAAAATGCATTTAAAAATTTCGATATAAATTTTATCCGAGTAGATGCTGAGTCGCGATTTTTAGAAAGAGTAAAAGGAGTGACTGATCCCGAGCAAAAGCGTAAAATAATTGGCGGAGAGTTTATACGTGTTTTTGAGGAAGAAGCAAAGAAAATCGGGTCGGTTGACTTTTTAGCGCAGGGTACTATCTATCCTGACGTGGTAGAAAGCGGTGTTAACGGTAAAAAAGTTATAAAATCTCATCACAACGTAGGCGGGCTGCCCGATCACATTGAATTTAACGAGATTATCGAGCCGCTTAAGCCTCTTTATAAAAAAGAAGTCCGAAAGCTGGGCCAAATATTGGGTTTGCCGGAATATTTGATACAGAGACAGCCGTTTCCCGGTCCGGGGCTTGCTGTGCGCTGTATCGGCGAGTTGACTAAAGACAAGTTGGATATACTTAGGAATGCGGATTTAATTTTTCGCAATGAGATAGAAAAATCTGGCCTTGATCGTTGTATAAATCAATTTTTCGCAGTACTCACGGATATGCGCGCTGTAGGGATAAAAGATGAAATACGAACATATGACTATACTCTGGCGCTGCGTGCTGTTACAACGGATGATTTTATGGAAGCGAAATTCGCTAGGATCCCCTATGAGGTGCTTGCTAACGTTTCGGAAAGGATCACAAGAGAGGTGCCGGGAATAGGCAGGGTGTGCTATGATATAACTGATAAGCCCCCAGCGACTATTGAGTGGGAATAGAGACCAAAACACAGCCGCAACCCTTGATAATACAGGAGTTGCGGCTTTATTTTTTTGCTCCGTGGCATTAATGTGGCATTATCAGAACGAAAATCCGTCTTTGTGCCGATTTAGGTCCGCTGCAAGGTCAAAACTTGAATCAGGATACAAATGGGCATAGGTTTTGTCTACTTCTGCTGCGCTATCCCCTATCCGGTCAGCTATGGCGTGGGAACGATACCCTAATAGGAGTGTAACAGGAAGTGTGTAAATGGTTTAATCTCGATCAAATGTGTCAATACTTCTA
>JAISVH010000126.1 GCA_031271685.1 Eubacterium sp. | reverse complement strand
TTCAGACGTGTGCTCTTCCGATCTATATTATAATATTTCCGGGAGAGTAAAAGGCAAGCCAATATCGGTGTCTGTTTCACTTTCAACATTTATTCCTAAGCCGTTTACACCTTTTGAATTCGAACCTCAGTCTTCAAAACAGGAAATCGACGAACGGCAAAAATATCTGCTTTCTATAACCGGCAATAAAAAAATACACATAAGTTGGTCGGACTATGACACGTCTTTTTTAGAGGCAGTGTTAGCTCGCGGCGACAGGCGGGTTTCAAAGGCTATTTTTAAGGCGCATAAAAAAGGCTGCAAGCTTGACGCTTGGGGAGAATTTTTTAAGCCAGAATTGTGGTATGAAGCTTTTGCCGAATGCGGGATAGACCCCACTTTTTATGTTAATCGCAGACGGAAATATGACGAAATTATGCCATGGTCGCATTTGAATATGCTGTTTGACAGAAAATTTTTGATCGAGGAGAACAAAAAGGCTCACATGGGCGAAGTTACCGCTAACTGCCGCGAAAAGTGCGCGGGTTGCGGCTTGAATAAAACAGTCGGAGGTGTTTGTTTTGACTGATTCTGCTGATAAATTTTTTGATATAAGAGTTTTTTTCAGCAAACTTGGCCGGGCGAAATATATATCGCATCTTGACCTTTACAGAACTGTGCAAAGGGCGATTAAGCGAGCCAAACTTCCGGTTTGGGAGACAAAAGGATTCAATCGGCATATTTATCTCACCTTTGCGCTGCCGCTAGCACTAGGAGTAGAGGGGTTACACGAGTCGATGGATATGCGGTTGGTTTCTGATATGAGTTTTGATAATGTTAGAGAAAATTTGAACGCAGCGCTTCCGGAAGAGCTAACAATTTTATCTGTGGCCAGGCCGGTTATGAAGCATACCAAAATAAAAAAGGCGTCGTATAGAATAATTACCGATATTAATACTGACAATTTTAAAGAGTTTTTAAATCAGGAAAAAATAGTAACGGAGAAAAAAACAAAAAAAAAGATAACCATCGTTGATTTAAAACCGCACATCATGGAAATAAGAATCGAAAGTGGTAAAATCTGCCTGGTTCTGCCCGCCGGTGTGGATTTTGCCATTAATCCGGGCTTGGTAATAGAAAGCTATAAAACTTTTAAGCCGGAAAGTTGGGACAGCGATTTTTTTGTGTCTAGAACCGAGATTTTTACGGGAGAAGGAAAGCGTTTTGAATAATATATAAACCGCCTTGCAAGCGTCTGAATATTTGCAAAATTAAAGTCGAATAATGTTTCTTTAAAATGTATCTTTTGCTATATAAACTAAAAAATTTGACAGACTAAAATAAAAATGTTATAATCTATAAAAAACAAAAGGACAAAAAATGCGAAAAGAAAAAATAACAGTTGCGAAAGCAATAGTAAAATGCCTTGAAATAGAGGGAATAAAAACAGTGTTCGGATACCCGGGTGCAGCTATTTGTCCATTTTATGATGAATTGCATGGGTCGGATGTCGAGCATATTTTGGTCAGGCAGGAGTCTAATGGAGGGCACGCCGCAAACGGCTACGCCAGAGTTACCGGAAAGCCGGCGGTTTGCGTAGCTACCTCCGGTCCCGGAGCAACTAATTTGATTACGGCAATTGCCACTGCGTATATGGACAGTATACCCATTGTTTGCATTACGGGACAGGTAAGCTCTGAGCTGATAGGTAGAGACGTGTTTCAGGAGGCTGATATTACCGGTGCGGCAGAGCCGTTCGTTAAGCACAGCTTTTTGGTTAAAGAATCGGAAACAGTTTGTGAAACCATTAAAAAAGCCTTTTATATTGCCGGCACCGGGCGTCCGGGTCCGGTGCTTATCGATGTGCCGTTTGACGTTCAAAAACAAGAAATAGAGTTTTTATATCCTGAAAACGTTGAAATCAGAAGCTATAGGCCTACAATGGAGGGCAATAAAAGACAGATAAAACTTGTGGCAGATGCTATAGCAACCGCAAAAAAACCGCTTATATGCGCAGGAGGCGGGATTTTTGCGTCTTGTGCGCAGGAACAGCTCAGAAAATTGACTGAACTATGTGATATACCGGTTATAAGCACTATGATGGGGATAAGCGCGTTGACTGCCGGGCATCCAATGTTTTTTGGCATGATAGGGATGCACGGGTTTAATTCCGCCAACACCGCTGTCGCGGAATGTGATCTTTTGATTTTATTGGGCGCAAGGGTTGGGGATAGAGCGATAAGCAGTAATGAGAATCTTAAAAGAGTTCGAGTAGTACATGTTGATATCGACCCTGCCGAAATAGGCAAAAATTTGGATGTGTCCTATCCTGTCGTAGGAGATTTAAAGACTATTTTAAATCAAATACTTGAAATTGCGGAAAGCAAAAATAACGGTCCATGGATAAGCTATCTTAGTGAGATACGTGAAGATGAACGGAAAAGACGCAATACCCCGGAAGCGCTTTCGGCTAAGTCGGGTAAGATAAATCCAAAGGCGTTTATTTTAAAGCTTAATCAATATTTACCTGAAAATACGGTTATATCCGCTGATGTCGGGCAAAACCAGATATGGTCGGCAAACCACATTAAACTGAATGGAGGGCGGTTTATTACTAGCGGAGGGATGGGCACAATGGGCTATTCGGTTCCGGCCGCTATTGGGGCAAAAAAGGCTGATCCTGAAGCTTTGGTGATCGCTGTTTGCGGCGACGGAAGCTTTCAAATGCAGTTTATGGAGCTTGCCACTATGGTTCAGCACGGTATCAACGTAAAAATTATAATAATGGTTAACCTCAGACTTGGAATGGTAAGGGAACTGCAATCAACTCATTATGATAACCGTCAGATAGCGGTCTTTTTGGATGGAAGCCCGGATTTTATAAAGATAGGCGAAGCTTATGGTATTGCCGGGGAAACTGTGAACGATATTCAAAATGCCGACAGAGCAATTGAAAGACTTATTAAATCGGAGAAACCTTATATTTTGCAGTTGATTATTGATGAAGAAGAGAGAACGATAATATGAAACATACAATTTCTATATTGGTGGAAAACCATGCCGGAGTGTTGTCTCGGATATCCGGGCTGTTCGCTAGGCGTGGATATAACATTCACAGTCTTGCTGTGGGTGTGACCGAGGATGAAAATGTTTCGCGCATCACCATTGTGGCCGAGGGAAACAACTATACTCTTGAACAGATAGAAAAACAGCTTAATAAGTTGATTGACGTTATTAAAGTGCGCTCGCTCGCTTCCGGTGAACTGCTAGCGCGCGAACTGGTTCTTGCAAAGGTCAGCTGTATGCCTGCCCAACGGAATGAGCTGATTTCTATAGCGGAGATAACCAAAGCAAAGATATCTGATGTTTCGGTGAATACCATGACGCTTGAGCTTTCAGGAAATGAAAATATCCTTAGAACCTTTGAGGAACTGATAAGGCCCTTTGGGATAAAGGAAATGGTGCGCACCGGAACTATAGCTATGCAAAAAGGAGCAACATCATTAAAATAGCTACTTTTGCCGCTTGTTTTGCAGTTGGTTTGCATTTTTTGGATCAACTCTTTTTAAAATGGGCTTTGCAGGTTAATAAAGCGGGCTTTAGAATATAACCACGCTCATGTCCCCCCGCCTATTAGGCAGCGGATTATACGTCAGCGGCGGGTGATTTTCAATCCCACGATGATGCTTGTTAAAACACCGGAAGCGGCTCCGCCGCAGATGTTTGAAAAAACTTTTTAATTTAACTAAATATAAAAAGGAGATTTTTAAAATGGCAAAGATTTATTATCAAAAGGACTGTAATACTGATTTACTGAAGGACAAGACTATTGCCGTTATCGGTTACGGCAGCCAGGGTCACGCGCATGCGCTGAATCTTAAAGACAGCGGTGCAAAGGTGGTCATTGGCTTGTATGATGGAAGCAAATCATGGAAGCTAGCCGAGCAGGCTGGATTTAAAGTAGAGGCCGCAGCTGATGCGGTTAAAAAAGCAGATTTGATTATGGTCTTGGTAAATGATGAAAAACAGGCGGAGCTTTATAAAGAAAGCATTGCCCCTAATTTAAGCGCAGGCAAAACACTTGCTTTCGCACACGGATTTAACATACACTACGGGCAGATTCAGCCTCCTGACGATGTTGATGTCATAATGATAGCGCCCAAAGGCCCCGGACACACCGTTCGATATGAATATGAGGCAGGAAAAGGAGTGCCTTGCTTAGTTGCTGTTTATCAGGATTACAGCGGCAAAGCTTTGGAAACGGCTCTCGCTTATTCCTCTGGGATTGGCGGCGCGAGAGCCGGCGTATTGCTTACCACTTTCAGGAGCGAAACGGAGACCGATCTGTTTGGCGAGCAAGCCGTGCTTTGCGGTGGAGTCACAGCGCTTATGAAAGCAGGATTTGAAACGCTTGTAGAAGCAGGTTATGATCCGGAAAACGCATATTTCGAATGTGTGCACGAAATGAAGCTTATAGTTGACCTTATCTATAAAGGTGGATTTAAGATGATGAGGTACTCCGTTTCCGACACGGCCGAATTTGGTGATTATGAAGTTGGAAAGCGTATTATTACTGATGAAACAAAGAAAGAAATGAAAAAGGTGCTTGAGGAGATTCAGGATGGAACCTTCGCTCGCAACTGGATTATGGAAAATAAGGCCGGGCGTCCGCATTTTAATGCCTGCCGCAGGATAGAAGCGGAGCATGATGTCGAAAAAGTAGGAGAAGAACTTAGAAAAATGTATCAGTGGCGATAGAAATATAGACAACTAACTTTTAACATATATCAAAAATATCAATGGATATTCGCGTTAAAATTGCATTGTTTGACGACAAAATCCTACGTGATAGTTTTGCCTGCTGTTTGTTGCCAGGGTAATAACATCTGCGGCAGAGCCGCTTCCGGTATTTTTAAAGCGTCAGCGGGGGATTGAAAATCACCCGCTGACTAATAGGAGGGGACATGAACGCGGTTATTGTAAATTATTTGTATAGGAGAATGAATTGTGGATATAAGCCGGGTTATTATGATTATCATGTCGGTTTTTTTAGTCTGGAGCATTATTGACAAGTTGATTTTTAGAAACAGGTTTGGCTATGGAGACCAGTTTGACGAGGGTTTGAATGCAATGGGTCCTTTAGCGGCGGCAATGGTTGGTTTTATGTGCCTTGCCCCTGTATTGGGAAGGTTTTTAACTCCAATTATAACGCCGGTATTTGCGCTTTTTAACGCTGATCCGGCAATGATTGCGGGGACTATGCTTGCTATGGACATGGGGGGATATCCGCTAGCGGAAGCAATGGCGGAAAGTGGCCGAATGGCGGCTTTTTCAGGAGGAATTTACGGGGCGGTAATGGGACCTACTATAACCTTTACGATTCCTGTTTCATTAGGAATTTTAAAAAAAGAAGATTATCCTTATCTGGCAAAAGGCGTTATGTCCGGAGTAATTGCCGCTCCTTTTGCGTGTTTTGTTGGAGGTCTTATAATGGGAATATCTATTTTGCCGTTAGTCAGCAATCTTTCCATTGCTCTGATTTTGGCCGTTTTGCTTGTTTTAGGTCTTTGGTTGCTACCAAACGCAATGCTAAAGGGATTTCATGCGTTTTCTAAAATAATTACTTTTATAATGTACGCTTCACTGGCCTGCGCGATTATTGAAGCGCTCACCGGATTCGTTGTTATAAAAGGGATGGATCCCATCGGACCTCAGCTGAAAATTGTTGGTATTATCGGAATAACTTTGGCTGGCGCTTATCCGTTTGTAAAATTTATAATTACTGTATTTTCTAGACCAATGAAAAGTTTTGGAAAAAAACTGAAAATAAATGAAATCGCAGTCGGCGGTATGGTCGGGTCTTTGGCAAATAGTCTATTACTTCTGACCAAGGTAAAGGATATGGATAACAGAGGAAAAATATTAGCCATTGCTTTTATGGTTCCGGCCGCCTTTGTGTTTGGAGATCACCTTGCATATGCCTCAACTAATATCCCGGATTATCTTATACCAATGATCGCGGCAAAATTACTTGGAGGCATTTTTGCGATGCTTATTGCCACTATAATTATAAAAAAATCTCCGATCGAATATGTCGGAAATGTTTGAAAAATATGTAAGGCAAACTAAAAATAAAAGGAGAAATTATTTTATGAAAAAACTAAGTGGTAAAACAGCGTTTATTACCGGGGCGGCAATGGGCCTTGGAGAAGGGATAGCAAAAGTATACGCCGGATATGGTGCGAATCTTTTGCTAGCCGATATCAATCCGAAAGTAGAACAGGTTGCGAAGGAATTGAACGAGCAATACGGAGTCGAAACAGTTACGGCGGTAATAGATGTCGCGGACGCTAAGTCATGTAAAGCTGCCGCGCAAAAAGGTATTGAGAAATTTGGTAAGTTCGATATTCTTTGCGCGATCGCAGGAGTATGCAAGTTAGAAAATTTTCTCGAGATGAGCGAAGAAGATCTTGATTTTCACATTAACGTTAATATTAAAGGCGTTTGGAACACTACAAAAGCGGTTCTTCCTTATATGCTTGAGAATAAGGGAGGAAACATCGTCGTTATGTCGTCAGTTACCGGCGATTTGGTAGCTGACCCGGGTGAAGTAGCCTATGCGTTGTCTAAAGCGGCATTGATCGGTTTTACAAAGGCATTGGCTGTTGAGTACGCGCCGCAAAATATACGTGTCAACGCAATTCAGTTGGGTTATGCTCGCACGCCAATGGCTGAGCGCATTGCCATGCAGTCAAACCCCGATGATCCGGAAGCCGTCTTAACAGAAATGGCAAAATCCATTCCAATGCGACGCTTGGGTCTGCCCACGGAAGTTGGAGAATTAGCGGCGTTTTTAGGATGTTCTGAATCTAGTTATATTACCGGATCACAATTTGTTATTGATGGTGGAAGCACGCTGCCGGAATCCGTCTCTGTGGGAGTATAGCCTTAAATTAAATTTCAACCATCTGCGCGGTGGACCCCTTAACTTTAACAACTGGAATGATGCAACACCGCACAACTCGCGCCTATCGGCTTGACGAGCAAATCACTTGTTTATTTCTCGCCAAACTCCGTTAATTTTGCCTTAAATATCAACGGATATTTAAGGCAAAATTGCCTAATTTTAAGAAAATTATACTGAGTGCTTTGCACACCAGAGCTGTGCGGTATTTCCCTAATTTTATAGCAAATTGCGTTTTTATGGAAATTAATCCCACAAAAACGCTAACCGCTGATGGCGGCGCACCGCGCTTTTCGCGATGTTTTTAAACTTTTTTAGAGCGTGTTCAGATAAACTTAAAACACCCGTATTTTTAAGTGTTTTCCGTTTATCTGAACACGCTCTATTAAAAAATCACACTCTCCGGTTAGGGAGAGTGTGATTTAAGGAGTATATTGTGTTTTTGCCTGTCAATAGCCACCATTGGCAGGCACGTCATGTTCATCAGAGCTTAAGTCAATTTCCAGCATCGAAATCTGCCCGTTTGGCAGACGTTTTGCCTCTTCAATAATTTTTAACGCCGAGGGAAGACCGATGCCAAAGCGGTCTGCTCCAAGCTTATACATGCGAAGCAGCGTATCCAAAGAGCGAACGCCGCCCGCCACCTTTACTTTATAATCAGGGCCTACCGTTTTGCGAATGTGTTCAACATGGTGAGCGGTAGTCGGCGCTGAAGAAAACCCTGTGCCGGTTTTAACATAATCGGCACCCGCCGACATTACGATTTTACATGCCTCCGTGATCTGATCGTCATTTAAAAGCATAGCCTCAATGATCACCTTAAGAGAAGATCCGATTGTCGCCTTGCGAACAGCAGAGATATCATCTTCCACTTGCTTATAGCGTTTTGATATTAACCAACCGACATTCATCACCATATCGACTTCGGCTGGATCCATAGTCATAAAGAACTCCGCCTGCTGTACTTTTGTTTTAGTCGCTTCCTGGCCAGAAGGAAAGCCAAGCGATGTTCCAAATGCGGTTTTTGTTTCCTCGCGTAGCCGATGGCTCATTTCCTCATAATATCCCGGCCAAGCAAAAGCGCAGCCAAAATCATATTTTTTACATGCGGCGATTAGGTCGTCTAGATCCTCATATGAAGTGTCAAGCTTTAAAATGCTTGGATCCATCATATAAGCAATATCCTTGATGGTTAAAACGTCCTTACGGTATTCTTTCATTTTCCTTCCTTTCTTAAATCAAAGTCAAGTGTGCAATTCGGCAAGTTTTCCAAATTGCTTTCGAGTTTTTTGGAAAACTTCAGCATAAGCTTTGTTAAAAGCTACGCAGCCGACCGATTGCTGACGAATCATAAGCTCTTCGCAGTTCATGCATTGGGTACAATACTTTATCTCATTCTCTCTTCCTTCACGCAGCTTAAACGGCGTCAACGGGTCGGCAAACGATTGCCTGCCAAGTCCGATCATGTCCATCATGCCGTCCTCAATACAGCGCGCTCCCATGGCAAACATTGAAGATTTTTCCGGTTCAATAGATAGCAGCTTATTTTTGGCACCTCGGAACGGAGAAAAACTGGAACCGATCACTACAGTTTCAGGTTTTACGTTCCGCTTGATTATATTGGCGAAGTAAAAGTGCAGATAAGAAAGATATGGCTCGTCCTGCACAGCTTCCATGAAATTCATGCTTGAATGCACGTTTCCTAGCGACTCAACAAAATAAGTCGCGCCGCGCTCCTCTAACCCCTTAACGAGATCTATAGACTCAGTTAAATCCATGAGCGGGGAATCAGGGCCAGCACTGCCGCATCCACCAGGGAACCCTTCCCATACCGACAGCTTAGAGCCTATTATAAAATCTTTACTGACTTCTCGTTTAATACGTTCTATTAGATCATATGCAAAGCGTGACCGATTCTGCCAGCTGCCGCCATATTTCCAATCGCGGTCGTTATATGGGCGCAATATCTGTGATCCGAGATATCCATGGCAAAATTTAAGGTCTATGCCGTCAGCCCCGACACTTTCGCATATTTTTGAAGCCAAAACGAACTGATTTATAATATTGTCTACTTCTTCTTCTGTTAGAAGTTCTCCTTCCAATCCGTATAAAGGCTTAACCGTAACGCGACGGGAAAAATCAGGTTCGCTTATCTCTCCGGAATGAGTAAGCTGGAATACAATAAGCACATTCGGATTAACTTCTTTTAGTCTCTTTATAAAAACTGACAGTGCCTTTTCATTGCGCGGCATGATCTCAAGCTGAGTTTTACGTGCCCGGCACTCGTTAGTAACGGTAATAGCCTCTAAATCTACAAAACCGAATTCTCCCTTATAAAGTTTTTCATAGCGTTGATATGTTAAATCTGTTGGATTTCCTTCCTCGTCAGAATCAACACATTCCATAGGCTGAGCAAAAAAACGATTTATACAGGTATGCTTGCCTATTTTTAAAGGCGACAGCAATGTGTCTTTATAACCCAAAACCCCACTTCCTTTCCTTTTAATATTATCCCGGCACATTGACAAAAAATATCGCCGTTAATTGCGAGTTTTAAGTTCCGTGGTAATAATACTAATTAACATGGCCGGACGCGTATGTCATGATTGTTTCCTCGCTAAAGTCTTCTCTTTCGAGTATTCCTGTGACGCGACCCTCATGCATTACCACTACACGATCCGACATGCCTATAACTTCCGGCAACTCTGAAGACACCATGATTATGCTGACCCCGGCCTGTGCGAGATTATCCATAAGAGTATAAATTTCGTATTTAGCTCCTACGTCAATTCCTCGAGTCGGTTCGTCAAGAATCAGTATCTTACTGTCACTTGCCAACCATTTTGCCAAAACGACCTTTTGTTGGTTGCCTCCTGAAAGGTTTTTACAGATTTGATAATTTCCGGGCGTAACTATGCGTAGCTCGCTTATATATTTATCCGCGGCCGCAGTTTCTGCGCCACTGCTAATAAAACCTTTTTTTGAAACTTTTGGCAAAGCTGCCGCTGAGATGTTAGTCTTTATGTCAAGATTTAAAAACAGTCCTTCCGTCTTTCTATCCTCTGTCGCAAAACCTATCCCATTTTCAACAGCCGAACTCGGATGATGAATATTTACGGGGTTGCCTTCTAAAATGACTTCACCGGACTCTGCCTTGTCCACACCGAACAACACCCGCATGACTTCTGTTCGGCCAGAACCGACCAATCCCGCAAACCCAAGTATTTCGCCGCGTTTCAGCTCAAAGCTCACGTCGGTAAACGCGCTAGAAGAAAGTTTTTTTACGTCAAGAACAATTTCTTCAGAGACATAATGCTTGCGTTCGGGATAACTGTTTGTCATCTCGCGGCCTATCATATTGCGGATAAGCCACGCCTTATCAATATCTTTTGTATCAGCGTCAGCAATATACTCTCCATCGCGCATAACGGTGACACGGTCACATATTTCCATTAGCTCCTCAAGTCTGTGCGATATATAAATTATTGTCATCCCGTCCGCTTTTAGCTTGCGGATAATCTCAAACAGGACTTCTATTTCATTGTCGGTAAGCGAGTCGGTAGGCTCATCCATAATTATTATGTTCGCATTATATGACAGAGCTTTGGCAATGTCTACCATCTGCTGTTGAGCTACCGAAAAATGCATTACCGGTTCACTATAGCTTGGAAGTGAGCCGCGGCTGACGTAGTCAAGCAACTTTCCGGCGACTTCTTTTTCACGCTTTCCGTCTATAAATTTATATTTTGCGATTTCGTGTCCTAGCAAAACGTTTTGTACTGCCGTTAGATGCGGCACAAGGCTAAGCTCCTGATAAATAGTTGCCACGCCGGCGTTAATAGCGTCTTGAGGGTTTTGAAACGTCATATCCTCGCCATTTATCCTTATCTTACCACCATCTGAATGGTATAGCCCGGATAAGATTTTCATAAGCGTAGATTTCCCCGCGCCGTTTTCTCCTATAAGGGCGTGAACTTCCCCCTTTTTAACTTTTAAATTAACACCCTTTAAAGCCTTGACTCCGGGAAATTCTTTGAACACATCAATCATTTCCAAATAGTATTGACTCATAGATATCACTCCCTCTTAAGGCTTATTTGGATTTGCGCTGAATAAGCACCGCAACGAGTACAATTATACCTTTTATAACGATTTGCAGGTTTGGGTCAGCGCCTATCAAGTTAAGAAAGTTGTTCATGATTGCCATAATAAGGACTCCCGCAATCGTACCCGCAAGTGATCCAACACCTCCCGACATGGCCGTTCCGCCAATTACAACGGCGGCAATCGCATCCATATCGTAGCCGTTGCTTCCGTTCGGTTCCCCAACTCTAACACGCGCAGCAAGCATGATTCCCGCGATTGAAGCGGTGAGTCCGCAGAGCATAAATGCGATAATCTTATCACGCTTTACTTTTATCCCGGAAAGATGCGCTGCCTCTTTATTACTGCCGATAGCGTACAAATGGCGGCCGTAAACGGTCTTTTTTAAAACAATCCAAAAAATCGCCATAAGAACGGCTAGCATTATTACAAGATAAGGAATAACGCCAAACAGGGAATCTGAGCCGATCGACTTCCAGAACGGCGTCACAGTTCCGCCGGGGGCGCCGCGGGTGTATATATAGTTTAGTCCGCGCAAGACCTGTCCCATCCCAAGCGTTATAATAAACGACTCAACATTGCGGTAAACTACCATTATTCCGTTCAATAATCCAATGACCAGACCAAACAAAAGTATGCAGATAAAAGGCAAAAACCAAAGTCCCGGTTGCCCCGCTTCTATAAGATCCTTACTGATATTGGCAAATACGCACGCACTTATCGCCATAACATAAGTAACCGAAAGATCAATGCTACCTATGAGCAATACGATAGTCATGCCTATGCTTACGACACCAACAATCGACACCTGTCTTAAAATATTGGAGATGTTTTTAATCGTTGGGAATAAATCCGGCGCGGCGAAAGACGCAATAACACACAACAGGATAAGAGCGATATATGGTCCGCTGGTCGGATTCTTCATAATCTTTCTGATAAGCGTTTGGCTTTTCATGCGATCAACTCCTATTGTTTATATAATATTGTTCGCGTTTTTGCGCTGGGATCCACCAGTACCTTTATAAGTTTCGGATTTTCGCGTATCTCTCTCAAAGCGTCTTCTAAATCCTCAAGCGGCACAATCATAGATATCATTGGGGTTGGGTCGATACGTCCGTGTTTTAGCAGGGTAATCACATCTCCCCAGTCATAGCCTATGCCGGCGCAGCTTCCGCTTATTTTCTTTTCTTCCAGAACGAATTGTACAGGAGGAATCTTCATTAAATCGTCATCGGAGCAAATGCCAAAAGCTTCGAGTTTTCCACCTTTTCTAAGCATTTTAAACGCTTGTTCATATGTGCTTGAATGGCCCACCGCTTCAAGAACATAATCAGCACCTACTCCGTTTGTGATTTTGAATACTTCCGCTATAGGATCAGCTACTTCTTTAATATTTATAGTTATGTCAATTCCCATCTGCTTGGCCATTTCAAGACGCTCGGCATTATCTCCTATCAGTATCACTGGCGCCGCTCCGCGCAGCCTGGCAAGTGCCGCATGAATTATGCCCAGTCCGCAACCGATAACGACAACAGAACGGCCGATATGGCAATCCATCTTTTTCGACGCATTCAGACAAGCGGTAAGCGGTTCGATAAACGCCGCCTTTTCGTCGTTTACCTCATCTGGGATAAGATACAGGTTTTTCCAAGGGGCTTTTACATACTCGGCGAATCCACCGTCGGTATGAATGCCCAGCTGTGTGAAGCTTGAACAGAGCAAAGGCTCACCCACACGGCATTGATAGCAAACTCCGCAAGGCAGGCATATGTCACATGCCACCCTATCGCCAATCTTGAATCCTTGAGAGTTTTTACCCAATTTTTCAATGGTTCCGCAAAACTCGTGGCCGGTAATAAGCGGAAGGCAAGCTACCTCGTCAGCATATTTCCCCGTGTATGAGCCCCAGTCTGACCCGCATATGCCGCAGTATTTTATTTTGATAAGTGCTTCATCATCGCCTATTTCGGGAATAGGAACTTCTTTTAACTCAAACCTCATAGGCTCTTGCAACACTTGTGCTCGCATCATTTCCATGACAATCCTCCTATGCAATAAACAAAAATATTATAACTCATGTCCACCGCCTCTTAGGCGGCAGGAGATTTTCAATTCCCCGCTGACGCTTGTTAAAACATTGGAATCGGCTTCGCCGCAGATGTTTAAAAAATCTATTTAGTGAAGAGCTTATCGTTCCTGCCTTCATACGGAGCCTCAATCATTAATGGCTTCAAAAACTCAATAGTCTTTTTTACTCCATCCATGCGGCTCATCAACACATCTTCATGCTCATAGTTGAAAGCATAATCATATCCGGTATGATATAGTTCAGAAATAAGCTTTTTCCAATCAACGCTGCCCCAACCGGGAATTCGGAAGCGGAAGGAGCGGTCTAAGCGGCCCCAACCGTCCTGCATATACATATTATATCCGCCTTTCATCATATTGTGCTCAACTATTTCACAATCTTTGGCGTGAACAATTGCTATGCGTCCGGCAAGCGAGTCAACAAAAGTTTGCAAGTTTATTCCAGCAAATAAAATATTGGCAGGATCAAGATTTATAGCAAACGCGGGATGATTGTCCACAATTTCAAGGCAGCGAAGAGCCGATTGGGTATCGTAAATTATGTTGTTGGGATGCGGCTCAAACGCGAGTTTTACGCCGTATTCCTTATATTTATCAAGAATAGGGACGTATTTGGCAACAAACTGTTCTTCTTCGTCGCGCCAACCGTTTGGCTCCGGCCAGTCGTTTATATGGCCAAAATTCTCCATGCCCGAAAAAGCAATGACGACAGGAACTTCCAATGCATTGGCAAGTTGTGCCGAGCGTATAAGACTTTTGGTGCCAAATTTTATTTTATCTTCTTTGCTACCGGAACATATATTGTCTGTGCCCGGTCCATAAGGACCCATAACCAAAAGCGAGTCGGCATGGTTGCTTATGGCAGAAATAAAAAGTCCATATCCTTTTATTGTATCATTGAGCTGCTTTGCATTGCTTCCTTTAAGCATCTCGTCCGCGTCTATTTGACCGTTTCCTTCGTATGAAGGTATTTCCATGCACTGATAACCATGGTCAGCGGCTAATTTAGTGACATCTTCAATAGGCAATTCCGAGTAGTTGACTGCGCAAAACCCAATTTTCATAATTAAGCACGCCCTTTCTTTACGTTAATTATATAAACATATATCCTCCGTGTCAAGCACGGAGGATATACAGACACTTTTTAGAGCGTCCAGTCAAAATCATCTCCGTCAGGAATCAGGTATTCATCAACATTGTTTATGTCAACGACCACTGACGGCAGATATACATCCTTAGTAGAGGGGGAGCGGCCTTCTAGAACGTCAACGGCAACTGATAATGCGTCAACACTGCAACGGCAGGGGAACTGTGTAATTCCGTAAACCTTACCTTCTTTAATCAGTTTTACAACTCCGTTTATTCCGTCCGCGTTTGTGCAAACGAGACCTTCATCTCCGCGTCCTGCTTCTTCAATCGCATCAAACGCGCCAAGGGTGACTCCTCCGTCCTGAGAAATAAACCCATCGATTTCACCGGGGCCGAACCGTGTAAGGCAGTCTTCCATAAACGTCTTGCCCTTGCTTACCTCAAAGTCGGTATACTGACGAGCAACGATCTTAACATCAGGATACTGTGAAAAAACTTCGTCCCATCCTTCTTTGATCAGTGTATCCGTGCTTGAACCCGCTATGGTGTCAAGAGCAATAATATTGCCTTTAGGCTCTCCATTCTTTTCAGTGAGCGCCTGTATCATAAGCTTAGCCGTATCCACACCGTTCTGGCGGTCAGAATAGCCGACAAAATGGGTAAAGTCACTGGTCGAAGCGTGACGGTCAAAGAGAATAACCGGAATACCTGTCGCGTATGCCATTTCGATACCGGGATTTACCGCGTCTTCAACACAGGGGGTAATAAGAATAGCGTCTAAGTCCTGCTGAAGCATGGATTCAATATTTGAGTTCATCAAGGCGGCATCATCCTGCGCGTCAGTTTCAATCAATTCAATATTACCGCGTCTTTCAACTTCCTCAAGCAGCATGTCGCGCATTTTAACGCGCCAACTGTTAGAAACGGAGGCATTTGCAAAACCAATACGGTAGGTTTTCTGACCTTCCTCGGTTTCGGTTGAGGTCTGTTCAGGCTGAGTATCCGCTAAAGTAGTCGCGCTTTCGGAAATATCGGCAGTGTCAGGTTCCTGGTTTGTGTTACAACCAACGGAAAGTGTGAGCAGTAATGCCAATGCGGTTGTTAAAGATAAAATTTTTTTCATTTAAATATACCTCCTTAAATTTAAAATTATGAGCTAGATCCCCTAAATTAATAAAATTATATGCAATTTAGATAAATTAGGAAATTATCTAGTTTCATTATTATACATCAAAACAAAACAAATTGCAATAGAAAAAATAAAAATAAATTTTTTTTAAAAAAACATTATCAGGCCTATATATAACTTTATTTCTTTTTTAGAGTATTTACTAAAAACAGCAAAATATTATAAAAATAATTAAAAAGCAAAATTTCAAAAGATCAGCTGATGGTTATTATAACGATAATTTTAAACTTATACATCCTACTTGAGAAGGGAGAACGTAAAATTTATAAATAATTATGCCCCCCCTTCGGAGAGGATATTTAAAATTTAGCTGTCATGAATTATAAATCCGTTTCTTCCGTTTCCCTTTGCTTTATAAAGAGCAGCATCTGCATTTTTGTAGAGCGTATCAAAGTCTTTACCGTCTTGCGGATAGCGGGCGACACCAATGCTGGCAGAAATGGTTCTGGTGGTGTTTGATTCGTGTTCTGTTCCGGAAATTTCCCATCTTAGAGAGTCCGACAGCTTTTTTATTTTGTCAACAAGCCAATCATTACCGGAAATATCCCTAATAAGAACAATAAATTCATCTCCTCCGACACGTCCGCAGATATCCATATTCCGAAATTGTTTCTTTAACCTGTCGGCAAAATCCTTAATTACACGATCGCCGGTAGCATGGCCAAATGTGTCGTTTACGCTTTTAAAATAATCTATATCGGTTATAACAAACGCGCAGACATCGCCCTTTTCAGTTTGCTCAAGCGCTGAGCAAATATGTTCTCTTGTTGCGGATTTATTATAAAGTCCGGTCAGCGGGTCGGTTTCAGCCATATTAAGCAGTCGGCTTTCGCGTTTCTTTTCATCGTTTATATCCTGACTGAAAACAATCATGTGCACTGATTTATCAGAGCTGTAATAAAAAAGCTGAACTTGGATACGCACCCAGTGGTAATCTTCCCAATGTGTGTTCATCATACACACGTGACTGATCTCTCTTATTCCCTTATCATAAGCGTTAAGCAAACTCTTCTGTGAGGTAGCGGTAAGAAAATCTTTTCTGAATTCTTTTTTAACATATTTTTCCGCAATTGATTTTATCGCTTCCTGATAGTTAAAGCTGTTATTAATTCCCAAAAGCTCCAAGTCTCGCCGCGTGCCTTCACCGAAAGCGCGATTGTTAGTAATATCGAATTCATAAATAGCCATATACAATTTCTTAATGGTTCCGTGTAAAAGGTTGTGATATTCCATCTCTTGTGAAACAACAACCTTTAACAGACGCTCGTTGTAAGATAAAATCACTTTGTTGAAAATAACCAAAATAGCCAAAGCGATAAGAGAGGTTACGCTGATCCCTATAATAAGCTGCCGATAGAACGACTCCCACAATTTGGCCATATCGTTTTCAATAATTAAGTAATATTTGAGATCCGGAATATATCGCGCCACTACAAAGCCGTTGCGCTGTTGCCCGCTTCCCCAAAACGATTTGCTCCCCTCGCCGGTTTCTTCAATTATAGATTTAATCATAGACACATTCAGATATTTGAAGTTGCGAAACGATTCGGCATATTCTTTGTCATACGATTCGTCAATGCTTTTGCCGCTTATAAGCAATACGCCTAAATCATATTCCTCATGGTAATTCGGCATAAGTTCATGCAAATGATCAATTTTAAATCCGACGCCGATCACGCCCATCACTTTGCCGCTATTATCGCGTATCTTACAATCTACAAAATACATTTCGCCTTCATACTTATCTTTGCCTGAGTCAAAAGAATATTCTTCTTTGCTGCCGAGCAGGGTATAATACCAAGCGTTATCGGGGTCGCCACGGGTCAGTGTTCTGTATCTGCCGCTGAAATGATAGTATCGGTCGGTATCGGTGGAAACAAGGTATGCCGAAGCATAGTTATACTGTTTTTTATAAGCATTTAGATGATTTTGGATTTGTTTTAGAAAATTAACATCAAGATTTTCCGTTTCTTCCTCAAGAAATCGCTTAAGCATACTGTTGTTTGCCATCGCCTTTGATACGCTGATATACTCCGCGAAATAAGATTTTCCCTGATAATAAATGCTCTCCGATGTTAGGTTTGCAATTTGCTCGGTATCTTTTCTGAACGCGTCTATGTTATATTGATAAATTATAATTGATGAAGACACAAAGCCCACGATTAAAATAGTACATAACAATATATTCGTGCGAAGTAACAGTTTGTTTTTCATTTAGCGCGGATTCTCCTTGTTAGTTAACTATATAAAAAAATCCTCAGAATGGTGCTGTTGATAAAGCCTGCCGGAAATAGACATAAAATTCAGCGCCATATATCCGTTTGCGAATTCGATTTTCGGATAATACAAGGCATCGCCAATATTGGACAATTGCCGTTCGGCAGCGACCGCATCATAAACTTTGATTTCTCCTCTGAGCAGAATTCCGTGAAATCTGGCGGGATCACAAAAATATACGCAAGCTTTTGGGTTATCCTCAAAATGTTTTACTTTGTCTGAAGGAGAGTGTGTTGTAAACCACATGTCTCTTATATCATCATATTTTCGTGGCCTCAGCATGGCGCGAACCGCAGGAAAGCCGTTCGCATCCACTGAACCGAGAAAAGCAAGATTTTGACTTTTAATTATTTCTTGAATAAATTGTTCTACTTGATTTATGTGCTCCACTATTTTTTTCTCACTTTACTATAATTTAATAAATTATACGGTTTTTAAAAAGCTTGGGCTTTCTTTCAGGTTGGTTTTACGTTTTTTCACGCAGAAATATATAAACGCGCTCATGTTCCCGCCTATTAGGCGGCGTGATCATCTCACCGCTGTCGCTTGCTAAAACACGGGAAGCGGCTTCCCGTGTTTGCATTTGACACGCTACCGCCGCCTTTTTCACCTCGATATTATTTCTCTGAAAAAGCTTCTTTTCCAGCTCCGCAGACGGGGCATACAAAATTGGAGGGAAGATCCGCCCACTTTGTTCCCGGCTCTATTCCGCTGTCCGGGTCGCCAACCGCTTCGTCATAGACATATCCGCAAACACATTCATACTTCATATCCGCTGCTCCTCCTTTCATCGTTATTATATAGCAAATTGCGTTTTTATGGAAATTAATCCCATAAAACATACTCAAAGTTTTGAGCTAAGTATTTACAAGTCGGACAGATAAAATTTTTTGGCAATCTTCTGCCTTAATAAATATACCCGCCGTCCGAGAGGCGGGGGGGACATAAACGCGGTTATATACTAATCCATTTTTTCACCTAGCCGTGACGCTGAGACTTTGGTTTTAAATACTAAAAATAATTTCTGAAGTACGAACCGAGTTCAACTGACAAAAGGAAAATCTGATGCGATCATCTCAGCCATTGATTTTAGTGCTGAGCGCTGTTCGGGGTTAAGTCCGGAACGTATATTGATAGTCTCGTCAATAAGGCGGATGTTTTTGCACTTTTCCAGTTGAGCGCGCATAAGTTTTCCGCTGGTGGGGGCCCATGATCCGTTTTCAATTAAAGCCACGGTTCTATTTTGTATGTTATGAGCAACGAGATCTGAAATAAACGCCTCCATTGTCACAAAAATTCCCGCGTTGTATGTTGTGGATGCAAATACCAAATGACTCCACCTAAAGGCCGCCGACACAATTTTAGATGCCGGTGTGACCGAAACGTCGAACATTACTGTCTTGATACCTCGGTCCCAAAGCATCGAAGCGAGAATCTCCGCGGCATTTTCCGTGTGCCCATACACCGAAGCGTAGGCAATCATCACGCCGGGTTCTTCCGGCTGATACTCGCTCCATTGACTATATTTTAAAACTATGTCGTTTAAATTTTTGCGCCAGACAAAACCGTGTAACGGACAGATAATCTCAATTTGAGCAGTCGATACTTTTTTTAGCAAAGCTCCGACTTGCGTTCCATATTTTCCCACTATATTTGTATAGTAACGTCTTGCTTCATCAATGTAGTCCTTGTTAAAATCTACCTCATCCGCAAATATGGCTCCGTTCAGCGCGCCGAAGCATCCGAATGCATCGGATGAAAATAGGATTTTATCAACGGAATCATAAGTTACCATCACTTCCGGCCAATGCACCATCGGCGCCATAATAAAGCGAAGAAGATGACGCCCGGTATCAAGCGTATCGTTCTCCTTGACTATCATGAAACGAGATTCATCATAAAAGTTATAGAATTGCTTTATAAATTGCAGGGTTTTAGCGTTGCATACGACTCGCATATCAGGGTAGAGAGCCATTATTTCCAAAACTGACGCTGAGTGGTCCGGTTCCATATGCTGTATAACAAGGTAATCAAGCGGCCTTTCTTTCAGCGTCTCGGATACATTTTCTAAAAATTGTTCCCTTACCGACTTATCTACAGTATCAAACAGGACTGTTTTTTTGTCGGTCAATAAGTAAGAGTTATAGGAAACTCCGTCGGGAACGGAATAAACTCCCTCAAACATCGCCAAACGCCGGTCGTTTGCGCCAACCCATATCAAATCATCGGTAATCTTTTTTATGCAGTGCATGAGAACCCTCCTTATGAAAAGATAAGCTCAATATTAAAATATAATATGATACTTTAAACACAAAATCAACGCGAATAATAGTGATAAAAATTATATACTAATTATTGTTATTTGTCAAGAAATTATTTGTAAAATCGTTATAATTTAATATATTATGTTTTTTCTAAAATTTTTTAAAACATCTGTGGAGGAACCGCCTTTGGCCGCTTGACTATCCCGTGGTTTTTATAAGACGGCGCAGTGGTTTGCGACACCAACTCGCCGACATAGGCATGGTTTTCAATCATTGTCACCAGCGTATAGTTGAACAATGTCGTATCATTATTGAGCGGAGGTAAACCTTTCAGTTTACGGTAGTGCGCCATTAGATAAAGGATACTGCGACGGGCCAAGTCCTTTGTAATGATGTGCATATTTTAACCCGCTATGAAGCGCCTGAACACTTTGCTCACTTTTCGGCGGCGATTCGGTCGTAGACTTCCGCATCCTCGTTTATGCCAACGCTGTCATAGGCAATAGCGCCGTGCCATAAAACGCCAGTCCTAATGAGTGGGTCGGCGTGTGGAAACAGGCTGAAGCCTGTCCGCAAGCACGGGCTGTAGCTTGCGCGGCGGGATTGTCGTCAAGCTCACGCGCGGCGGCATGGCATTCGTGCAAAATAATTTTCTTGACTTCCGGCAATTTTTTCTTGCCATTAAACCAGTCACGAGCCGCCTCAATCGCCATATGCGGGCGTTTATCATCGGGGCAATGATTCTCAAAAATGGGTAGTAATATTTTTCGCAATAATCCATGCTTTGCGTTTCGATTAACCGCATAAGCGAAACGATGTAAGGCGAATCTCCTCACCGAGCATTTTGCGTAGTTTTTGTTTCGGCATATCAATTGCTCCTTTCCCGGACTGTTACATGAATTGTGTCATCCGGCTGCTTGCCAATTTTAATTCGAATATCCTTACGAATCCCAATGATATAACATACGGAGCCGTCGTCGTTTTTTACTCCCATATTCACGATATTACCGTAATAAGATTCACCGTCAAATGTGGCGCGAACCTTAACTCGCCCCTTGCCGAATTCTGCGCGGAGGTCATAAGGGAACGCCACATACGCGCCGCCCTTATCAGCGGATTGAATTACAGCTTCGTATTCGTAAAGTTTTTCGCTTGGTCTGCTTTTCTCATTTACTTCTGATACCCTCAAACGGGTAATATCTTCAATCAACTTGTAGGGTATCGGCTGATTAAGCGGCAATTGAATTGTGCCTTTTGCGGTCTTGTATTCGGTTAGGCGATCGGCGAAGACTGCGGTTGCTTCGCCGCCGGGGAAGATACTGATATGCTTCTTGAACGCCGCAAAATGGATAAGATTCTCACCTCTGGGGGCGACTGTCGCCTGCCAAAATGTCGGCATCTGCCATGATATTTTTTCCGTTGCTTCAGGAGCGGCTGCGCGGATGGTTTCGCGGATCTTATGCAAAATGGGGCGAACTTCTTCAGTCTGCTCTGAAATATACCGGTCGATAGTTTCGATTTTCCCGCAGTAATGGTCTTGGTTTGTATTTTTGAACTTGCGTTCGCATTTCGGGCATTGCCACATAATTTCTCTCTCTTTCATCAAAGCGTATTTACCCAAACACTTCACAAGCCGCTATTACACGGAACATATCGTTGTTTATCATGTCGCGACCGTATGCGTCGAGGAATCTCTCACGATATTTGTCTGTTTTTAGGTTAAACCATAGTGACCCGCCCCAAAAGATATCAACGTGCTTGTCGCCGACACCGCCGCTGTCAAGGTTGATAAAGCCACTAAAACGCCAATCGTCCGGTAAATATTTGGCAGACAGTAATCTCCGTGAAATGGTAAGTATTGCCAACTACATTAGAATTTATTTTTTTTACAATCCCGGTATTAATTTCCATAAAAAAGTAATTTACTATATAAGCCCCTTTCTTAATTCAAAAAAATCGTCAATAGCCTTTACTATTTGATAGGGCTCTAGCGTCTTTAAAAGATATCCCTCCGGCTTTAGATCCTTAACCTTCATAATGCTTTCCGCATCGCCTTTAATGGTCAGAAACATAACGGGAATGTCTGTAAACTCTTTTTCCGTGCGGATCATTTCTAAAACCTGCTTCCCATCTATCACAGGCATTTCATAATCAAGCAATACCAAATCCGGACGGTTCAAAGCCAAATATTTTATTGCCATAGCTCCTGAATTCGCCAGAAATACGTTATATTTATTTTCCAACCAACCTTTAACATTGCGGAGCATTGCGCCGGAGTCATCAACCACCAATATTTTTTTCTTTTTATTTGTGTTATAAATCTTTATTAGATTATCTATTTTGTCAACTAATTCGCGTACGTGTATGCTTATCGGCCGCAAAAATTCCTTATTTATCAGTCCTTTTGGAATTATTGACTTGATTGTGGTCAATTCATCTAAATTGCCTAGGATAAAAATTGGAATATTGCTCATAACTGCGTGATCTTTAATAAAATACAGAGCAGGATGCTGATCCAACAGCTTGTCGTCAGCATAGATCAATATGCTTTGAAAAGTCTCTTTAACATCATTTATAGATTCAATATCAGCCGGAACGGTAAATACCTGATAGGATACTTTCTCAAAATGCTCAGTGATAGACATAAGTAAATGACTTTTTGCCTCAGCAACAATTAATATATTCTGCATATAATCCTCCTTAAATTATTTTTACTTGTATTTTTTAATTATTTCTATAATAACTTCGGTCAATTCCATAACTTCGGCTATGGCAACATCAGATACATAAGCGCTTAACATCTCAACATGAGCTTTGCATTCTTCAGGTATTTGCAATTTTTCCAGACTTTCAAGCGCTTCGTCCGCACTGCCTAAATCAAAACTCCTCATTGAAAATTTAATTTTTTCCAATAAAGCGATCAATTCTTTTGCGGTGGTCGCTTTTTTTTCATGCTCCTGCGCTTTTCCAAATGGCCTAAGTATCTTCTTAAAACCCCTGTATTGCTCCATTACTGCCGGCATCTCACGTTTCAAAGCATCAATATCTTCCTCGTTTCCGTATTGCTCCAGGAGTAAAAAACCTTTATAAAGCTCCCTTGCTCCAATCGTTCTCGCGGTATTTTTCAAGGCGTGAACCTCAATAGTTAAATCACGAAGCTTTCCGTCAGTCAAATATTTTTCAATTTTATCAGCCTTTAAATCGATTATCTTATAAAAATCTCCCAGCAAACTTATAAAAAGCTCTTTTGTCCCTGAATAACGGACGCCATCCGCCGTATTAATTCCGTCTATAACAGGAAGTTCGTCAGTTTTATTTATTGTATGCCTCAAATCTTTGTCATGCAACAATTTCTTTGGAAGCCACTTTTTGACTTTTTCACAGATTATTTTAATATTGATCGGCTTTGAAACGAAATCATTCATTCCGGCCAATAAAAATTTTTCTTTAACTCCGGAATTTTCGTTGGCCGTCAAAGCTATTACCGGCACATTATGATAATACTCATCCTCTGTTTGTCTCAACCTAGTGACAGTTTCTATTCCGTCCATTTCCGGCATCATATGGTCCATAAATATTATGTCATACTGCTTTTGTCTAACCATACGCAAGGCTTCGGCCCCTCCTGACGCGGTGTCAATGCGCATTTGCAGGGGCTTCATCAGTTCTGTGGCGACCTTAAGATTTGTTTCGTTATCGTCAACTATAAGAATCTCGGCATCAGGAGCTGTAAAATCAAGATAATCCTTTGACGGTATTACAGAGGATACTATGTTTTGCCTTTCGGTTTTCTCAAGCGACTTATTTCTTATCCAGTGGTTTATGACAGAATCCAGTTTGGCTATATCTATAGGTTTTGAAATGAAGGCCTGAAAACCCTTGCTTAAAAACACATCCTCGCTTCCGGCGACCGCGTTGGCAGTGAGGGCAATTATAGGTATATTCTTAGCGTATTCCGTTCCAATCTCTTCTCGTATGATTTTAGCTGCTTCGATGCCGTCCATTCCGGGCATCATATGATCCATAAAAATAGCGTTATATCTTGTCTTTTCATCACGAATGGCGCGAATGGCATCCTGCCCCCCGGTAACACAGTCAACCCCCATTCCATATGGCTTTAAAAGCCCTTTAGCGACATCTAAATTAGTGATGTTGTCGTCCACCACCAGAACTCGCGCATAGGGAATTTGAATACGGTTTGTGTGTGAATTCCTGTTAAGCTTGCTAGCTGAATACTGAAAACGCTTCAAGCTTTCCATAACCTCAATGCCAATTACTGTGTCGTTGACGTAACTCTGCCTAATCTTAACTGTAAATACACTGCCACTTCCGTATTCGCTCTTGACATTGATGGAACCATCCATAGCTTCAGCCAACCTTTTTGTAATAGCAAGACCCAATCCGGTTCCACCGACTTGATGAAAGGATGTATCACCTAATTGCTCATAGTCAGAAAACAATTTGTCAACATGTTCAGTTCGTATTCCAATACCGGTATCACTAACGCGTATAGTCATCCACACATCGTCTCCGCTGCGCTCGCAGCCAATCCCTAGCTTTACCATTCCTTCCTCTGTATATTTTATTGCATTAGAAAGGAGATTGCTTATAATTTGCTTGATCCGAAGCTCGTCTCCAAACAACCGTGCCAACATACAGTCGTCAATATCCAGAACAAACTGTATGGGTCTGCTCCCTATACGAAGAACGTTTTGAAGAACAGCATCGTTGACCATGCTAGGGACGTCGTATTGATTAGGAAATATCTCGAATTTTCCGGACTGTATCTTTGAAATATCTAAAATGTCGTTCACAATGCTCAAAAGCGTTGAGCCGGAATTATATATCTTTTCAAGATTCGATTTTGCGTCAACGTCAAGACTCAAATTATCCAATGTAATTTCCGACAAACCGATAATAGCGTTAAGCGGCGTTCTCATCTCGTGGCTAATTTTTGCAAGAAAATCACCCTTGGCGTTGTTGGCGTTTTTAGCCTCTTCTAGGGCGGCTTGAAGCATGCGGTCTCTCTCTTCTATCTCGGAAAGCATTTTTTTCTGCTCCCTTAGATCGCGCGAATACCCCGCGACAACATAATCGTCTCCATATGGAACGCGTACCATGGTTACTTCTGACGGCATCGGCGTGCCATCAGGCATAAGATAAAGCCAATCATAATTGCAGATACCTTTATCAAACGCCTCCTTGACCAAATCCTTAACTTTCTCGCGCGTTTCCTGTCCGTCAGATTGATATTTGGGAGAAAGTTCGTAATACCTGTTGATATATTCCTGCTTGTCTTTTAGATTAAAAAGTTTTACCGCCGCTTCATTGCATTCGATAAGATTATAATCCTTGTCCCAAAGGCGGCTAGCTAAAGGAGTAGCGTCCATCATAAGCTGAATGCGTTCATACTCCTTACGGATCATCTCGTTCTGAGTTCGTATAGTAGCGCTAAGTTTTTCTAAAGCGCGATTCATTATATCCTTTTCTGACCTTACTTGAAGCGAAACTGTCAGGTCGCCGTTGGCAATATGTTCGACAATTTCAACTTGCCGCCTTGTATTGTCAATCATGCTGTTAAACGCGTCAGCCAAGGTGCGCATTTCATCATTTGTGTTAACATCGATCTCAAGATCTGTATCGCCGACCGCCAAAGCGGAAGCGGCGTCGGTCATTGCGCGGATCGGTGTGACAATGCGGCCTAAAACAATAAGGATAACCGCAGATGAAACGACCATAATTATAAATGTAATTATTAACCCTCCCTGAACAAACGTCCAAATGGTTTGCAGTTCCTCATCAAAATACTGCCCCACAAAAATCATTCCAATAGCTTGACCGTTTGGTCCTTCGATAGGGGTATATCTTGCAACGGCGGTACGCCCCAAAATATCAATCCTTCCGGAATATGAATTACCGGCCAATACCGTCTCGGCTATCCAAGCGTCTGCTTTTGTACCAACCGCGCGAGTGCCGTCTTCCCTCAGTATAGTAGTCGATATCCTATCGTCTCCCAAAACAATAGTTATTTCACAGCCCATCGTATCTTTTATCGAATCCACGAACCGCTCCGTATCCAAACGATATCCGGCAGACACAACACCCAAAATATTGCCTTTGTCATCAATAATAGGAGTGCCTGACCGGACAGACAAACTCACAACAGTACCTTTTTCTATAACCGTCAGGGGCTGACCATACAAAGCGGATTTAATATTCTCCTGCGACAAAACTGAATCTCCATATTTATCCGGAGCATGAGTGCGAACGATTACCACGCCACTAGAATCGGTAATTGTGCAAAAGTCTATTTCAGCGTCATTTTGCAGCGTCCTGGCGTAAACCAACAGTTCTTCACGATTTTTATTTGCGGCCGCACTAATTATGTTCGGATTATTAGATATACTTGACGACACTGCTTTAGCGTCCAGCTTAAGAGAATCAAGCCTGTTGTTTACAACTTTTGTAGACGTGCCTACCCGTTCAATAGTCGACGCGTCAACAAAACTTGAAAAAGATATAATATTGAAAGCAAGTATTGCGGCCGCTACAATAAGAGTTATAGCTATCGCAGGAATCAATATTTTCGATTTTATACCCATTTTAATCATTAGCGTCTCCTTTTTTCTTATCTCTAGATGGAAAACTTTTTAAAATCAAGTAAAAATTTTGATGTATGATTTTTGCGCATATTTTTTGGCGACCATTTTATTTTAGATTAGCATTAGACATTGCTATTATAGTCCTTTAACTTGAAAAATACTAAGTACTTTTCAAGTTAAAGGGATTCCTATTAAAATGTAACAGCTGCAACACCTCTATAATTGAAAAAAGTCGGCTGAATGTTGATATATATCTAAATAAAAAATAGACAAGCATTCTCAAAAAAGATAAAAATTTTAAGTTAAATCTACTTTTGAGAGCATACAAGTAATAACACAAAGATTAAAAACATAAAGTCCGCAGCCGCAATATAAGGCAAAAAAACGCACGGCTGAAAGCATATTAAGGCGCAGTAGTGTTATAAGCGACTTTACGAAGATTTTGGCTAGTCTTCAAGTAGATTTAATATTTATCTGTTAAAATCCGCTTGTCTTAATTATTGTTTTATTTTATATTATACTGACTATTAATACACACCAAACAAAGCACGGAACAACGGCATTTGATCGTCACGCGTAGACCTAAAATGCGCTAATATGAACAGAACTGATATAAGTAGTATTTTAAGCATGCAAAATAACATAAATTTTTGTCGAATAATATTAATATTACCATTTTTTAGCAGATTAGTCAATATATTAAAAAAATTTGTTAATAAAATAAAAAGCATCTCCTATCACTTTTTGAAAGAAATAGGAGATACGTTCTATAGAAAAATTTAAAAATATTTTTTCAACAATTATACGATTTTTTATTTAAAAGAAGCTAGAAACGCGTTAACTCCAATGTCGTTCTGCTCTTTAGCAAATTCCATCTTTTCACTTTCAGTCGCATTTTCTCGCTCATCGGGCATGCCCAACATTATCAGTGCAAAGAAATCACCTTCTCTTGTCACAGTGGTTGCTTGCACTTTTTCAATATTCATAGGATATTGCAAAGTATCATTTATAAAGTTTTGGCGCGTAGCTTCCAGTGTTTTTTCAACCTCATCAACTTTGTCCGGCTTGGCCTTAACTATAATGACAACGTCAGCATGAACGGAAATCGCCGCCATATTTGCTATGCATTCCTCATACATGTCAGAAGTAAGTCCGTATTCAGCAACACGGTCATCGGGAATGGGCATAGTGGCCAAAAAGCCTCTGCCACCCGCCGAGTCCTCGCTATACGCCGCCTTGATATTCTCATATATTTTTTGGGCTGTGATATCCTCTTCCGTTCCGTCCGCTTCAGAAAGCTCGACTGCGGTTGAAACGCCGGGTATTGCCGAACCTTCTTCAACTTCTGTTGAAGATGCAGTCGCGGTGTCGGTCAGTGTATCCAATATTTCCTCGCCCCCAGAAGTATCCGTCTCTAGGGTTTCAACAGGTATGTTCGAAACATTAGTCTCATTTTTGTCGGCTTGCTCGGCATCGCTGCCGCATGCGGCAAGAGTAAGTATAAATGCTGAGACAGCTGCTAGTATAAACGATTTTTTCATTAACAAATTCCTTTCTGATACATATAAATTTAAACTTTTTGACTCAAAGAGTTTATTATTATTCCTACACCAAACACTCGACAACTATAGAGGTTTGACTTTTTATTGGCTATAAGTCAAACTTAACACCGCGCAAAGCATGGTGCGCCGCCATCGATCGGCGAGCGTTTTTGTGGGATTCATTTACATAAAAACGCAATTTGCCATATCACATGTCTTTTTGCCTGCTGTTTGGCGCAGGAGTAATACTCCGCAATGAAAGTCTTGTCCTCACGGCAAAAACCCGCCCGGGACTTTCATTTCTCAAAATGGGCCTGTTTCTCGTCCGCCTACGGCAGACAACCGAAACAGAAGCACGTTATTAATCCTCACAAAAGTCAAGACTTTTTTTGCGGATTAATAGTAAATAAAAAAACTAAAGTATAAAAACTTTAATTTTTTACAATTATATCACAACATTTTAAAAAAGTCAATTTATACTTATCTCAAATTATAGAAGACCCCTAAAAATAAAGTCAAAAGTATCTTTTCAACCGATTTATTTTTTTACTCGCATTTTTGCCATATCATCACCTATTTCGGCCACAAAAGCCGAAAGCTTATTAAAAATTTCAAACATTTCTTTATAAATAGCGGTATTTTTAGAATTGGGCTCCTCAACGCTTTCCAGATTGTGAAAACTGTCAATCATATTATAACCGTTCCAAATCCCCACCGAGTTTCCTGCAAGAGCCGCCGCGCCCAATGTTGCCGCACCCTGATCAACATTCGTCTTAATGATATCCATGCTATAGACATCAGCGAATATCCTGCGCCATAATGCGCTTTTACTCCCACCTCCGCACAGCAGCATCCTGTTATCAAGCTGTGTGTGAGTTTTTAAAATCTCCAAAGCAGCGTTTAATGACATTGCAACCCCTTCCATGCATGCGCGGATGATCTGAGGGCCGGTCGTGCCGAGTGACAGACCGACAAACGCGCCCTGCATGTTAGGACTAGGCTCCTGTGCGCTTCCGCCTGCCAATGTGGGATTAAACATTACCCCTCCCGCGCCGGGAGCGGTCTTTTCAGCCAACTTATCCATATCTTTAAAAGACATATTGGAAAATAACGTATCGTGGAGCCATCGGTATGAGTTTCCGGCTGAAAAAATTGAGACGGCGCTTGTGTACATGCCTTTTTGAGCATGAGCGTATACAAACGGGCGCGTCTTTATGTCAATAATAGGAGTTTTTGAATTAACGGCTATCCACGAAGAAGAACCTAACGATGTATATACGCGCCCCTCGGCAGTGCCGACAGCACCAAGCGCCATACACATATTATCCACCCCTCCGCAGGCAACCGGAAGCCCGGCGGGTAGACCGGTCGCTTCGGCGGCATTTTCTGTTACCTTGCCAATAACCGAATCCGACGGAAAAATATCCGGAAAAATTTCTCTTCTTATACCTGCTGCTTTGAAGAATTCTTGTTCATAATCCCATTTTATAAGATTGAAAACCCCAAAACTGGCAGCATATGAGGGGTCTGTGCCCATTTCTCCGGTCAACATATAATTTATAAAATCCTTTGAACCAAGAATTTTAGCGGTTTTATCATAAATATCAGGCTGATGTTTCTTCATCCACATAAGCTTCATTATAGAATAACATTCCGCCGGGTCACCGTTGCCAGTCGTGCTATACCACCTTTCATACGGTACATTAGAGAAAAAATCCGTCAGTACGTTGCCGGCGCGCATATCACACCAAATCGGAACGCTTTCCAGTAAAAGATTCCCGCTTTCATCAAAGGGAGCCGCCACAATTGAATGTCCGCTGACCGCCGCGCAAGCAAGTTCAGATGATTTTACGCCGCTTTTTTTTAGCAAAATACTCGTTGATTCACACACTCGCTGCCACCAATCCATAGGTCGCTGCTCACACCACTTGTCATGGGGGTATGTTGTTTCGTACGGTAAAAAAAGCTCTTCTAAAATCTTTCCTGAATCCGATATTATTGAAGCTTTTATCCCACCCGTGCCTAAATCATAAGAAATCAGTTTGTTCATAGTTAAGCATCCTTTCCGCAAAAAGATTATGAACTATTATAACATAAATTTTCACGAAGCGCAAGCTGTAAAGGAAATATAGCAATTTGCTATTAATCCTGTGCTAAACAGCAGGCAAATTTTTACGAATGATGTTTTTCGCCAGGCAAGTCAATTTAGATGATAATATCTGTTGATGTTTTAGGAGAAATTAACACGGTATGACGGAAAATTGACCAGTAAAAATGTATACTGTTTAGTGCAGGAGTAATATAACGCTTAAGGCAATACCGTTTCGTCTTTTACTTGACATTTTGTTAAATTATTGATATAATATTTTACAGTTTTATTATAAATACTAAATTTAAACAAGAAGCGTTGACAATGCCAGCATGTGGGTATATTGATAATTTATTGCCACTGCAACAAACAGCAGACAAAATATCACGTAGGATTTTTTCGTCAAACAATGCAATTTTGATGCGAATATCCATTGATATTTAAGGAAAAATTAAAGCGGTTTGGCAGCAAAAAGACACTTAATAATTATCGAGCGTTTGGTGCAGGGATAATAGTAAAGGATGTTTAATATTAATGTTAAATCAACTAAAACAACTGATTCCCGTAATGCTTTCAGCGACTATCTCTCTTGTCTCGGCAAACGCAGTTACTTTTGACATTGGCGCAAGCATGGTATATCACGTCTCAATAACCGGGAGCGACGCCGCGAACGGTTCAGCTGAAACGCCTTGGAGGACTTTGCAAATGTCTTTAGACAAATTGAACCCCGGGGATACTCTTTTAATACATGAAGGCATTTATAACGAAAAAATCATTATAAACAATTCCGGGGCAATTGATAATAAAATTACGGTCAAGAACATGCCAGGTGAGCGGGCTGTTATTGATGGAACCGGAATTGAAGACAAAAAAACGATGATCGAATTGGTTGACATAAATTACTTACGAATTGAGGGCCTGGAAATTTGTAATAGCAACGCTAAAAATTATGGATCCGATGTAAACTGCGGAATTTTTGTGCAAGCATCGGAATACGGAGGCTCAAAAGGCGTTGAAATTGTAAATAATAAGATTTATAATATTGATGGGTCAACATGGGGTTACGCGGATAAAAACGGAACAACAAAACCATGCCACATGAACGGTCACGGCATAGCCGTTTACGGATATGGAATAAATCAAGAAAACACGGTCTCTGATATACTTATTGACGGAAACGAGGTGTTTAACAATCGACTGGGACAAAGCGAAACGGTTGTCGTAAACGGGAACGTCGACGGCTTTGCTATAAGCAATAACTATATTCACGATAACGATAATATTGCTATAGATGTGATCGGGTACGAGGAAACGTCAAACGGTTCCGGAGATATTGACCGCGCGAGAAACGGCAAAATATTCGGCAACGCTATTTTCGACTGTGACAGCATAGCAAACATGACCTACAACGATAACGGGGGGTCGGACGGTATCTATGTCGATGGCGGTAAATCAATCGAGATTTATAACAACTTTGTTTCCGGCATACCTTATGGAATTGAGCTTGCGAGTGAAAATGTCGCTAACGGAGTAGAAGACATTTATGTACATAACAACATTATAACGCACTGCACTGATGCCTGCGTTATGGCCGGCGGGAGCAAGGGCGGAAAAAATATAAGAATTGAAAATAACACTTTTTATGCAGCATATGAACTTATTGCAATTGACAATAAAAATACTCTTAATGTTAGTATCAATGACAATATTTTTTTGAGCCTTGACGACGACGACAGTGTTTGGGTCAGCAGGGATCCTGGATCCATCTATACTGCTTCCGGTAACGTATATTATGGAAGTGAAGAAGAAACGACAAAAATAGAGCCCGGAAGCTCGATAACCGAAATTTTGCCGGTGGCAAGCCTTGTAACTGGAAATTTTTCTCCGGTTTCAGGCTTTGAGGATAAAGGCGCTTCGTTTAATATTGCCCCTAAATATCAAAGACATTACGAGGAACGCCTTAAAGCAATAAAAAGGTCAGACGATCTTTATAAAGAGATGAACAGCAAATCTGTAAAGAATGATCTTACGATGGACAAAATCGGATATAACATAGTAACCGACTACTTAACGAAGCATTCTGCGATCACGAAAGCAAACGCTATAGTTGAAATGAAAACCGCAAATAACAACGACGACGGTTCCAATAGAACCGAAACCGGCACTAGCCGTTATAAAGGCTATATCACGATTGGACGCGGAGATGACGGTAAAGTCAATTTTGACACTATTAACAATGCCATCACAGCGGGAGGTTCTGAAATCAACAGCAGTATTACTTTTATTTTAAAAACGCCATATACAATCGATGGCAAGACAAGCTATATCGTTCGTCAGGTTAAGTCGGGCAGTATAAAATTCGAACCCACACATGTAGGAATAAAGCCAATTGCCGGCGCGCATGGAGCTATATTTCCCTCAGAGCCTTTTTCGTCGCTTAAAGGAAAAGACCACACCTTTATTTTTACACCGGATGTAAATTACACTGTTGCCGAAGTTAAGGTAAACGGCAATCCGATAACTCTGAATAACAATAGTTATACCGTATCAAATATTACTGCCGAAACAACTGTTGAAGCTGCCTTTGAGCTCATTGACAAACAAAAAGAATATTCCGTCAGTGTAATAAACGGAAGCAGCGGAGGTCAGTTTTCCTCAGGCGCAAAAGTAACTATTTCATCAAACACTCCCAAAAATGGAGAGCGCTTTAAAGAATGGGTCATCACTCCAAACGTAAGTTTTATAAGCGGTGATAATACGACCGAGACGGTCTCCTTTATTATGCCGAAAGAATCAGTTATAGCAAAAGCGGTGTATGAAATCATTTCTGAAAATAGCTCCGGCAACAGTTCAGGCAGCGACTCCGGCAATAGTTCAGGCAGCAGCTTCAACATAATAAGTGAAAAACTTGACGCTATTCCCAACGATGCCTCTCAGGAAGAAATTATCAGCGCGTTAAAGGATATGGGAAATGATTTAGAAGACGCTTTGCGTTATAATGAGAACATTATTGGCAAACTAGCTAAATTAGAGGAAAAATTAGATATAGACATATCCGTTAGCGTAAGTGATGATTATCTGAATATTATAAAAGAAAACAGCATCAAGATCGTAGGAGCAGCCTTTAATTCTGCTCCCGACCGGAAAAATATGACATTAAGTTTCAGCAAACCTTCTGATTTTGAAGACCTTAGCTTAGCAAATTATAATAAGTCAAAAGCTATACAAGTGGATATCGGATTGGACGGGGCATCAAGCTCAGGAAAACTGATGATACCTGTCACTATAACTTTAGATGTTTCCAAAAATATTTTTTATGATGATTTTTTGATTTTTCAATATTATATTGACGGTAATATAAAAACTGTTATACCTATGATAAATGACGATGGAACATGCTCTTTTACGATAACAAATTTCGGCCGTTTTACTTTCGTTAATGGGAATATAAGGCGCGGCGACTGCAACGGCGACTGCATGATAAATGCAGAGGATCTGACTTGTTTAAAGCTATATCTTGTCGGCAAAGAAGGAGCTGAAAAAAGCGACTATATGGATTGCAACCGCGATGGAAAAATAGACGTTGCCGACATAACCTACATGAAACGATTTTTAGTTAAAAAGAACGGATTTAACTTGTCGGCATAAACCTGTTAATAGTTTCTGTTAAAACTTCGTTTAAATCGCTTGCCTGTTGAAACAGAGCAAGGGCTTGGTGGTAGTTTTTCTGCTTTAGCGACTGCTCTAGCTGAAAAATCATTTCAGCGAATGTATCCATGCTTAAATTATAAGAGATCCCTTTTAAAGTATGAGCGGCTTTTAGAGCGGTGTCAAAGTCCTCCGACCGAATCGCTCGCGAAAGTATCTCAAAATTTTTGTCATTCGGATATTTCAATAAAACTTTTTCATAAGTTTTTCTATTTCCGGCAAAGCGAGACAATCCGGCAGAGATGTTTACCCCATATGGTGTAATGGTTTCAAGCAGTGAATCCAATTTATCGGGAACGGTCTCGGTTTTAACTGCCGAATCACTTTTTGCAGCCATAACCGGAAGAAATTTACTCATAACCATTTTTAATATTTCAAAATTTACGGGTTTTGAAACATGCTCGTTCATTCCGGCGGTAATAGCCTCGCGTATGTCCTCCTCAAAGGCATTTGCCGTCATGGCAATAATTGGAACCGAAGAAGCGTCAGACCTAGAGAGATTACGAATGGCCGCGGTTGCTTCACACCCTGTCATAATTGGCATTTGCATATCCATTAGTATAATGTCATAATC
>JAISVH010000097.1 GCA_031271685.1 Eubacterium sp. | reverse complement strand
GTCCTGTTTCAACATCATAACAAGCCGCCCCAAGGTCATCATCTTTAAAATAAACACCCGTAAGTACAATTTGTTTAGCCTTTAAAGTTGACAGCGCGCGAAGCAAATCGTTAACGCTTTTTTCTGTCATCACCCCTCCTTCATATTCTCGGCCTAGCATGAACGCGGCTTCGGTTCGATTTGGAACAATCACATCCGCATGCCCGCAGAGTTCTGCCATCCCCTTTACATGATCAAAGTTGAAAAGACTGTATAGCTTGCCGTCATCCGCCATTACGGGGTCAACCATAATAAGGGTTTCCGGTTTGCGAAACATCTCAAAAATATCCCGTACTATGTCAATTTGCCCTAGCGAGCCTAAATAGCCACTATAAAGAGAATCAAATTCAATATCCTCATTTTTCCAGTGATCGGCAATCGGCCGCATGTCATCTGTCAAGTCGCGAAATGTAAAATTTTTAAATCCCCCGGTGTGAGTAGATAATACCGCCGTGGGCATGACGGAACATTCTAATCCTGCCACTGAAATAATAGGTAAAGCCACTGTTAAAGAACATCTTCCTACCCCTGATATGTCGTGAATTGCCGCTACCCTTTTTATCTTGCCCATCAAATTATCTCCTTAAGTTTAGTTTATTTTAGTATACCATATAAAAATTTTTGTGCAAATTTATAATATCTGGGTCAAAGACTTGTCATAATAGTTGAAATCAAACAAAAAAAGACTTAAAAAGATATTTCTTTAGGTTGTTTTGAATAATAAAATTATTGTGTTATGTTTTAAAAAATAAATAGCTTATAAATAATTAATAAATTATAAAAAATAATATGACATATTTTATGAAATAGGTAGAACTCAGAGTTTTTATCCCAGTTCTTTTTTTGCTATCGCCACAGCTTCTTGTGCGTCTTTTGCATAATAATCGGCGTCTATTTTTTGCGCGTAATCTTTTGTCAGAACTGCGCCGCCCACCATAATTTTACATTTGGGTCGTTCTTTCCTTAAAAGTTTGATAGTGCTTTCCATCGCGCCGAGGGTGGTGGTCATAAGCGCTGATAAGCCCACAAGATTTACGTCATGCTTGATAGCGGCTGATAAAACCTCTTCTTCCGGGACATCCTTACCTAAGTCTATTACCTGGTATCCGTAATTTTCAAGCAATCTTTTAACTATATTTTTGCCTATATCGTGAATATCTCCGCGCACCGTCGCAATAATAATTTTTCCTTTTTCCATCGATGTCTCGCCAGTTTCGCTCAGCCGCTTTTTTATAAGTTCAAAACAAGCGCCGGCAGCTTCGGCGGATAAAATCAACTGAGGTAAAAAAAGTTTATTTTGTTCAAAAAGAACGCCGACTTTATCAAGCGCGGGAATTAAATGATTTTCAATGATTTCCATTGAAGGAACTTTATCTAGCAATCTTTCAACAAATTCTTTTGCTTTTGATTTTAATCCTTTTAGTATCGCATATTCGATAGTTTCGTTAGGTATTATTTCTTTTGATAATCGACTTTTAGGTGCGGCTTTTTGAACTGTATTAACGCTTGTTTCAATTCCGGAAAAAATATCGATATATTCCTCAGAGTTTTTATCATGACCCGCCAATACGCGAAAAGCGCGGACCGTGCCGCTCATGGATAGAATATTTGGATTTATTATAGGCAAATCCAGTCCGCTCTCAAGCGCCATCGCCAAAAAAGTGTGATTTATCAATTCACGGTTTGGCAAACCGAAAGAAATGTTTGAAACACCTAGCACTGTTTTAAGGCCAAGCTTTTTTTTGACCATCTTCAAAGCTTTCAGCGTTTCCATAACCGAATCCTGTTGAGCGGAAGCGGTCAAAGTCAGGCAATCTATAAAAACGTCGCCGCGAGGTATGCCGTAAGACAATGCCATGTTTAATATTTTTTCAGCTATTTTAAAGCGTTCTTCCGCCATTTTGGGGATTCCGTTTTCATCAAGAGTAAGTCCCAAAACACATGCCCCATATTTTTTGACAAGAGGAAAAACCTCCCTCATTGTCTTTTCTTCACCGTTCACGGAATTAACGATAGGTTTTCCGTTATAGACCCTTAACGCCGCCTCAATAACATTTGGATCTCCCGAATCTATCTGCAGAGGTACGTCAACCACGCCTTGAATAGCCTTTATAGCATTTACCATTGTGAGTTTTTCGTCGATTCCGGGCAACCCGACGTTTACGTCAAGGATTTCAGCTCCATCGTTAACCTGCTCGATTGCCTGTGACAGAATATATTCTATGTTATTATTTAATAATGCCTCTTTAAAAAGCTTTTTGCCGGTAGGATTGATCCTTTCTCCAATAATTCTGGGACGATCAATGTTCACAGCCCTTGTGGCACTGGATACGGAAATATTATTATGTTTAACGATCTTTTTTTTAAAAGTTATATTTTTTATAGCTTTTTTTAGATTTAAAATATGATCAGGCGTAGTTCCGCAGCAACCTCCAAGTATTTTAACTCCCATTTTTGCGAATTCTTTCATCTGTTCAGAAAAATCCGCGGCCGACAGCGTAAATTTTCCTGTTTCGGGATCAGGCAAACCTGCGTTGGGCTTAACCATTACCGGCAGGTCGGTATTTCGCAGCAATTTCTCTGCTACCGGTATCAGTTCGTTTGGTCCTAGCGAACAGTTTACACCTATAGCATCGGCCCCAAGTCCGGTTAAGGTCATTGCCATCACATCGGCCGCGCAGCCGGTGAACGTCCGGCCATTGCTTTCAAACGACATGCTGCAAATTACCGGTATGCTTGTATTTTCTTTCGCAGCTAATAAAGCGGCTTTGATTTCATAAAGATCGGTCATAGTTTCAATTAATATGAAATCTACGCCGCTTTTTCCGGCGGCCAACATTATCTCGCGGTATTCTCCATAAGCTTCTTCAAAGCTAAGCTCACCGCCCGGTTCAAGAAGCTTGCCTAATGTGGAACAGTCAAGTCCTATCAAAACATCGGGAAACTCTAACAATGCTTCTCTTGCAATTTTTACCGCTTGATCAATTGTTTCATATATATCCAAGCCATGATCAGAAAGTTTGAATCTGTTTGCTCCGAATGTGTTTGCGCTGATCATGTCTGATCCGCTTTCGGCATAACTTTGAATAATTTTTTTTATGATTTCTGGATGGGAAAAATTTAGCGATTCTGGAATAGAAAAATTTGAAATTTGTTTTTGAATTTCAGTACCAACCGCACCATCAAAGATAACGAATTCCTTTTGGTCAAACAGTTTTTTTAGTTTATCCACCAAATACCCCCAAAAAATCAATATTTACAATTGATTTAAGGCAAAACCGCATAGCTCACACTTAACGGCTTGATGCACAAATCACTTGCGTATTTCTCGCCAAACTTCGTTAATTTTGCCTTTAAATATCAACGGAAGTTAATTACATGCTTAAGCTCTCCGCTGAAGCGGCGCACTGTGGCAAAGCCGAGGTGTTTATAGCATTTTTAAACGTAAACGTTTTATCAAAATGCTATAAATATAGTATATCGCATTATTTTTTAAATGTCAATAATGGTATTTTTGTAAAATTATAGTAAATTAACTTGGAAACTCACAAAAATAATTTCTGAAAAACCGTTTATATTCAAGCTTTTTGCCTCATTATTTTAAGTGTTTTATAAGTTAATTAACTATATAACCGAATTTATGTCCCCAACCTCTTAGGCGGCGGGTTCCATGCTGACTATTAAGTCGAACTATACGTCAGCGGCTTCAATCTCCCGCCGACGTTTGTTAAAACACCGGAAGCGGCTCCGCCACAGATATTTGAACTGAAAGGGATAAATATTAATGAGAAAATTAGAAGTGTTTTTGACTATGCTTGTCCGTTTTGTTTAGAGGGACACAAAAATTTGATCGAACTGTTACCTCAATTTCCAGATATTGATGTTGTTTGGCGACCGTGTGAATCACACCCACGTCCTGAACGCCACGGATTGCACAGTGATTTGTGCATTATGGGGATGTTTTATGTGCTTGAGATAAGCGAAGACATCTGCAAATATCATGAACTAATGTATGATTCCGCTCTTGTTAACAAAACTAATATTGAAGATCCTTTAGAACTTTCTAAGCGTGTAAGCAGTTTTATTGAATCTGAAAATTTTTATAGAGCGGTTGCCGAAGGCAGATACGCCAAAGATTTGCATGACTCCAACGTTTATGCATTCGTAAAATCAGGAGTGTGGGCGGTTCCGGCTTATCGTATGGACGGTAAGAAGCTAGATTCAATAGAAGGAATTGGAGTAACAAAAAAACAACTGGAGGATTTTTTAAAGAATAAATGGTAAAAGGGAAATTATTTGGTATAGGGGTGGGGCCGGGAGACCCGGAACTTTTAACGCTTAAGGCGATAAAAGTCATGCGAAAATGCGAAGTTATTGCTTTACCTTCAGTAGACAATAAAGAAAAAACAGCTTTTTCTGTTGTAAAAGATCACTTGAATGGGAAAAAACTGATTGAATGTCGATTTTCAATGGAAAATGATATAGAAAAGCGCAAAAAATCACGAATTATTTCCGCCGACACCATAATAAGTCTTCTTGAAGGAGGAAAAAATGTGGGATTCATTACTTTGGGCGACCCGACCGTCTACTCTACTTATATGTATCTGCATAAAATTATTGTTAGTAATGGATTTATAGCGGAGATCATTCCCGGGGTCACATCGTTCACAGCCGCTGCCGCTTCGCTAGGTATCTCTCTTTGCGAAGGGGACGAAACACTTTTGATAATTCCATCGGGAAATGGTGAAAGTAATGATAAACTGCTTGATTATCCGGGAAATAAGGTCATTATGAAATCAGGTGAGAACTTGACGCATATTCTTGAAAAACTTAAAAAACGCGGATATGGAAACAGGACAAAAGTCGCTTTCTGCGTTGGAATGGATGATCAACAACTATATTATGATATAAACGATTATGAGCGAATAGCAAAAGGCGGATATTTTAATGTAGTGATTGTAAAATAAGCTCATATACCAAGCTGCACATACTGATATTTTTGCTATAGCAAATTGAGTAAACATGAAAGTGAATTTCATTTTTACGAACGCCGCTTTCAGCGGCGCTCTGCGTAAAGCCACAGTGTTTAAAACATCTGTGGCTTTGTTGATTTAATGGAAAAAGGCTATACCGTGGTTACAAAAACGTCAGAATATAAAGCGCTTAAGGGCACAGAAAAGAAGCTTGCAATTTTTTTCAGACGACAAAGATTTTTCTGACGACACCGGAGCTATTCATAATGTTCTTAAAGATATAAAAATAAATTTTGGCTTGATGACAAAAAGTGATAATGACGCAGCAGCGAATCCCCTACTCACTTTAAGTGATTATGAGCTTAGTCAAATAAAGGCGGCTTATAATAAAACTATGACCAAACCCGAAGAGCGTACATTCAACGAACAGGAATATTTTCTTTACGGAACCAATGAACCACTTTCCGTCACATTAACGCATATTCTAAACCAAAAAGCCGGTATCGGCTGGACATCTTACGCGCATACCGGCCTACCCGTTCCGGTGTTCGCTATGGGAAAAGGAGAAAGTCTTTTTGAGGGTTTTTATGACAACACCAAAGTATTTAATATTTTAAAGGCGCTTACCTATGTTAAATAGGTTGTAACCGCGCTTAACGTTCAAACATCTGCGGCAGAGCCGCAGATGTTTGAACCATTTTAAACTTAAAATGAGAGCGTATAAACAAACTTTTGTGTTCATTGTTAATCATCTCCTTATTGGATATTATTACCATTTACACGAAAGTTTATACGCTCTCCTTATTGATTTCGCATTAGATGTTAATCAAAATTAGGAAACAATCAAATAACAGACTTTACATCCTTAATAAATGTCTTTACCGGTCCCGTGCTGTTTTTGCCATGTTCGGCGATTATCTCAACAATTGCGCTGCCGATAATCACTCCGTCCGCGAATTTTGCCATTTCAGCCGCTTGAGCCGGCGTGGAAATACCAAAGCCTATGGCGCAGGGTATATCCTTTATTTTTTTTACCCGATCAATTAGCACGGCTATATCGTTTTTAATTTCGCTCCTGGTTCCGGTAACTCCCAATGAAGAAACACAATAGAGAAACCCCTCGGAATCGGCCGCTATTTTTTCCGCACGGTCGCCAGAAGTCGGCGCGATAAGTGAAATAAGATCAATGTTAAATTTTTCACATTCTGATTTAAACTCGTCCTTTTCCTCAAACGGAAGATCAGGAACAATAATTCCGTCTATTCCGCAATCCTTGCATTTTGACATAAATTTTTCTTTTCCATAGACAAAAACCGGGTTTGAATATGTTAAAAACACTAGCGGAACATTAACGTTATTATCTCTGAGACGCTTTACCATATCAAAAAGCATATCTGTAGTGCAACCGCTTTCAAATGCGCGCAAATGAGCGGACTGGATGACCGGTCCTTCGGCTACGGGATCGGAAAAAGGTATGCCCAACTCAATAATGTCGCTGCCGCCTTCCGCCATAGCCGCTATCAGTTTTTCGGTGGTTTCAATATCCGGGTCGCCACCGGTTAAAAATGTTATCAGAGCTTTTTTGCTGAAAGCTTCTTTTAATTTCTTACTCATATAAAGTTTCCCCCTTAAATCTGGCAACCGATGCCACGTCCTTGTCACCCCTGCCGGAAAGGTTAACGACGATTATATCGTCTTTTTTCATCTGCGGAGCTAGCTTTTTAAGATACGCAACCGCATGCGAGCTTTCTATAGCCGGGATAATACCCTCGATTTTAGAAGTATATTCAAAGGCGTCAACCGCTTCACTGTCGGTCACCGCGACATATTCGGCGCGGCCCTCGTCAAAAAGACCCGCGTGTTCCGGCCCAACGCCTGGGTAGTCAAGGCCTGCAGAAATTGAATAAACCGGAGCTATTTGTCCATATTCATTTTGACAGAAGTACGATTTCATACCATGAAAGATGCCAACACTGCCTTTTGTAATAGTGGCCGCATGTTTACCCGTCTCAACGCCTAGTCCCGCGGCTTCACAGCCGATAAGCCTGACTCCTTTATCTTTGATGAATCCATAAAATGCTCCCATTGCATTGCTGCCGCCCCCAACGCAAGCTAAAACAGCGCTTGGCAGCCTTCCTTCCGCTTTTAGGATTTGCTCTTTTATCTCAACGCTAATTATTTTTTGAAAATCACGCACCATTAAAGGATAAGGATGCGGTCCCATAACGGAGCCAATTACATAATGAGTGTCATGCATGCGTCCGGCCCATTCGCGCATGGTTTCATTTACCGCATCTTTTAGAGTTTTTGTGCCGCTGTCAACAGAGTTTACCCTAGCGCCCAAAAGCTTCATGCGATAAACGTTAAGCGACTGCCGCTCCGTATCCTCCCTGCCCATAAAAATTTCGCATTTCATGCCAAAAAGGGCGGCCGCAGTGGCGGTTGCCACACCGTGCTGACCCGCTCCTGTTTCCGCTATCAAGCGGGTTTTTCCCATTTTTTTTGCAAGAAGAGCTTGGCCAAGCACGTTATTGATTTTATGAGAACCCGTATGATTTAAATCCTCGCGCTTAAAGTAAATTTTTGCCCCGCCTAAATCATCCGTCATTTTTTCGGCGAAATATAGCATAGACGGTCTGCCTGCGTAATTGTTTAGAAGATCCGTATACTCGCGTTGAAATTCCGGTAGGTCTTTATAATAGTAATAAGCCTTTTCCAGCTCTGATGTGGCTTCCATAAGCGTTTCAGGTATATATTGGCCTCCATATATGCCAAATCTGCCTTTAGTGCTCATAATTTTTTGTCCTCCTTATAAATAAATCTATTTTTTCAGAGTCTTTAACTCCATTTGTTTCAACCCCGCTACTGACATCAACGGCAAAAGGATTTATGAATTTTATCGCCGCTTCAACGTTATCCGGATTTATTCCTCCGGCTAAAAAAAACGGTTTGTCTGTCTTGGTAATAAGATTCCAGTCAAATCTTTGTCCTTCGCCGGGTATTTTATAGTCAAACAGCAGATAATCGGACGAACTTTTGCGCCATCGCTCTATATCCTCTTGTTTTTCTACCCCCACCGCCTTGATCACCTGCTTTCCTGTTTTTTCTTTGACCTCCAGTATAAAATCTTCGGTTTCGTTTCCATGCAGTTGGATAATATCAATAACTCCGTTTTTGGCAAGAACTGCTATATTATCCGCAGATTCGTTTACAAACACCCCTATGGGAATTATCTCAGGCAACAGTATTTTTCGCAGCGCCAACGCCTGATCGCCGGTGACCTTGCGTTTGCTTTCGGCAAACACAAATCCTATATAATCAGGTTTGAACAGGTTAACCGCATAAATATCATTCGGCGACTTTATACCGCATACTTTTACCTTAGTCATTTTTTTCTCCCCTTAAACGCGCTAATTCTAACTTTTTTTCGCCGCTTCTCATCAGGGTTTCACCAATCAATACTGCATCAGCGCTTATTTCACGAAGTTTTTCGATATCTTCATTAGTTTTTATCCCGCTTTCACAGACAAAAATTTTTTGCTTTGGCACAAGTGGCCTTAAACGAATACTTGTGTTGATATCAACTTCAAATGTTTTTAAGTTTCGATTATTTATCCCAATTACACGTGCTCCCGCATTTAGAGCGCTCTCGACTTCTCGTTCGTCATGAGTCTCGACCAGAGCGGACAAGCCCAGACTATGCGCTATTTGAAGGTATTCAGAAATCCTGCTTTCTTCTAAAATAGCTAATATAAGGAGTATCGCGCTTGCGCCTAAAATTTTGGATTCGTATATCATGTATTCATCCACTATAAAATCTTTTCTAAGAATTGGGATAGAAGTCGTTTTCGCTATTTCTATCAAATAAGAGTCACTACCTTGAAAAAAATATGGCTCAGTTAGCACAGATATACAAGACGCACCCGCATCCTCATAGTCTTTTGCTATTTGCACATATGGAAAATCTTCGGATATGACCCCTTTTGAAGGAGAAGCCTTTTTTATTTCGCAAATAAACGAAATATCTTTGGCTTTTAGAGCTTTTTCAAAGGGGAAGTCTCCTATTTTTTTTAAGCTTTCCGCCTTATCTCTTATTTGACTCAACGGCGCACGAATTTTGGAAGAGGCAATCCTATCTCCTGTTCTTTTAGCAATTTCATCTAAAATATTCATCATTCATTATTCCTCATTAGACCGACGAATAAACTCATTAAGCTTATATATCGCCTTGCCGCTGTTTATAGTTTCCTCGGCTATTTTTACTCCTTTTTCTATTGTTTCACATTTCCCGGCTATATAAATAGCGGCAGCTGCGTTAAGCACTGAAGCGTCACGCTTCGGGCCTTTTTCTCCGTTTAAAATGGACTTTAATATTTCGGCGTTTTCGTTAGGCGTTCCGCCGACTAAATCTTCTTTCTCGCAGCGTTTGAAGCCAAATTGCTCAGGGGTTATTTCATACGATCTAATCCATCCGTTCTTCACTTCGCACAATGTGGTCGGCGCTCCGGCGGAAATTTCGTCAAGTCCGTCTTCGCCATATACTACCATAGCGTTTTTTACTCCTAAACCTAATAAAACCTTAGCTAGTGGCTCGACTAATTCTTTGTCATATACCCCCAACAATTCCATTTTCGCGCCGGCCGGATTGGTGAGAGGTCCTAAAATATTGAAAACCGTACGTATGCCTAACTCTTTTCTGACCGGAGCAACATATTTCATCGCAATATGATAATTTTGCGCGAACAGAAAGCAAATACCTATCGTTTTCAGAAGTTCAGCGCTCTTGTCCGGCGAAATATTTATATTTACCCCCAAAGCTTCTAAAACGTCGGCCGCTCCACAAAGACTTGAAGCGCTGCGATTTCCGTGCTTTGCCACCGGCACTCCGGCGGCGGCGGAAATTATGGCCGCAGTGGTGGATATATTAAAAGTACGAGCTCCGTCTCCCCCTGTGCCTACGATTTCAAGCGCATCCATATCGTGAAGCAGTCTAACGCAATGGCTTCGCATCCCAAAAGCGGAAGCGGTTATCTCGTCTATCGTCTCCCCTTTCAAGCTCAGCGCTGTCAGATAAGCGCTCATCTGCACGGGAGAGGCGGAGCCGGTCATTATTTCATTCATAACCGCAAGAGCCGTTTTATAAGGCAAATCTTCTTTCCTTGACAGTGAGATAATTGCGTTTTTGATAAACATAAAAATCATTCCTCCAAATACAAAAAACCCCGGCAAAGCAAAAAGCTTCACCAAGGGCGAACAAAATCCGCGGTGCCACCTTGATTTATAACTCACAGGGTACAACTATACCCTTTGCAACTAACGCATGCAAACACGTCATGGAATACTTAGATATAATCCTTTCGCCATGCCCTCGGCGGCCCATTTAACAGCCTGCGTTTCTATCCGGCTCTCAGCATCCCGAACTCTCTGTGAGCGCATTTGCTGTTTTTTCTCCCGCGTCAACGGTTTAAAACATTTATTTGACTGAATTATAACATATTTTTTAATGATTGTCAATAGCAAAATTATCTTTTTTATTTATTAGTAACGCCTGACTTTTTTGCAATAATCTATATATTCCTCACTGTAAAATGTCAATTTACCTATACTGCCATGCCCTGCGGGTATATGGACAAATCTCAATGCACTTTCCACAAATGGTGTTTCCTCCTCCAAAACCCTGTTCTGCGCGTTCGCGTGCGGTTTTTCGGCACTTTAACGGATCAAAGAATTCATCACGGTATAAACCTATCTCCCAATTTTTACCGGATATAGCCCCTGCGGGACAAGCTTTGGCACAAGCCAAACAATCTCCGCATTTTGAAACGCTTATCGGATTTGCTGTTTCAAGCGGTGCGTTTGTAAGTATGCTAGAAAGCCTTATCATTGCTCCGTATTTCTCTGTTATCAGCAGAGCGCTCTTCCCTATCCATCCAAGCCCCGCTCGCGTCGCAACGGTTTTGTGCGGCAGAACAGTATTGTCTTCCGATTCTCCGCTCCCTACTTCAGAACGCGTCATTGCAACGCTATTATAGCCCTTTTTTCGCAAAATCTCAGCGCCGATAGTAACCAGGTTATCCAAACGCTCGTTCAGATTTATATACCACTTGTTATATTCACTAGTGGGGAAATCCGAGATACCGCGTATGACTTCCGTGGGATATTTGACAGCGACACTTATTCCGACAGGAAATTTTTTTCTGACCTCAGAAGGAAGTGCGGTCAAATCTCCAAAACCAACTATATCAGCGCCTTCATCTTGCAATTTGCTTTCTATGTAATTATTTAATATATTCATCATTGATTAGCCGTGAAATCAAATTCATGTCTTAATATTTTCAAAACTTTCCATTTTACAGCCTTTTTCGTTTATCACTGATTCAATTCGCGGCCTACAGCGGCTGTTTCCGCTGCCGGACAGCATTTTAACCGACACAGCTTTACCCTTCGGCAGTTGTTCAAGCAATGCATTCACGGCGGGCGGCGGATTTCCGGCCCAAACGGGCGAATATAAAATCAGGCTGTCATAGTCTGATAAATCGCTGCCTATTGATTGTATGGGCCACGCTTTACCTTTAATTGCCGCAGGACAACCCATTATAAACGCCTTAAAAAGCCCCGGGCGGCGAATGTCCTTTATTTCAGCAACATCGCAGTGTTTATCAGGCGTAACACTTTGAACCAACGCTTTGGTGCGCCCTGAATAAGAATAAAAGACTATCAATGTTTTCATATTTTTCTCCATTTTTTACATTTTGTCGGCTTACGTTAGACATAAAAATAAACTTCTATATTTAATAAATATTATTATATACCAAAAAAAAATTAAAGTCAACTATATTAAATTTGAGATAAACATGAAAAACTTAAGGCAATACCGCACAGCGCCTATCGGCTTGACGAGCAAATCACTTGTGTATTTCTCGCCGAACTTCATTAATTTTGACTTAAATATCAACGAATATTCGCGGCAAAATTGCCTAGTTTGACGAAAAATCCTACTGCGCGCTTTGCACGCCAGAGCTGTGCGGTATTGCCTTATGATTCTCCCGTTAGGAGATAAGCATTGATCTGTTCTTTGTTCATGCCGTTCATGCCCAGAGCATCCAGACTAACCCCCGCTGAGAAATAGTCAATATTATTAACCGCGCCGGCTAATATCATCAGGCTTCTATTGATAGGAACGTCTATATTCAGACGGGCAGCCAGAGAGCAGAAAATGCTTTGTCCGAACTTTCC
>JAISVH010000058.1 GCA_031271685.1 Eubacterium sp. | reverse complement strand
TCTTGAAAGGTCTTTCACGATGACGCACCCAACAGCACCGTTTTCAATGTCGCGTATCAACCGCTGATACGCTTCTCGGTCTGTGTGGCTGCCGCTTATACCATCATCAATATAATCAATAACTTTAGCGTTGCGAAATTCATCTCGGGAGAAAATATAGTCTCTGATCATTGCTCTTTGATTGATGATGCTGTTACTTTCATCCCGCGCGTCGTCCTCTCTTGAAAGGCGCAGATAATTGTCTATAACATAATCCTCATTGGTAACAGCATAAGCTGTAGACTGCCTGCTAGGATACATTGGCCATAACCCCGCTTTCCGAGGCAAGCGCTTCTAATTTCTCAAAACTATCCCTGAAATTAAGAATTACCTTTACTTCGTTGGCAAGCGGCGTGATCTCAATCCTGTGAACAAGAGCGTCAATGATTGCCTTATCAAGTTTTTCAAAACTTTTAAAAGCGCGAAAGTTTTTCAAACATTCATTTTTTTGTATTTCACCTATCTCATATTCAGCTAATTCCTGTTCAATCCGTGTAAAACATACAGATGCCGTTTGTTTGTCCCGTTCGAACTTTGACCGTGCAAGTTCAAATTCTCCTTCGCTCAGTACGCCGCTCAGATGGTGCGCATACGCTGCCGCAAGCAACTCCTCCGCTTTTTTACCATCTTTCGCAAACTTATCACGTTCTTGCAAAAGTCTGTGCCGTTTATGCGTGATAACTGCGGAGCGTGATATTTTAGTAAGTAAACCGTCTATATCCAAACAGGATTTTATCCGCGCTTGAATATCCGCACCCACAGCAGATTCCATGACTTCCAACGCAACAGGTTTAATCGTTTTCAAGCCTAGAGAACGCCGCAGTTCTGCATCGCAATTACGGCAATGATAACAATAGTTTATCTTGTTTTTGCCGCGATAATATTCTCGTTTGGCTGCTTTACCGCACCTTGAACAGAAAACTTTGCCGACAAAAATATTTTCGTCCAGTTTGTTGCCATGTTTTTTATACTTGCGGCCAGCTTCAGCCATTAACTGCTGAACTGTCTCAAACTGTTCTGCGCTCACAATATCTGGATGTGTGTGTTTATGAATAATCCACTCACTTTTAGGCTTTTCAATGTACTTTTTACCACTACGCGCATATTTTCCCTGTACCTGGTTACCTGTATATACCTCATTTACAAGCAGTTTGATAATAAAACTATTTTGCCATATTGTCTTTGCCGCGTATTTTTCATGTGCTAATAGGCCGATTTGATAGTAATGCAGGCCGGGCGTAGGAATATTGTTGGCGTTAAGGTATTCGGTTATTTTTACCGTGCTCCAACCTTGCAACCGCAAATCAAAAATCTGTTTGACAACTTTAGCTGCTTGCGGCTCTATTTCTAAGCGTTTGGGCTTGCCAGCAGTAGTAAATTTGTATCCATATGGCGGCGTAGAACCAAGCAATTCACCTTTTTGTTGTTTCGTGACAAAAGTTGATTTAATTTTTTTATCTAAATCTTTACTATACATATGATTGACCAGGTTTTTGAATAGGATCAAAAGTTTTTGCCTGCCAGCACTGGCGTCAAAACTATCATACCTGTCATTTACTGATATAAAACGGACGCCAAACGCGGGAAAAATATCAAACAATAACTCCCCAAGCTCAATATAAGTACGCCCAAGCCGCGACAAGTCTTTGACGACAACGCATTGTACTGTTCCTTTGCGGATACCGGCGAGCATTTTTTCATAGTCAGGGCGGTCAAAATTCGTTCCCGAAAACCCTAAATCTGTGAAAACTCCGCGAAAAGCAAGATCATTTTTACCACTGATATATTCTTGCCCTATTGCTATTTGATTTTCGATGGAATCCTCGGAGCGCTCAGTTTCATTTGATATACGTGCGTATACCCACGTATCATACAGAGGTGCTTTTGTTGCCGGAATTTCAACTTGTGTAAATTTCCTGCTCTTTCTGGCCATCTTAACCCACCGCCTTTTCAGAAGAGTACGGTTGGTTCTGAGCTTGGCTGCGCGGATATCCACCAGCGTCCGATTTTGCGCGTTATCTTTTAATTTAGTGATTTGTTCCCGCAACCCGGCAATAGTGTTTTCAGCATTTTCAACCTGTTTATTGAAACTCGCCTTGAACATGGCGTATTCCGCTTCTGTAATAACCCCTTCAACAAAATGCTCGTAGGCTTTGACCAGGTAATCCTTATTTTCACGAATAATTGCCAGGTTATTTTCAATTAACCCCTCTATCGCAAGCTGTTGGCGGCTTTGCAGCGTGTCTGTTCCGAGGCTGCCGGTTATGTCTACCTTTGATAAAAGGCTGGCAATTTGTTGTTTGATTGAAATCAGGACGAATTTTAAAATAGCTTCGTCCCTGATGCTGTTACTTTTACAAGAACCGTATTTCTTGCGGGCAGAGCAAACAAAATATATATACTTTCTGCCTTTGATTTTGGTTGTCTTGATGATCATCGGCTGCCCACATTGGCCGCAAATGATAAACCCTGACAAAAGATGCAATTGCCTACTTTCCGCTGATACCCGCGTATCTTTTGCCAGCAGTTCTTGTACTAGGGCGAAGTCGGAACTGGCAATAACCGGCTCATGGTTATTTGGGTGGATACTCCAATCTTCTTGCGGTTTGTAGAGGATTTTAGTCATCCGGTAGCTGGCTTTTGTCCGTTTTCCTTGTTCCAAATGCCCTATATAGACCCTGTTTGTCAAGATCCTTTTGATAGTGTTGACAGACCATAGGGCTTTTTCTTTAACGGCAAAGGGAGTATTATAGGCAATGCCTACAGAGCGTTTATATTCTGACGGCGGTAATACTCCTTTTTCATTTAAGATAGCGGCTATCTGTTGTTCGTTATAGCCGTGTATTTTATACTCGAAAATATTTTTTACAATATCGGCGGCATAATCGTCAATAACAAGCTTCTTACCGCTCGATTTCAAATAGCCGTAAACAGGATAATTGCTGACAAACTCACCATTTTTTCGCTTGATTTCCAGTTGGGATTTGGTTTTAAGGGAAATATCCTCCAGAAAAGCCTCGTTAATAATATTTTTAAAGGGAATGATCAGGCTATTGTTGCTGTCGGACATATCTGCTGTCAGGCTATCGAAATTATCATTAATGGAAATAAAGCGTACTTTCTTTTCCCTGAAATATTTTTCGATGTATCGTCCTGTGCCGATATGGTCGCGTCCCAGCCGGGAAACGTCTTTAACAATGACGCAGTTAATCGTGCCTGCTTCAATATTGCGAATCATTTGCTTAAACGCTTCCCGCTCAAAGTTCGCGCCGGTAAAACCATCGTCTGATAAGATGTCAACAACACAAATAGCGGGGTTACTACTTGCAAAATCAAGTATCAAATCCCGCTGGTTTTTTATGCTGTTGCTCTCGTCCTTATCCTTGTCATCTTTAGATAAGCGAACATAGCCGTTAGCATTCCATATTATATCTTTTTGCATAAGAGCGTCCTCCTAACATTCATTTCCGATAACCTGTAATGAATGTCAGGATTGTCGCGTTAGTCCGGTTACTATTTTAACACTCCCTGTCATATTTGTCTATAACGGCAAAGAAATTTTGTTATAGTGTCGGTATTCGGCTGCCGGATAACAAATATTGCTGCAAGCGGTCTTCAAGGGTTGCGTCAGTATTAGCAAAAGATATACGTACAACCATATCATCACATTTATAGCAGTATGGATTTTTGATCTGTTTTAGATAAGACTGGAGGCGTTCTTCTTTCGGCAGGGAAGTGTCTATTACTACATCTTGAATATCAACCAAATCATCTATATTGACAGCGCCGGTATCATGACTATTGTTACTTAATAAATTTTGCATACTTCAACTCCTCGTATAATAAGTTTTGTAAACAAAGATCCGCTAAAGTTTACAAAACTTATTTTAATTTTAATAGCCTTAAAGGAAGTCCTGATGCTAAAATATATGTTTAAGAGAAATTAGCAGAGGTAACGTCTTGTTCTCCTTGCAAAACTAATTTAGTTATTGCTTAAAAAGCGTGACGCCTGCCTTATTCATCAAATACTGCTAACACAGATGTTGCATCTCTGGGCGAAAGATTGCCAGCAAAATTACTTTCACAGATGAATGCTTATTACGCGAGGGTGCAGTCAGTGGATAAGATCAGGATATTCCTTTCCACCTTCTCTATCTTTTGCCAAAAAGGAGGTGAAGTTTTATGAAGAAGGCGGATCTTCTTTCTACTTTATTTGTGGGTATTGATATAAGCTCACGCGAAAATGTTGTTTGTGCTATTGATTTTGAGGCTCAAAAGCTTTTGCGTTTTTCTGTTGCCAACAATCATCCTGGCGCTGTTTTGATGGCGGAAAAATTACAGGCTTTCCTTACTGGCAACAAAGACATCAATAAGCTTATCGTTGCTTTGGAATCAACATCTTTTTACGGAATTCATATTGCCAATTATTTATCTTCCTGTGAATTGCTAATGCCCTTTCATACGCGTGTTTATTGCCTTAACCCTAAGATGGTGGCCAACTACAAAAAATCCTATATTGACTTAGGAAAAAACGATGAAGTTGACGCCTTTGTTATTGCTGATTTTGCTAGGGTAGGTAGAATTATTTCTTCCCCATGGCGCGGCAGTCAGTTTCTTGCGCTGCAACGCTTGACGCGGCATCGTTTGCATATTGCTGCTTCGCTTACCCGCGAAAAAACCTATATGCTCTCAAACATCTTTCTTAAATTTAGTGAACTTTCTATTCTCGACGACGAACAAAAGCCTTTTTCAGATAATTACGGCGCTACGGCTTCTTCGGTTTTAACCGACTTTCTCTCTACAGAGGACATTGCCAATATGCCGCTTGAAGCGCTAATTGATCATATTTGTAAAAAAGGTAAAAATCGTTTCGTAGATCCTTGCCATACAGCATCTTTATTACAGCAAGCGGCTCGTAATTCCTATCGTTTGGATAAATGTTTGTATGAGCCTTTAACCATTGCTATAGCCTCATCTTTTAATCTTATTTGCGCCTATGAGGCCGAATTGAAGTCTATTAATAAGGCTATTGAAAAATCTATTAAAGGGCTTAATCCAAACGCTTATCAATCTCTTTTGTCTATTCCAGGCATAGGTCCGGTTTATGCTGCCGGTATCATTGCTGAAATCGGCTCAATTGATGCTTTTAACTCTCACGGCGCTCTTGCCAAATATGCAGGGCTTGTTTGGCGTGAAAACCAATCAGGTAATTTTAGAGCCGATGACACAACTCTTTCTAAAGCCGGTAATTCATATTTGCGCTACTACTTGATTGAAGCTGCAAGCCATGTAAAAAACCTTGTGCCGCAATATCAAGATTTTTATCGCAAAAAATATAATGAAGTCAAAACC
>JAISVH010000119.1 GCA_031271685.1 Eubacterium sp. | reverse complement strand
ACTGAAGGGCATAAGGCGTTTTTCCATACTGACGGACGGGCTGTGGATCTTCATCTGTTTGAGTTTTCAAAGGAGGGTGCGTTGCTCTTTGAAGGAAACGCCTATCCTTCTGAAGTTTTAGAGGGGAAAGGAACAATCGGCAGAATCGCAGCACAATGCCTGACCGCAGAAGCCCAGCTGCTCTACCATCAGGGGTATGAGCATGGCAGCAATGATGCACATGATGTGCTGCTGATTTGCGATACATTCGGGCTGCCCGTCCCGGATGAGTATAAGCAGGATAGCAAGTAATGAGCATTGACAAGTTGAAACAAAAAGGGCCTTTATGAGAGCGGACACTCCCGAACTAACATTTTCCGTGCGCAGTGATTTCCGTACGTGGCTTAAAGAGAACGCGGAGACGAGCAAAGGTGTATGGCTCATATTTGACAAGACTAAAGCACGAACGACGCTGTCTGCCAATGACGCCTTGGAAGAGGCTCTTTGCTTCGGATGGATCGACGGACAGATGCAAAGCATCGACGATGTGAAATACCGTAAGTATTTTGCAAAGCGCCGCGCCAAGAGCATCTGTCTGAGAAGAATAAGAAAACGGTTGAGGTATTGCGAAGCAAAGGGATAATGACTGATTTAGGCGAGAAGGCCGTGGAGGAGGCCAAGAAAAGCGGCATGTGGGATGCATGTGAGAAAAAGGCCGCCCAAGTCATAGATGAGCTGCGGGAAACATTCGCAGAAAAGCTCTACGGCCTATCTCCTGCCTATGAGAATTATTGCAGTATGTCGCCCTCAGTACAGCGCACCTATGCAAAAAGATACCACTCGTTCAAGACCGAGGAAGCACGGCAGCGGGACTTCGCAAAAATCGTGGAACGGCTTAACCACAACTTAAAGCCCATGTAATATGCCCCTATGCGGCGCGGGAGGTGCAAAGTCGGTGCATCTTTTAACGATTTGCCAAAGGGGTGTGCATTTTATCAATAGTTGGTTACTTTGCCATATCTAAAGCCATCTATTGATAAACTCGTTTGAGTTCGATAAGTGGTTTTTTGATTGCCTAAAAGACCTGTTCACGGGGGCTTTTGCGTTTTGAGGGCTTAGGCTTGTAGCAATAGTTGGTGTTTCCCAAAGGGCGGTTTTGCAGAAGTAGGGATTTGAACACCGCCTTGTTTCGGACTATCTTTTAACGATTTGTCTTGGAATTGTTAAAAGATAGTCTGACCGGAAAGATTGATAAGGGAGTGAACAAGATTGGAAATTATAGCAACTACCGCAACACCGTGGCCAGAGGATATCATGGAGCAATACCAATGGTTGGATGAATGTTTGCTAAAGCTACCCGGCACTGACAAGGAGTTTCAGCCAGCATGGCAGGCTTATAAATATTTGTTGTGCGGCAAGATGTACGCCTACATAGGTAACGATAAAAACGGCAGACCCCTTATTACGTTAAAGCTTGAGCCTGCTTATAGCGATGTGCTGCGTCAATCGTATGCCGACATCGTAGCTGGATATTACATGAACAAGGTGCATTGGAGCAGTATATATTTAGACGGCGTTGTCCCGCGAGAAGTGATCTCAGATGTCGTCTCTGTCTCTCATGGCTGGATACTCGCAACGCTAAGCAAGAAAATGAGACAAGAGATATTGGACAAATATAAATGCAAAGAATAAGCATTATCTGGATTGATGACAGCAATGGGGATATGTGTAAGAACGGTGCATCTTTTAACGATTTGCCAAAGGGATGTGCATTGTATCAATAGTTGGTTACTTTGCCAAATAAAACCCGCTTAATCATTAGAGTTGATCGAATTTTAATTTAAATCACGCTCTTTAAAAACACTCTAAAAGTGCCGAAAAATCGAATACTAAATGGGTAGTCTCAGCGACGACGCGGAAAAGCGCAATAATTGTCGAGTGTTTGTTGCAGGGATAATAACTATAGCGCGAAGGTCAAAATATTGATCTTCGCGCTATTTTATCTTCTCAAAATTTAAGGAATTTAGTGTGAGCTTAATGCTTATCTCAAATAAAATAGTCGTTATATATTTTCAGAAAACATTGATTCACTAAAGCGATAATCCCGTTGCTATCTGATCAACCCAAATATTAGTACGCGCTCCATTATTAGAAGTATAGAGATTAACATCATAAATGCTCCACAATCCCGATGCGGGATCCTGTTGGCGGATACGGGTAACATGAAACTCATTTGAGTCGTTGTATACCGTCGAATCTATAGTCATAGGCGTAGTTGTAAACACTGTGTTGTCCAAAGAAGCCGAATCAACTAAAGTTCCATTGTACTGTGAAAATTTTTTTACATCAGCCAAAACATTTCCCGACGATGAGCTGACCTGCACCGTTACCGATCCTGCGTTACTATAACTCACTGCATAATTTAGGTTCCCCACTCTGGCGTTTATAGTGCTGCCCGGAGTGGAAAGGTTCGCGCTGTAAACGGTTCTGTTCGCCGCCGGACTAAGATTTGGAGAGAGATAGCTGCCATTCCTGTCTGTTACTTGCAGGACATAAGAATTCGCTGTGTTGTCAGAAACTGTTACCGTCGGTGAAAAGCCGTCCGCACCGGTCGGTCCGGCAACTCCTTGAACACCTTGCAACCCGGTTGGCCCGCTCTGGCCCACAGCAAGTATGCCTTGATCTACTCCTCGTATAAACCAGTTTCCGTTAATCCCGATCGTTGGAGTCGCTCCGTCAGGACCCGTTGCCCCGGTAACACCTTGAGCGCCAACAACGCCCTGTACCCCTTGAAAACCTTGTGGCCCGGTAACGCCTTGCAACCCTTGCGGACCTGCGATTCCTTGCTCTCCTGTAGGTCCGATTGGCCCTTGTTGTCCAGCAATTCCCTGCGGTCCGGTGATTCCTTGTTCGCCTGTAGGGCCAGTCTCCCCTTTTATCCCGGGAGCACCCTGCGGACCGGCGATTCCTTGTTCTCCTGTAGGTCCTATTGGCCCTTGTTGCCCGGCAATTCCCTGCGGTCCGGTGATTCCTTGCTCACCTATAGGCCCGATTGGACCTTGCGGGCCGACAATGCCCTGCATTCCTGCGATTCCTTGTTCTCCTGCAGGCCCGATTGGCCCTTGCGGACCGGCAACGCCCTGCGGTCCTGCGATTCCTTGCTCTCCTGTAGGCCCGATTGGCCCTTGCGGACCGGTACCGCCTTGCGGACCGGCGATGCCTCGTTCACCTGCGGGTCCAATCGGGCCTTGCGGACCGGTAACCCCCTGTTTTCCTGCAATTCCCTGTTCTCCCGCGGGTCCAATCGGGCCTTGCGACCCAGCGATCCCTTGTTCTCCTGCGGGTCCGATCGGGCCTTGCGGACCGATAACTCCCTGTTGTCCTGCGATGCCCTGTTCCCCCACAGGTCCGATTAGGCCTTGCGGCCCGGCGATCCCTTGTTCTCCTGCGGGTCCGATCGGGCCTTGCGGCCCGGTAATGCCCTGCGGTCCTGTATTCCCTTGCGGTCCCGCAATAACTCCAACATCTTTCCATAAATTATTAACGGAATCCCAAACATATAAATCCGGATAAACATAATAAAACTCACCGATATTTCCTGTTGGACGGGCCGCCTGTAATTCGGCGGCGCTTTGATACGACCCCACAATCGTTCCGACAGTCCCTGCAACGCCTTGTATTCCTTGAACACCTTGCATTCCGGTCGGTCCTTGCTCCCCTTGGATGCCCTGCTCGCCGGCGGGACCTTGCAATCCTTGAATCCCCTGCTCCCCTGTCGGGCCCTGCGGCCCCTGAATCCCCTGTATCCCTTGGATCCCATGAGCGCCGGTAGAACCTTGTGCTCCTTTTATCCCTTGCGGCCCTTGAGGACCTTGCGCTCCTTGAATACCCTGTGCCCCGGTGGCCCCCTGTCTCCCTTGAACACCTTGTATCCCCTGAATTCCTTGCTGCCCCGCCGCTCCCAAAGGTCCTTGTATTCCCCGAACGCCGGGTTCTCCCGTCGGACCCAAAGGCCCTGTGGCTCCGGTAACGCCTGAAATGGGCACATAATAAGAAGAGCTTCCCGGCTCTCCCATGGGACTGTTTTGATCAACAATATAAAGAGTCCCGTTTGACACGACCAATTGTCCCTTTATGTATTCATAAGCCCGAGAGGGATCAAAAAAAGCCGCTGCCGCCGTTTCAACAGGCTCTTGAGAGTCACGAAGATTTAATAAGCCTTGCGATCTGAGTCGGCAACAAATATCACAACCGCAACCGTGACAATGACAGCAAACATTATTATTGTTATCTGATATTTTCATTTTTTTCACCTTATATATTACATATTTTTATCATCATATGTAACGAATAGACAAATTGATACAATATTTTAAATAAGTTGATTAGATTTATTGCGCAATTAAGATATGGCGGATTGGTGAGCAAAATTTTCGCCGAGCAAGGCAATTTTTGTGCGGATATCCATTGATATTTTAATATGATATATATAGCAAATTTCGTTTTTATGGAAATTAATCCCACAAAAACGCTCGCCGCTGATAGCGGCTCACCTCGCTTTTTGCAGTGTTATAGCAGTTTGACTTATAGTCCATAAAAAGTCAAACTGCTATATTTTGCCGCTTATGCTTGCTTGCTCAGATCAAACGCATTTTTAAAATAAGCGTATTTTTTGAAAATGATTTTAAGCAGATTAAACATACGCTGTCAGGGCGTTCATTATATACTCTAACGCTTGAACTTTACGAATATTTATGGTATAATGTTATTTAAACATCTGCGGCGAAACCGCTTCCCGTGTTTTATAATCGTTTAACTTTAAATTTAGGCTTTTTTAAAAAAGAGGGTTGATATTATGTTAAATATAGCTTTTGTAGACGACGATATAGAATTTTTGCATTTATTCAAAACAATGATAATGGAAGAATTTAAAAAAATCAATATCTCAGTAAAAATAGAAGTGTTTAACGACGGAAAGCAACTTCTGAAAGCGCATAAATTCAAGCTTTATGACGTTATATTTCTAGACATTTGCATGCCAAAGATGGATGGTTTTGAAATTGCCGAACAAATACGCAGTCTATCGGCTTATACTTATATTATTTTTATAACCGCTAATGAGGATATGGTTTACGATTCCTTCGACTTTCAGCCTTTTCATTTTATAAAAAAGGGAGCCGAAGATTTTGTGCGAAAACGTCTTTCAAGCATACTATTAAAGTTCAGCCGTCATTTTAAACAGAACAATAAGCTAGTGTTAAGACTTTCTCAATATGATCAAAAAGTGGTGTTTTACAAAGACATTTATTATATACAAAGCGGTAAGAATTACATCTATTATCATCATACAAACAGTGAAATATATAAGGTTCGCGGAAAGTTAAGCGACATAGTAAGCGATATGAGAGAATATGACTTTATTAAGATACATAGCCGCATTATGGTAAATATGAGATATATCTCTAAGATTGATTTTACCAACGAAATAGTCTATACAACTTTTAATAAAACTCTTTATATGAGCAAAGCTAATAAAGAAGCCGTCAATAAAGACTACCTAACTTACATGAGGTTTAAAAAATGACTGATTATTTATGGACCATATTTGAATACATAGTGACTGTTTTTGAGTCTTTTGTTATTATGTGGTTTTCATTTTCAGCTTTAAATTTTAACATAAAAGAAAATATCAATAAAATAAAAATATCAATAAGCGCTGTCATATATGCCATATTGATTATTTTCCTAAATAACCTAATGATTTATGAAGGGCTTTTAGGCATATTATATAGCGTTTTTATTTTTATATTAATTAGCGTTTTTAATAATGGAAATACTATAAAACAAACGATCCTAATATCGATTATACCTAATTTATGTGCCGTCGGGGTAAATTCGATCGTATCTATTACAATGTCGCAAATTCTAACCGTTAACGTCAACGAAACTTTAACCGAACAAAACATATCCAGATTAATAATTATATTAATGGTTCAAATACTAAGGTTATATATACTTAGCATAATTTTAAAACTTATTAAAAAAGACGAAATAAATTTATCCACCAAAGAATGGGCCATGATCTCTGTCTTATTATTGATTTCAGTTATTTTGTTTATGTGCATACACTCCGTTCAGCTAAACAGGTATACCGGTTCTTATAATAACATCTTTCTATTCTTATCAAAACTGGGTTTAATAGTAATCAATATTTCCGCTTTTAACATGATAGTCGCTCTCAGTAAAAGCAACAAAACAAAAAACGAGCTGATTATTTTAAAACAAATCTATGACCACCAAAAAGAACATGCCGACGACGTTAAGCGCAAAAACGAAGAGATAAGAAAAATAAGGCATGATATTACCCATATAATTTCTGTAATACAAGCGTTTATAGAAAAAAATAATATTGACGGCCTTTCTGCATATTTAAATAAGCTCCCGCTTGACAGCAACTCGTTCGATTTTAATATTGACACTAAAAACGATTATGTAAACGGAATATTAAACAATAAGCTGTCAAAAGCTAAATCAAAAGGGATAAAAGTGCTTTGCAGCATGCCAAAACACATTACCGGCGTGGATGACATAGACTTATGTGTTTTGCTTGGAAACATAATCGACAACGCCATAGAAGCCTGCGAAAAGTGCCTTGAAGGCAAATATATCGAAGTCAGCACACGAATGAACGAAAACAATATTTTCATCGAAGTTTATAATACAATTTCTATGCCGTTTAAAGACATAAGCTTTAAAACTCAAAAAGAAGATAAAGATAATCACGGTTATGGCATCAAATCAATAAAAGAAATAGTTTCAAGATATGACGGATATTTAGACTACTCTAATGACGCAGGCCTTATTTGCTGCAGCGTTATATTAAATAAAAATTAAGGCAATGCCGCACAGTTCTGGCGTGCAAATCACACAGTCGGATTTTTCGCCAAACTAGGCAATTTTGCCGCGAATATTAGTCCGGTTTTTAATTTATTTGCTATATTAAACCGCAACAAAACTAACCGAGCGACTTCGCCGTGAGTAGGATTAGTTTCGTTGCGGTTTAATATTTCCCTAAAAAAAGAAATATATCCCATATATTTTGACATTTTTTGTTGAATAAGCAATAATAAAGTCAGATATTAGGATAAGCTATAAAATTTTTTGCCTACCCCCTAAAATTTCAAAAAAATCTTAATAATTAAGGAGACATTTCAAATGAAAAAGATTAAAGCAATTTTTGCAAACGCAGCGCTGAAAACTGCTGAAAAAGTGGCAATCCAAGCGGGAAGCTCCTCGTCTATGTACGGGTATTTTCAGCCTAAAGAACCAGCTAACCTGATCATAGAGCTCAAACAGAAAAAAAGGCCTTAACTACAAAAAAATATAATATATAGTCAGTCAATTTAAAAACCCTTTAGGATTTTTAAATTGACTGACTATATAAACAATACCGCTTTCAGCGGCGAGCGTAAACATGGAATTCACTTCCATGTTTACATAATTTATTATATTAGAGACACAATATAGCAAAATGGAGGATACCCCAATAGACAGGGTGTAAGCACACTGTCCGTTGGGGTGTTTATATATGGCAGCTATGTAGCAAGCTAAAGCCGCCTTCGGCTGCATGCGGCGTATTCCGCGTTTTTAAATGACCAACTATAATATTACCCCTGCACCAAACACTAGACAATTATTACGTGTCTTTTTGCCGCCAAACCGCTTTAATTTTTCCTTAAATATCAATGGGTATTCGCGCCAAAATTGCATTGTTTGCCGACAAAATCCTAAGTTATATTTTGTCTGCTGTTTATTGCAGGGGTAATAGTTCGACTTTTTATTGCCTATTAGCCAAACTGCTACATCTCCAACAGTTTCACTGCATCAACATACTCTACAATACCAGCGGCGACTTTTTTTGCCTCGCTCATGGCCAGCACTACCGTGGCAGGGCGATGCACCACGTCACCACCAGCAAACACTCCTTTACGAGTTGTCATTCCATAAGGTCTCTCTTTTATAATCACATAGCCATCATTGTCAACCTCTATCCCGTGAGTGGTGGAAACTATCCGGTTTGCAGGACGGCTTCCTATCGCCAGAAGTAATTTATTTGCGTGCAGCATCTTTTCACCATTGATAGTTTTAATTTTTAACCCGGTCAATTTTCCATTTTCACCGATGTATTCCAACGGCTCTGACCCGCCATGGAATGCCACTCCTTCTTTCAAAGCGGCTTCGTGTTCGCTTGGCAGCGCGGTTATTGATTCTTCTCCGCCCCTGTGCACCACCATTACCGATTCCGCTCCCAGTCGTTTTGCGGTTCTTGCCGCGTCCATCCCGACATTTCCGGCGCCAACGACTAACACTCGGTCTCCCTCTTGTATCATAACCTCTTCTCGTTTTATTTTGTGACTGCTATAAAGATATCTCATGCGCAGCAGATAAGACGACTGCAAAATCCCCTCTAGCTCATAACCGGGAAGCGGTAATTCTTTTGAAATTGCCGTTCCCGTGCCTATAAAAATAGCGTCAAACCCGTCATAAAACATTTGATCCACAGTAGTGTCTTTCCCAATAACGCAATTTGTCCTAAATCTCACTCCCAAAGCTTCTATATTGGTTATCTCACGCCGCACTATGCGCTTAGACAGCCTAAACGACGGTATCCCGTAAAGCAGCACGCCGCCGGGCTCATCCAACGCCTCGAAAACCGTTACTGCGAAACCTGATTTAGCCAAATCGCCTGCTACAGTTAGGCCGGCCGGGCCGGACCCGATAACAGCCACGTTTCCACGCGTTTTTTGCAGCAATTTATCATGCGGCAGTTCCATTTCAAAAGCGAAATCTGCAATTGTTTGTTCTAAAGCGCCGATTTTTATCCCTTTCCCTGTTTTGTTTAACACGCACGCACCCTCGCACTGAACCTCGTGAGCGCACACCCTTCCGCAAACTGCAGGAAGATTGCTTTTCCTCCCGATTATCGTTCGTGCTTCACCTATATCCCCATAAGCTAAAGCGTTTATAAAATCCGGTATGTCGTTTTCTATGGGACAGGCCGCCTTACAGGCCGGCTTTTTGCAATTAAGGCAGCGATTAGCTTCTTTTATAGCGTATTTTATAGTTTTTATTTCCAAAGCGCTTTCGTGGTTATTAGAGGCTTGATTTTCATACATAAGGCTTTTTTCCCCCAGTTAATTTTGCAGATGTTTGACCCACTAAGAATTTAAAAATTTGCTTTCAAGCAAACAAATTCCAGATTAATTCTAGCATATTTAACATATAATTGCAAGAATTTAAATCGTTTAATTTTTTCATGTGTTTTTATTGCAATTTTTATGTTAATATTATATAATAAATAAAATAGTAAAAAATTGCCGGTATAGACGACAAACGCTTTTATTATACTTATCGAAAACTAAAAAATAATCAAAATAATCAAGCAAAAATTTTGATGTATGGTTTTTCCCGCAGATTTTTTGGTAACTATTTTATTTGAGATTATTAATTCAACAGACTTATTGCTCAATTAAAATGCGATGGATCGTCGCGGAGCGTTTCGCAAGAAGTCTAGATAATGTTGATAAAACGTTTGCGTTTTTCAAAACGCTATAAACACTGCCGCTTTCAGCGGCGATCGTAAGCATGGAATTCACTTACATGTTTACGCAATTTGCTATACAGAAAGGTCATAAAATGAAGTATATCGTAACAGCCGGTCAGATGAAAACGGCGGAAATGAAAGCGGTGGCAAAAGGGATAGCGTTATCCACCCTTATGGAAAACTCGGGAGTTGAATGTTATAAAAAAATCGGAGAAATTGTTGGCGGCGTCAAAGACAAAACATTTGTTGTGCTCTGCGGACGTGGAAATAACGGCGGAGACGGCATTGTTATTTCAAACTTGCTTATGGCAAACGGGGCCGAAACTCTATGCATTTTCACCGGTGATCTCCCGATATCAGAAACCGCTCGTACAATATACGCAAAATATCATGAAAACTTGAATATCGCCTCTTATTCTCACCGCGAGGACGCTGTCAGCAAGGCGCTGTTAAACTGCGATGTGATCATCGACTGCGTATACGGATCCGGCTTTCACGGAGAACTGGACCCGAAACTTTCCACGCTGTTTAAATATATCGACCATAACTGCCGTGCGCTAAAGTTCTCGGTTGACATCCCTAGCGGTGTCGATGCAACCGAAGGGACTGTGAGCGACGGTTCATTCAGAGCGGATTTCACACTTGCGCCGGGAGCCGCCAAAACCGGATATTTTAGCCTTCCGGCCGCCATTCGCTGCGGAAGCCTTATCCTTTTGGATATTGGAATTCCAGAAGACTGCTATTCTTCGTTTACCGCCACCATAACCGAAAGCGAGATACTGCGTTTTATTCCAAAACGCCCTCTTTATTCCCACAAAGGGCATTATGGCCGCTTGTTAAATATTGCCGGTAGCGAGCGTTATATAGGGGCGGCGCTTTTGTCTGCTAAAGCCGCGCTTAGGTCTGGTGTAGGACATATAACTCTCGCTTCGCCAACCGAGGTTTGCCGAAGCGCGGCACCCGCCATCCCCGAGGCGGTTTTTTGTTCGCTTATTGCGGACGATAACGGATATATAAGCTCGGAAAATATACAGAATATCGCCGGCGAACTCTTAAAAGCGACGGCAGTGTCCATAGGCCCGGGTATAGGCAATACCTCCGAAACCGCAAAACTTACAGAATTCGTCATTAAAAACGCGAGATGTCCTATTATTTTAGACGCCGACGGTATAAATTCAATTGCGGGAAATATAAATATCTTAAAAGGCAATGACAAGCTTAAAATTCTCACTCCCCATCCGGGAGAACTTGCGCGGCTGATCGGCGTCTCGGTTGACGAGGTTGAACAAAATCGCTTAAAATACGCGAGTCAATGCGCTCGGGAATGGTTGAGCGTTATCGTTCTTAAAGGCCCGAATACCGTAATTGCTACCCCCGATGGACGGATAGGAGTCAATCCAACCGGTAACCCGGGTCTCGCCAAGGCCGGATCGGGAGATGTTCTTACCGGCATTATCGCGGCTCTTGTCGCACAAGGCACCTCTGGGTACGAGTCCGCCTTGCTAGGAACGTATCTCCATGGCTTAGCGGCTGAAAAAATTTCGCAAAACACCGCTCTCGCCGGTGTTTTGCCCGGAGATATCGCCGATTATCTACCGTTTGTTATGCAATAGCTACCCAATTTAAAAAATCATCCAAAAATAACGTAAAAGCCGCGGTTATAGTTAATTAACTTTAGAAAACAACCAAGGAATGGTGCAAAAGCTTGGATATAAGTGATTTTACGAAAATTTTTCGGCTTTGTTTTTAAGTTAATTCACTATAAACCTACGAAAAAATATCAATCGGTTTTACGTGGTTTTTTGCTCTGGTTTTCAAGTTGATCGGCAATTCATCTCAAAGATTTAAAATTTGTCATTGTCATATTATAAAGGAGATAATATTTGATGACAAATAATATTAAAAAAAGTATACTTTGTTTTGCGGCTATATTAGTTTTTTGCGGCTGCGATGGCGCTATCGTGATGAATTCGGCTAATTTAAACCTTGACAAAGCTTATTCTTTCTCTGCGGAGCTCGTCTATGGAGATTTAAAGGCCGCCGGAAATTTCGAACGGTTTTCAGGCGGTCGTTGGAATGTTGAATTAACAGAGCCATACGAACTTCAAGGTATGTCCCTTTTTTTCAAAGATGGAAAGGCAAAGGCCACATTTCACGGTATCACCGTTGACATAACCGGCTTGCCCGAAATTTCCACCGTTGCCGACAAGGTTATAAACACTGTTGAAAACGCGATCAGCAGCGAGGGGAGTGAAGCCAGAAGATCCGGCGACATTATAAAAGTTACGGGGATTTCTGATTATGGGGCGTACACACTAGAGTTGGATGCCAAAACAAAACTGCCAATATCCGCCTCTCTGCCTGATCATAATTTAGAACTAACCTTTTCAAATGTTTCGGTTTCTGAGATAACCGAACCTGATGTTATTGACAACGGATAGTTATAGCATTTTGACTTTTTATTGACTATAAGTCAAAATACTATAACCGCTTTTATGTGCTCCGCCTCTTAGGCGGCGGGTGATTTTCAATCCACCGCTGACGCTTGTTATAGTCGTTTAAATTTAAAATTAAATAATTATAAAACACTGGAAGCGGCTGCGCCGCAGATGTTTGAATCCCGCGCAAAGTGCGATGCGTCCGGCACCTAGTTTAGGTGTCGGACGGCGAACATTTTTGTGTGATTCATTCCCTTAAAAACGCAATTTGATATATAAAAATAGCATTGATATTTTTAAGTTTGAACTAAAAAACAGGAAGGTAAAAATAAATGAAAAAAGTTATTTATATTCTGGCGGCGTTTATCATAACTATTAGCGTTTCCGCTTGCAGCCATGAGCCTGAACAAAAAAAAACAGAGCAAACCACCGAACAAACTGTTACGCAAGAAACACATACGGAAGTTGATATAACCGAAGTAAAAAAATACTTATCAGAAAATTTTGAAAAAGCGCGCCTTGACGGATCTACATCAATGCTTCCCCTTCACCAGTCTTTAAAAAATTTATTTGGTTCCGGCGAAGAAGCGTGGCATAATATGACGGTTGAGGCATTTAAAAAATTTATTGATAATGAAAATGATATTCTAATAGGAGTTGATTATAGCGACGAGTTGCTTGAAAGTGCGGAAAACAGCGGAGTAAACTTAATAAAAAAAGAAATAACTCGCGAAGCCTTTGTTTTTCTTATAAATAAAAACAATCCAATCAAAAATTTAACTACAAAGCAAATAAAAGATATTTACAGCGGGAAAATAACTAATTGGGCCGAGGTTGGCGGAGACGACGCGCCGATCAAAGCCTATCAAAGAAACAGCGACTCCGGCTCGCAGATAAGAATGGTCAAGTTCATGGAAGGGTCTGACCTAATTGATAAAGACGTTGAGTATATACATGGCATGGGCGATGTTATTGAAAAAATCGCGAGCTATGACGAGGGAAAATATTCGGTTGCCTATAATATGTACACATTTACCGAAAGGCAATACCTCGACTCAGAGGTCACAATGTTATCCGTAGACGGCATTTCCCCAAATGACGAAACTATATTTTATGAAACATATCCTATTACTATATATAATTATCTTTACTATGACGAAAACAATGCTTTCGCGGTTGAATTCGCTGATAATCTTTATGCGTATCTGATGAGTGACGATGGACAAAAACTTATAAGTGATTCCGGATATGTTAATTTAAACACAAACTATGACCGAAATAAAAATATAGAAAAGCCCTTTGATTATTACGACAGCGGAGAAATGAGCATTAATTTTTATAATAAAGCAAAGGGCGAGTTTTATGATATAGACCAAAACGGCGACCTTTTAACCTTCACAAATTATGCCGACTATGTCCTGCGCGGCTCAAAATACAACGATAACGAAAAAGCGCGGGAATTTTTAGATTTGGTCTTCAATTCCACAGCGAATGTCACACAAATGACAGCCAGCCTTTCTGAGGAAGAAGGTTATATAGACTTTGCCCCCCATTGGGACGCCTCGTTTGACCCTGAAGATTTTTTTAATTTTAAATTCAAAGATAAATATTATTTTGAATTCAAGTATTACATTGACGAGGATAAATATAGGCTTGAATCTTTTCTACAACAAACGTTTGACAGCTATAAAGAATATTTATCCGCTTTCCCCGACTACTCGGGAGGCGTTGATCCTAACGGATCCGCTGAGTTTTCATCTGATGAGCTAAACGAAGTTTATGTTAGGAAATACGAATATACCGCGACGTTAAACGGAAATGCCATATCGGAGGAAGACGGATTTTTCTGGGATCAGGACGGCTTAAAAATTCAGCTTGAGTTCTATAGGCCGTTTGAATAAGAGCTATTGACAACGCAACTCCGGTTCAAACATCTGCGGCGGAGTCTCCTTCAGTGTTTTATAATCGTTTAACTTTAATTTAATAAATTTAAAATTAAACGAGGTTATAACTATAGCATTTTGATAAAACGTTTTCGTTTTTCAAAATGCTATAATTTTTGTTAATCCATCCCGGTTCCCGCAGGTATAAGCTTTCCAATGATAACGTTTTCTTTTAATCCCAATAACGGGTCGATCTTGCCATGGATCGCGGCATCAGTCAGCACGCGGGTCGTCTCCTGAAACGAAGCCGCCGACAAAAAGCTGTCGGTAGAAAGCGAAGCTTTAGTAATTCCCAGTAGCAATGGAGTAGTTTGCGGATACGCAACCTCTGTGCCATTCGCTTCAAGTTCCTTCAGTTCATCCGTAATTCGCTGGATTTCATTTTTATCTACGGCCGACCCGGGTAACAGATAGCTGTCCCCAGAATCCTCAACTCTAACCTTTCTCATCATTTGGCGCACTATTACCTCAATATGCTTATCATTGATGTCAACTCCCTGCAGTCGATACACCTTCTGCACTTCGGAAATTATATAATTCTGAACAGCTTGCTCCCCTTTTACCTGAAGCACGTCATGCGGGTTTATACTCCCTTCAGTCAGGGCGTCTCCTTCGGTTACCTCGCTGTTCTCCGCCACCCTGAGACGATAGCCGAACGGAACGGAATATGCCTCTTGAAGGCCATCCTCCCCAACCACCACCACATGCCTGGTTTTCTTTATTTCTTCTATCTTAACAGTGCCGCTGATTTTGGTTATTATTGCGCTGCTGTTAGGTCGCCTAGCCTCAAAAAGCTCTTCCACGCGCGGCAAACCCTGTGTTATATCCTCAGCAGAAGCGATTCCGCCGGTATGGAAAGTTCTCATAGTTAGCTGAGTGCCCGGTTCTCCTATCGACTGCGCGGCGATTATCCCAACCGCTTCGCCGATCGTGATAGGATTGCCGTTTGCGAGCGAAGAACCATAGCATTTTGCGCAAACCCCATGCTTCGCCTTACAGGTTAGCACCGAACGTATTTTCACGTTTTTAGCGCCTGAGTTCACTATCTTTTTTATATCACTGTCGCCGATCAGCCTTTCTTTAGAGACAATAACATTTCCCTCCGCATCGATAAAATCTTCAACCAAATATCGTCCAAAAAGCCTTTCCTCCAACGGCTCGATAAGCTCGTTTCCGTTGCGAATCTCATAAACCTCAATACCGTACTCAGAATGACAATCATCTATGCGTATTATGACCTCCTGCGACACATCCACCAAACGCCGGGTAAGATAACCCGAGTTGGCTGTGCGAAGAGCTGTGTCCGCCAAACCCTTACGTGCGCCGCGTGAAGATATAAAATATTCAAGAATGTTAAGTCCTTCACGATAATTAGCGCGAATAGGTATCTCAATCGTTTCCCCTGACGTGTTTGCAATCAGTCCGCGCATTCCGGCTAATTGACGGATCTGGTTCTTGCTTCCTCGCGCTCCCGAATCCGCCATCATAAATATGGGATTATATTCGTCAAGATTTTCTGTCAGCTTTGCCGAAACATCGTCAGTCGCTTTCTTCCAAACTTCCTCAACCGCTTCTTTTCTCTCCTTATTAGAAAGAAAACCATTGGCGAAGTTTTCGTTTATCTCATCAACTTGCTTTTCCGCGTCATTAAGGATCTGTTTCTTTTCAGGCGGGATAACCGCGTCCACTACCGCAACGGTGATAGCAGACTTTGTCGAATACTTAAATCCAAGCGATTTGATTTTATCCAATATTTGCGCCGTAAACGCCGTGCCGTGAATTTTAATGCAACGGTCAATAATTTTTCCCAACTTATCTTTTCCGACCTTATCGTTTATCTCGGGATCAAGCATAGTTTCAGTCGACGTGCGGTCAACAAAACCCAAATCCTGCGGAATATTTTCGTTAAAAATAAGCTTACCCACCGTGGTGTCCACCATCCGCCTGATAACCTTCTCGCCATTATCTTTTTCCACACGCACTTTTATCTTCGAATGCAGGGTTATGTCCCCTTCATGATATGCCATTATAGCTTCATTTTGATCGCGAAATACTTTTCCCTCGCCCTTTTCCCCGTCTTTGGTCAGAGTAAGATAATAAGAACCCAAAACCATATCCTGCGTCGGCACGGTGACCGGCCGGCCGTCTGACGGTTTTAACAAGTTGTTGGCCGCAAGCATAAGCGTTTTTGCCTCATCCTGTGCCTCCGACGACAGCGGAAGGTGAACGGCCATTTGGTCGCCGTCGAAATCCGCGTTATAAGCGGTGCAAACAAGTGGATGCAACTTTAACGCCCGTCCTTCGACCAATACCGGCATAAACGCCTGAATGCCTAGCCTGTGGAGAGTTGGGGCACGATTTAACAGCACAGGGTGATCCTTGATAACGTCCTCCAGAACGTCCCACACTTCTTCGCGCGCGCGCTCAACCATCTTCCGCGCGCTTTTAATATTATTCGAAAGCCCCCGTTCCACTAACTCTTTCATAACAAACGGCTTAAACAGCTCAATAGCCATCTCCTTGGGAAGCCCGCACTGATCGATTTTAAGATCGGGACCAACCACAATAACCGAACGCCCCGAATAGTCAACGCGCTTTCCCAACAAATTTTGGCGAAAACGCCCCTGCTTGCCTTTGAGCATATCCGAAAGAGATTTAAGCGGGCGATTTGACGGCCCGGTAACAGCCCTGCCATGCCTGCCATTATCAATCAATGCGTCTACCGCTTCTTGAAGCATGCGTTTTTCATTTCTTATAATTATCTCTGGCGCGCGAAGCTCGATCATCTTGTTAAGACGGTTATTACGGTTTATAACGCGCCGGTAAAGGTCGTTAAGGTCAGAGGTCGCAAACCGGCCTCCGTCCAATAAAACCATAGGCCGTATATCCGGCGGAATTACCGGTACGACATCTAAAATCATCCATTCCGGAGAATTTCTAGAAAGCCTGAACGCCTCGATAACGTCAAGACGTTTTAATAGCTTTAATCTCTTTTGTCCTTGCTGCGTATTTGCTAGCTGTCCCTTTAAGTCATTCGCCAACCATTCGATATTATTTATCCATTTGCTCTTCTCATGCTTTGCGATAAGCTCATTGTCAGGATTTTCAGCCGCCGCGTTTTCAAATAACTCTTCGATGTATTTTGAGCCGGTTTTGGTTTCGATCTGCTTTTTACCCTCGTTTTTGCGGCGAAGGTTTAACGAAGCTATAACTTCCTCATATATTTTACGAGGAATTACCTGCCCTTCGTTAAATTCACACTCCTTTTGCGTATATCCCCTGTCGGGCGTTATGTCGTCCGGCATGGCGCTTATTATACGATATCGACCGGCAAGATAATCCTCAAGCTTCATTTTATTAAAGCCCGTTATTTTGGCAAAATCTCCTGAGTTTGCCGTGAAGTAATAATCAAATCGATCGGCACTGTACTCTCCAAGCAATTCTTTAACCGCTTCAGCACCCATCTTTGCATAAAAGCCGTCCTCATAGCTTTGGCGCATGTCCGAATGTTCTTTTTCAGACAAAAGTTGCCCCTTGGTCAACACGGTATCTCCCGCGTCAATAACGATATACTTCGTAAAATAAAGCACTTCCTCCAGCCGCTTTGGCGAAATGTCCAACACCTGTCCTATACGCGACGGAGTCCCTTTAAAATACCAGATATGTGAAACCGGCGCGGCAAGTTCAATATGTCCCATCCTTTCGCGCCGAACTTTATTGCGGGTGACCTCAACGCCGCAACGCTCACATATTTTCCCCTTGAACCTAATGCGCTTATACTTCCCGCAATTGCATTCCCAGTCCTTTTGCGGCCCAAATATACGCTCACAAAACAACCCGTCTTTTTCAGGCTTTTGGGTCCTGTAATTGATAGTCTCGGGGCGTTCCACCGAACCAAAGCTCCATTCGCGGATCTGCCCGGGCGATGCCAGCCCTATTTTCATTGACTCAAACGCATTAAACAAATCTATACCCCCGTTTATTCAATTGACAAATTAATAATTATTGCCCCTGCAACAAACATTAGAAAAAATATCACGTAGTATTTTATCGTCAACAATGCAATTTTGACGCGAACATCCATTTATATTTAAAAAAATTAAAGCGGTTCAGCGACAAAAGATACGTAATAATTGTCGAGTGTTTGGTGCAGGGGCAATAAATTTAGTGTCGCTTCGCGGCAAATTTAAATGATTTAAATTTATTCCTGAATTGCCGTTTTCACGGCAAACTGACAGACACGAATAATTTTCAATTATCAATCATCGTCGTCATCTCCGTAAATATCGTCAAATTTCTCTTCCGCACCATCATCAATCGCAGATTCTTCGTCAAAACCGTCCTCACCGTCTTCATCCTCGCCTTCATCGTCATCGGCAAAGAAATCATTATCCTCAATATCACCGGTGATATAAGCCGCGTCAAGTTCCCCGTCTTCCGCTATATACTCAAAATCCTCCGCGTTAACAATTCCGACATCGTCGTCGTCATCAAAATTCTGCTTAAGGTCTATTTCACGATTGTCAAAGTCCAGCACCTTAACATCCAAACCCAGTGATTGAAGCTCTTTTATCAAAACCTTAAAGCTTTCGGGCACTCCGGCTTTCGGGACATTGTCTCCCTTAACTATCGCTTCATATGTCTTTACGCGCCCTACTACATCGTCTGATTTAACGGTAAGAATTTCCTGAAGTGTATAGGCGGCGCCATAAGCCTCAAGCGCCCAAACCTCCATCTCTCCGAAACGCTGTCCGCCAAACTGTGCTTTACCGCCAAGCGGCTGCTGCGTAACTAGCGAATAAGGTCCGGTTGATCTTGCGTGTATTTTGTCGTCAACCAAATGGTGAAGCTTAAGATAATACATATATCCGACCGTTACGGGATTGTCAAACATTTCTCCGGTCCGACCGTCATAAAGCTCTATTTTAGCGTCTTCAGACAGTTTTGCTCGGTTCAGCATTTCAAGGATGTCCGTCTCTTGCGCTCCGTCAAACACCGGCGTCATAACGTTCCAGCCAAGCACCTTTGCAGCGTATCCCAAATGCACTTCCAATACCTGTCCTATATTCATGCGCGACGGAACTCCCAGCGGATTAAGCACAATATCCAAAGGGGTTCCGTCTGGCAAAAACGGCATGTCCTCAACCGGAAGTATGCGAGAAACAACGCCTTTATTCCCATGCCGGCCCGCCATCTTGTCCCCAACTGATATTTTTCTTTTCTGCGCGATATAACAGCGCACTACCATATTTACGCCGGGTGACAACTCATCGCTGTTTTCGCGGTTGAAAACTTTAACGTCAACGACTATACCGCTTTCGCCGTGCGGCACCTTTAACGAATTGTCGCGAACCTCACGCGCCTTTTCGCCGAAAATCGCGCGAAGCAAACGTTCCTCGGCCGTTAGTTCTGTTTCCCCTTTTGGGGTAACCTTTCCAACCAATATATCCCCAGCGCGCACTTCGGCTCCAATGCGAATGACTCCGCGCTCATCCAAATCTTTCAGCGCGTCCTCACTTAAATTCGGGATATCCCGGGTAATTTCTTCCGGCCCCAACTTAGTGTCACGGCACTCAAGCTCATATTCCTCAATGTGAATCGAGGTGAACACATCGTTATAAACCAACCTCTCGCTAATCAAAACAGCATCCTCGTAATTATAGCCTTCCCAAGTCATAAATCCGATCAACACGTTTTTCCCAAGTGAAATTTCCCCATCAGAAGTGGCCGGCCCGTCAGCTAAAACATCGCCTTTTTGAACAGAGTCTCCTTTTTTTACTATCGGCTTTTGATTTATGCAGGTTCCCTGATTTGAACGCTTAAACTTTATTAATTTATAAATATTTTCTCTGCCGTTTTCGCCTATGATAACAATTTCATCCGAGCAAACCCTGCTCACCTTGCCGCTCTGCTCGGCAATAACAACGACTCCCGAATCAATTGCAGCCTTATACTCCATGCCGGTCGCGACTATTGGATTTTCAGTCAGCATAAGAGGAACCGCCTGGCGCTGCATATTGGCACCCATTAGAGCCCGGTTAGCATCGTCATTTTCAAGGAAAGGAATCATCGCCGTCGCAACCGATACTAACATCTTCGGCGAAATGTCCATATAATCTATATGATCGTTCGGTATTTCTATTATCTCATCCCTATGCCGCGCGGTCACACGCGTTCTTAAAAAGTGCCCCTCATCGTCCAGCGGCTCATTTGCCTGAGCAACCGTGTATAAATCCTCTACATCGGCGGTCATATAAACCACCTCTCCGGTCACCCTGCCGCTCGATTTATCTACTTTGCGATAAGGCGCCTCGATAAATCCGTATTCATTTATCCTCGCGAATGAAGCGAGATAAGAAATCAACCCGATGTTAGGCCCTTCAGGCGTTTCAATCGGACACATCCTGCCATAATGAGAATAGTGAACGTCACGAACCTCAAACCCCGCGCGATCACGAGAAAGTCCTCCCGGACCCAGGGCGGACAAGCGCCGCTTATGCGTAAGCTCCGCCAACGGGTTGTTTTGATCCATAAACTGAGATAACGGAGAAGAACCAAAAAATTCTTTTATTGCCGCCACTACCGGCCTTATGTTTATAAGCGAGTTAGGAGATATCTTTTCGGTGTCCTGTGCCTGAAGCCCCATTCTCTCACGAATAACGCGCTCCATACGTGCAAACCCTATTCGAAACTGGTTCTGCAAAAGCTCTCCCACCGAGCGGATACGGCGATTCCCTAAATGATCAATATCATCGATCGTTCCAACATCTTCGCAAAGATTTATAAAATAGCTTATCGTAGCATAAATATCGTCTAAAGTAATATGTTTTGGGATAAGCCTATCCGCGTTTGCTTTAAGCGTCTTTTTAAGCTCTTCGTCCGATAAATCCGCCTCTAAAATTTCTTTCAGCACAGGAAAAGAAACCTTTTCGTTTATGCCATACTTAAATGGATCGATCCCGTCGGGAAGGTACGGCCTTATATCGACCATTCCATTGCCAACTACCTTCACCTCTCCCGTTTCGCCGGAAAGCAGCACTTCCATAACGCCGGCCTGCTCAATTTCAGCCGCCATCTCGTTAGTAACATATTCCTTTTCAGAAAACATAAGCTCGCCAGTGAGCGGATTGATGACCGAGCTTGCCAAAACATGCCCGGCAAGACGATTTGCGACCCCCAGCTTTTTATTGTATTTATAACGGCCGAAACGCGATAAGTCATAACGTTTCGCGTCAAAAAACAAAGTGTTTAAATGATTTTGCGCCGACTCGACCGTCGGCAGCTCCCCTGGCCGCAACTTCTTATATACTTCGAGCAACGCTTCCTCGTTGTTTTTGGTTATATCTTTTTGTGATATTGTCTGGTTTATCCGTTCGTCGTCGCCGAATAAATCAATAATATCATCGTCGGTTCCCTTCCCAAGCGCGCGAATAAGCGTTGTGGCCGGGATTTTACGGTTTTTATCTATACGGACATAAAAAACATCGTTTGAGTCCATCTCGTATTCCAACCACGCCCCTCGGTTGGGAATAACCGTGGCTTTAAAAAGTCTTTTCCCCGTCTTATCGTAATCAAAGCTGTAATAAACGCCGGGAGAACGCACAAGCTGTGACACTATAACACGCTCTGCGCCGTTGATTATAAAAGTTCCGCTGTCGGTCATCAAGGGAAAATCACCCATGAAAATTTCATTTTCGACCACTTCACCGGTATCCTCATTGCGAAGATGAGCCTTTACTTTAAGGGGTGCGGCATAGGTAACATCTCGTTCTTTGCATTCACTTATAGTATACTTGGGTTTATCGTCAAGACGGTAATCGACAAAGTTCAAAACAAGCTTTCCGTTTGAGTCGGTGATTTCTGAAATATCGTCAAATACTTCCCTTATCCCTTCCTCAACGAACCATCTATACGAATTTTTCTGCACCTCAATAAGGTTAGGTATCTCTAAAACCTCATTGATTTTTGAAAAACTCATGCGGCTGACTTTACCGAGTTGTACTTGCTTGACATTAACCATAGGCTTATCAACTCCCTTTAAAATTTACACGACTACGGATACGTAAATGGAAAAAAAGCACATAAGTATCCATAATGATACATTTTATTAGTATACAACAATTTCTATAAATTGTCAAGGGTTTTATTGTATAAACATTAAAATATTTAAAAAATATATTGACATATATATTGTTTTATGTTATAATCAAGATATTATTGACATAAAGTCCTTATGCCCCACATTTTATCCCATATTTTGCGCTTCTATAGCTCAGTCGGCAGAGCGCGTCCTTGGTAAGGACGAGGTCATCAGTTCGAATCTGATTAGAAGCTCCATCAAAGAAATATTCCAAATAATTCGTCGACCTTTTGGTTGGCGAATTTTTTTGTATAAACGTACAGTTTTTTTTCACAATTTTTTACTCTATATATAAATTGCTTTTTGTTTGGCTATTTTTTTGTATAAAAGATACAGTTTTTTTCACATTTTTTTACTCTATATATAAATTACTTTTAAAATTTAACTTGATTTTTAAAACCTTATATGATAAAATAAATTCAAACATCTGAGGAGCAGCCTCTTCCAGTGTTTTAACCAGCGTCAGCATGTATACCCTTTGGCTTAAAAAATACTAAGTATTTTTTAAGCCAAAGGGGTTCCGCAGCGTGCGCGTTGCGGTCGCTGTTCGCAAACAGAGCAATCCTCGTTTAACTTTAAATTTAGAAAATTTAAAGTTAAACGATTACAGCCCGCCGTCTAAGAGACAGGGACCATAAACGCGGTTATATTTTATAAAAATAAACTAAACCAGGGGGATAGGCATGAGAAAAACAAGTTTAAAAACAACTATTTTATTTCCCGCTCTTGCTATGTTGATCACAGGCGTTATTGCTTTGACGGCCACAGTCGGCTTTTTAGCTTCGTCGTCGACCGACGATTTAACCGGCAGATTGATAAACTCAAGCGTAAGTGAGTATTCAAACAAGTTTGAAGCTCTTTGCAAGGGCGCATACAGTATAGTTAATTCGGCGGCCCCGGTTGTAGACAGTGTTGCCATGGGTCCAAAATCTGAAGATAAACGCGCGAAAATAGTTGACATCCTATCCGACATACTTATGTCAGACGAAAATTTACTGGGGGTTTGGACATGTTGGGAACCTAACGCTTTAGACAATAAGGATAGCGAGTACATAAACGCCAACGAATATCACGACGAAACAGGGAGGTTCATCCCCTATGTGACAAGAAATGGAAACGGATACGCGCTAGAACCGTTGGCTAACTATACTGTCGAGGGCGATGGAGATTTTTATCTTGGCGCGCGCAACTCGGGCCGGCCGTATATTACCGACCCATTTCCGCATATGATCGAAGGAAAGGAAACGCTACTATATTCTATAGCGGTTCCGATCGTGCATAACGGACGCGTCTCCGGCGTTGTGGGGGCCGACATAACGCTTGAAAAAGTAACCGAGATCATGAACTCAGAAAGTATACTTGACGACGGTTATATATTCGTAATTTCTCCGGGCGGGTTTTACGCTTCGCATATAGACGAAAACCTTATTATGAAACATTATTCAACGCAGTGGCTTAATAAGCATTCGGCCGCAATCGAAGGCATACTTACAAGTGGAGGAAGCATCGAAGTAAAGGATTATTCCGATATTTCAAAAGAAAACGTAAGGCTTTTAATGTCCGGAGTTATGGTCGGAAATACAGGCAAATACTGGGGCGTTTGCGGGCTCGTTCCGGAAGACACTGCGACAGCCGCCTCAAATACTTTGATTTGGATCGTTATATCGTTGGGATTTGCTCTTATTATTGCCGTTGGAACTATAATATTAATAATAGTGCGCAAAAGCCTTAAAGAGCTTCCGTTACTGACTTCGGCAGCTGAAGCCATTGCCGTTGGAGATATTGAATCCGTTAATTTAAAAGTTGAAAAAAGAAAAGCCGAAAATGAGCTGATCGCTCTTAAACATGCGTTTATAAAAATGATCGACGGCATCCGATTTCAGGCCGAATCCATGTCCCAAATGGCTGACGGCGACTATTCTTTAACCGTTCTTATCCGCTCAGAAAAAGACGTTGTCAACCGCGCTATCAATAATATGCTTTTCAATACAAACAGCGCTCTTCAAGATGTCAGCGCCGCAGCCAATCAAGTGCAAGCCGGGTCAAAGCAAATCGCCGATGGAGCGCAGGCGTTAGCTAAAGGCTCGGCCAAACAAGCGGAAACCATCGAGCAGCTTGCAGCTTCTGCCTCTAGCATTGCAGAAAAGACAAGGAGCAATGCTAAAATGGCCAATAAAGCCGACCTGCTTGCCGACACCATAAAAAGCGATGCCGAAAAAGGCAGCGCTCAAATGTCTGAAATGATGAAAGCGGTGAACGAAATCAGCGATGCCAGCGGCCAAATAGAAAAAGTCATCAAAGTTATTGACGATATCGCCTTTCAAACCAATATTTTAGCGCTTAACGCCGCGGTCGAAGCCGCGCGCGCGGGCGAGGCCGGAAAAGGTTTTGCCGTGGTGGCCGAAGAGGTCAGAAACCTTGCTTCTAAAAGCGCCGAAGCGGCTAAAAACACCGGCGGATTGATCGAAAACTCAATACAAAAAGCCAATTTAGGATTAAGCATTGCCGGAGAAACCTCCGTTTCACTTAATGAAATTGTTGAAGGTATAAACGAAAGCGCCGAAATAGTCAGGCAGATGGCAATTTTATCCGATGAGCAGGCGTCCGCTATTTCAGAAGTCAATGCCGGCATCAACCAAGTGGCACAGGTAATACAGCAAAATTCCGCAACAGCCGAACAAAGCTCCGCAGCCGGTGAAAAAATGAGCGAACAGTCTGATATGTTATCAGAACTGACTTCGCGCTTTAAACTGAGAAGCGAGGCTGACAACAATTTTAATCAGTTTGACCAGGGCAAATAGTCAAAATGACGCGAGAAATATTTGTCATTAGTGCGAGCGTAATAAAATAGTGTTACAATAAATACAAACGGAGAGCTGTTTCGCTCCCCGTTTTTTATGCCTTGACTTTTAATTTGTTATTTGCTAAAATAAAGTATATCGTTTATTCAACCATCTGCGGCAAAGCTGCAGTGCGCCACTTTCAGCGCCAAACGTAAACATGTAATTCATTTCAAAATGTTTACGCAATTTGCTATAATTTATAAAGGGGAACGATGGCTTTATGACCGACTTTGAAATATCCGATCCCGAGTCCGAACAAAAAAGCGAAGCTGACGGCCGCTTAAATCGTCAGCTTAACACCCGAGCCTTTAAACACAGCGTTTACCGTTTGATAAAAAGGACTATAGACATTGTCCTGTCAATATTATCTCTGATACTATTCTCGCCTTTATTTTTGATTATATACGCGCTTATTAAGCTTGAAGACCTAAAAAAGCCAAAAGAATCAAGAGGAGCGGTTTTTTTTAGCCATAGCCGTTTAGGTCTTCATGGCAAACCAATAACCGTGCATAAATTCAGGAGCATGGTCTGCAATGCTCAAGACCTTATAACGAAGTTTTCACCAGAGCAAAAAAAAGAGTTCGAAGAAAACTTTAAGCTTAAAGACGACCCGCGAATAACGAATATCGGAAAGTTGCTGAGAAAAACGAGTTTAGACGAGCTTCCACAGATTTGGGACATTTTCATCGGCAACCTGAGTATTGTCGGGCCACGTCCTATAGTTTTTCAAGAACTTGAAAAATATGGAGACAATAAAGATAGGTTTTTAAGTGTAAAGCCCGGTCTTACAGGTTATTGGCAGGTTAGCGGAAGGAGCAGCGTTAGTTACGATGAAAGGGTGGAGTTAGAGCTGTATTATGTCGATCATCAATCCTTTTGTCTTGATTTTCTTATAATATTTAAAACGGTTATAGCGGTTTTATCCGGGAAAGGCGCACGTTAAGCCGACTAATTAAAATTCACTGATAACCTTATTTCTTCCTGTTTGCTTCGCGATATAAAGGGATTCGTCCGCCCTCCGGATAAAATCGACTATTGAGCTGTTCGGCAGCGGCGTTTCGGTATTTACCCCTATACTTATAGTAATTTCGGTTAGTTTGCCCGTGGAAGGACAAGGAATCTGCATAGCTTCAACTCTTTCGCGAATCTGTTCGGCAATTTGCATCGCTTCCTCCGAACCAATACCTGCAAGAAGCGCCAAAAACTCTTCGCCGCCCCACCTCGCAACAAAGTCCGTAGAGCGTTTAAAAACTGTTTTAAATACTCCGGCCATGCTCTGAAGCAACAGGTCACCTTGTTGATGTCCGTACGCGTCGTTGTATTGTTTAAATTTATCCAAATCCATTATTAAAACGCTTATGGGCGTTTTTTCTCTTATGGCGCGATCCCACTCTAAAGATATTCGGCTGTCAAAGCTCCGGCGATTTGGCAAATCAGTCAGTTGGTCCGTCAATGTCAGTCGTTCAATGGTGCGAAGTTGATTGACTATCCGGATCTGATGCCGAACTCTCAGCTTTACTATCTCAGAATTAAAAGGCTTGCTGATATAATCCGCTGCATCATAAGACAATCCCTTTTGCTCATCTTCTGGACTGCTCAATCCAGTGATAAAAATTATCGGAATATGCTTTGTTTCATTAATCTCCTTTAATGTCGTTAAAACTTCATATCCGTCCATCCCCGGCATTATTATGTCCAAAAGAATTAAGTCGGGCAGATATTCCTTTGCCTTTTTAATAGCGCCTATACCATCTTTAGCAGTGTAAACCGTATATTCTGAAATCAGTATATTAGTTAAAACCATAAGGTTCGATTTTTGATCGTCAACTATCAAAAGCTTGTTTTTTTGGGATTCAAGCATTAGATTTTTCCATGCCTTTCATCAGATTATAAAGCGTCTTAAGCGCGAGTTCAAAATCATATTCTTCCATTTGTGATATAAGCTCCCCTCCACCCGGTATTGCTCGAATGCTTTCGATAAACATAAGGCATTCGGGATTTCCGCTTTTTATCAAAGGCTCAAGCTCATTTAGAATCCGGATTATCATTTCCCTTTCTAAAGTTTCGCCTTTTGTTTTTAAAGCTTCTTCGCGGCTTTTGTCAACTATGGGTTTAAATTCTTTTAAAACATCGCTTAATTCAGATTTAAACAAGCGTAATTGTTCTTCTGAAACTGAAATTCCATCATTTTTAAGCGTTGTTTCAAGCTCGGTCGATACTTTTTGAAGCTCCAATTTCCCTATCAGCGCCGCATTGGTTTTCAAACTGTGCGCCAATCTATGGGCCGTTTTGCGATCTTCCGTGTCGAGAGCCTTTTTTATTTCATCGAATATATCCTTATTTTCTTTATAAAAACCTATCTTTAACTTTAGCATAAGTTTTTCATCTTCAATACCTGTAAATCGTTTATTCTCGTCTTTTTCAAAGCTTATAGGAACCAGATGGTTTAACAAACACTGCCACAATTCCTGAGAGGTAAAAGGTTTTCCCACACAATAAAGCATACCGCTTTTTTTATAAAGCTCACGATCAGCTTTAGTTATATTGGCGGTCATAGCTATTATCGGCGTTTCTATTTTTGCCTTAACAATTTTTTCAGAAGCCTCAATACCGTTCATAACAGGCATATGTATATCCATAAAAATAAGATCAAACGGCTTGCCTATTTTGGCGCGGCTCAAAACAATATCAACCCCTTCACGTCCGTTTTGCGCCACCACTGTTTTAAGCCCGACCCTGCTTAAGTGCTCACAAATGACCTGTTGGTTCATCGCATTGTCCTCGCACAACAGGATTTCACCGTCGAAAAACGGCCTTTCTATCTCATCCGAGCGGTCGGCCTCTTTTTTATCAGACGGTCCTTCAGGAACATTAATTGTATCAAACGTAAGCTCAAAACTGAATTTGCTGCCTACAGCCGGTATGCTCTCAACATCCAGTCTGCCTCCCATAAGCTCAATAATGCTTTTTGTAATCGACAGCCCCAAACCAGTCCCTCCATATTTACGGGTGGTGCCGGTTTCTACTTGTGTAAATAGGTCAAATATTTTGACTATCTGTTCCTTAGTCATTCCTATTCCGCTGTCTTGAATCTCAAAACGAATTGTGTGAGTGTGTTCTGTCGTTCCAGTAATATAAACCGAAAGCTTAACCATGCCGGTTTTTGTGAATTTAACCGCGTTTGATAATATATTAACAAGCGCTTGACGAAGGCGCATGGGATCGCCAATAAGCTTCCTCCCCGTGGCCGGCTCAGAATAAAAGCGAAGCGCTATCCCTTTTTCCAAAGCTTTAGGCGCAATTTCGGCGCGGCATTTTTTTAATAGATTATTCAGCCCAAACGGCACATTTTCGAGTTTCATTTTGCCGGACTCGATTTTTGATATATCTAGAATATCGTCTATAATTTTTAAAAGCCAATATGAATTATCCGAAATTTTATTAAGATATTTCCTGGTTTTAATTGATATGTCGTCGTCCATGGCCAACTCTGAAAATCCAATAATGCTGTTCATGGGGGTTCTTATTTCATGGCTCATATGGGCAAGAAAGTCAGATTTGGCTAGAGACGCTATTCGAGCTTCTTCTTCGGCAGCCTTACGCTGCGAAATATCTCTGGCAACGCCGAGAAGACCTATTAACCGGCCGTTTTTAATAATCGGAACTTTTATAGTCTCAAAATACTGCGTTTCTCCGTTTGCTCTTGGTACGATTTCATCTGCCACCAACATACGCCGTTCTCTTATTACCACTCGTTCCGTTTCTTTAAATTTTTTTAAGATTTCTTCAGGCAAATAAGGAATGCCCGCATCGTTTTTGCCGACAATATCTTTTGCAGAAACCCCGAAATTATCCTCAAAGCTTTTGTTGCACAGCATAAAATTAAAGTCTAAATCTTTACAAAATACCAAATCCGGAATAGAATTCAACATAGTTGAAAGCATTGCTGTCCGCAGCTCTAATTCGTTGGTTCGTTCAACCACAAGCTTTTCAAGCCGCTGGCCTTCATGCCGTTTTTTTAAGCTTATAATAAAAAGAAGTAAAATTACGAATAGAAACATTATAATAGTGCCCATCAGCCATGGAAATTGCGATTCAAGCAATTTTGCCCTGTAGTCATAAGTCTTAGATGTCCACTGCCTTGAAATCAACCCGACGTCAATAAGCTCCATCGTCTTATCCATTATAGAGCAAAGAACCGTCTCATCCTTATTAAACCCAAAGGTGGAACCATAGGTATAATCAAAGACTATATTTGATTTATACCCTACCTTTTCTAGATAATTAGTTATCATTAAAAGTTGAAGTTGGGTAGACATAACCATATCCGTCTCGCCGCGTTCAAGCGCCTCATAAGCTTCGTTTACGGTTCCATATTCTATCGTATTTACGTGGCTAGGGAACCATGTTTTAAACAGCTTTTCATAAGCCGTGCCCCGCGCTACCCCCACCCTTGCTTTTAAAACTTCGTTGATGCTTATGTTTGGGTAGTCGGATTTTGAAATAAGCGAGTAGTTTCCAATCACCACCTCGTTTTCAGGCCAAAGAAACCGCCCCTCCCGATCTTTTGTTCGTATAAGATCAGATATCATGGGAATTTCGCCATTTTCAAGCATTTTTAGAATTTGCGGCCAATGGATTCTTTCATTTTTTATAAGCTTAAATTTTAATCCCGTGAGCTTTTCCGCTTCAGCCAATACGTCAAAAGCAATTCCCTGCCACTCGTCTTCGTATCCGTTATAAAAGCTTATCGGATAGTTGTCGTATTGCGCCGCAAAGCTCACCTCCGGATGGGCTTTTATATATTCGCGCTCTTCGTTTGTTAATTTCTGATTTAATTTGTGCTTTAAATATTCTTCGCGCCCTTCTCTATAAAATTCTGTAAAATTTTTCATCGCGCCGTTTTTAATAGCTTTTTGAATCACCGAGATCACAGGGGCAAGCTCCGGATTTTGGGTCGCCATTCCGATAGACACATAAATCAGCGGCAAGTAGCTCTCTGAAGTAATGTCGTCATAGCGGTCAAAAAAAGCCTCGGCGCTATCACTGTTAAAAAAAGCGTCAATAGCTCCGCTTTTAAGCAGACTGTGAACCTGTTCCAACTCGGATACAAATACTGTCTCAAACGAATTTTCAGGGGGTTCTATCCCAATAATTTCGTGTGTGATCCCATCTTCAATAAAGCCATATCTAAGCTTGCGCTTTTCCGCAATTTCCGAGAGCGGCTCGCTGTCTTCAAGCCGATAATATTTCAAATAATGCTCCGCAATAGCATCGGTCATAAAATAAATTTCCCGGCGCTCATCATTTATCGCCAACTCGCCGCTAAAGTCGATTTCATGGCTTTTAAGCCCGTCGATCAAGTCTCTGAACGAGTAATACTCCGGTTTGAATCGAATATCAAACAGTTTGCTTAACCAATCGCACAAAATGGCCGAATATCCCCTTATCTCTCCTTCTACTAAAAACGAGTCAACAGTTAACGGCATGCCATAAACAAAATAATCATTTTTTTCACGAAGGACATCTATTGCCGCGATTTCCTCTTCAGTCACACCGGGTATGTCGCGAAAAGAGCTGTAATGTTCCGAGTTTCCTGATTCACTATTATTATTATCCGAAACTGTTTTGAAGCCTGAAAATAAAAGAAAAAAGGCAAAAACGCCCGCAAACGCTAAACAAGCAGAACTTTTAACTGTTTTCATAAAGCTCCCGCCTCTCATAAACTACTCCAATTCTTTTTTCAGCACCTCAAGCGTAAGTTCGGCTTGAGCAAAATCAAAATCATTCATTTGCTCGATCAGCTTTTCGCTGCCTTTTATTGCCCTAAGTCCGCCGATAAACCGCAAACACTCCGGGTTGCCGCTTTTTATTAACGGTTCAATGTTTTTTATAAGTTTTTTAATTTCCTCGCGGCTTAAATTTTCGGCACTTTGTTCGCTAGAGCCCTCCGCGTGTCCCAAAACAATATTCAACTTGTCGATCGCCGAATCAAGCTCTTTTTCAAGTGAGACCAACATATCTTCCGTAACATAATTTATTCCGTCCTTTAGCCGATCTTCAACTGAAGCGGCCGCTTCGCTCAGGTCGTCCATTCCTATAATCGAGGCGTCTGTCTTAAGGCTGTGCGCAAGCCTGTGAGCTGATTTTAGGTCGCCTTTATTTATTGCGCTCACAATTGCTTTAATCCCTTCGCTATTTCCTTTTATAAAATCAGATCTCAGCCGCATATTAAACTTTTCATCAAATCCGGATTCCCCTCCAGTCTCATCAACGTCGTCAATCCCTATAGGATTTATGTATTTCAGCAAACAGCGCCAAAGCTCCTGCGCTGTGAAAGGCTTTCCGATAAAGTCGCGCATACCGCTAGTTTGGCAGCGCGCGCGGTCGCTAAACATGATATTTGCCGTCATCGCCACGATCGGTGTGCCGGTTTCAAGTTTAAAAATATACGAGGCCGCCTCCACTCCGTCCATTACCGGCATGTGGATATCCATAAAAATCAGATCAAAAGGCCTTTCCCCTCGCTCCATTCGGCGTACAACATGGTCTATCCCTTCTTTGCCATTTTGAGCCAAATCAAATTTCAGCCCAACCCTTGAAAGATGTTCACAAACGACCTGCTGATTCATCAGATTGTCTTCGCAAACCAATACTTCTCCGCTAAAAAGAGGTTTTTTAATCTCCGTTTCTCTGCTTTTTACTTCTTCAGGCATGTCAACGGGAGCCTCTATAGTTTCGAACTGAAGCTCAAAGCTAAATCCTCCTCCTTCACCGGAAACGCTCTCCATTTCCAACTTTCCGCCCATAAGTTCAATTATGTTTTTAGCTATAATAAGACCCGTACCGACATATTCATGTTTCTTTATGTCTTTAATACTTTTTGCTCCGTTTTGTTTAAACAGCTCAAATACCATGCCTGCTTGCTTGTTATTAAAATCGGCGCCCTTTACCTCGAAACATACTGCGCAGCAGTTTTCGCCCATACTTGTGATATACGCCAAAAGCTTTACGGAGCCGCCGGCTGTGAAATTTAACGCGGCAGAAAGCAAATTAAGCAAAACCTGACGCAGTCTAACAGGGTCTCCTACCATCTTTCTCCCAACGGTCGGTTCGGCATAACAATATAATTCCGCTCCCTTTTTCTTTGCGCTCAGCATGGCAGAAGCCTTGCAATTTTCGAATACCTTGCGCAAATCGAAAGGCACGCTTTCAAGTTCAATTTTACCAGATTCAATTTTTGCGACATCTATAATGTCGTCTATTGTATGCAAAAGCCAGTCTGAACTGTCAATGATTTTGTTTAAATATTCTCGGGTATTAGGGGGAATAACGTCGTCCAACGCCAATTCAGAAAATCCGATTATACTATTCATCGGGGTTCTTATCTCACGGCTAATATGAGATAAAAGCAACGCTTGGGCAGACGAAACCTCTTCAGCGACACGAATATTTTCCTTAAGCAGATTTTCATACTCCCTTTTCGTTTTGAGCGCCGTTTCGCGTTCATGCGCTTCGGATGAAAATTTGTCGGCTATATCTCCTATTATATTTAGAATTTCATTTGTTTCTTCGTTTTCGACGCTTTCGGGACGGCTTAAATTTCCCCTCAAAACTTCAAGCAACGCATCCTTAATGGCGGAAAACATGGCCTTTGTTTTGCTGTTTTTAAACCAATCCATTGTTTCTCCCCCCTTATCAAAAATATCCGAAAATTCATGAAATACTGCTACCAAAATAATTATACAATATATTTTAAAAAACCGCAAGTCATTTTTCTTAGAGCGTGTTGCTTCAAACAGGAACATTAGGGTTTTTTAGATGATTTCAACCCAATGCTGACGCTTGTTAGAGTATAGTCCTCCAACTTTAAAGCGGAAAAGAATCCGCCGCAGATTTTTGAATTATCGATTGGCAATTGCTATTCCCGCCGTCCTATATATTTTGCCTATCAGTTCCATTGCCCTATATCCATCAGTGGCGCTAACCAAAGGTTGCCCCTCTGTTTCTATTGCTGTCAGCACATCGTCAAGCTGTGCGGTAAAGGGCTCGTATTCTATGTCTTTAAGCGAATCATAAAAGCTTTCGATTTCAGATTTTAGTTTTTTATTTTCAATAGGAAATCCGTCCGGCTTTTCAATATTGGCATTTACACAAAACGGCCAGGAAATAGATGCGTGCTCTCCCTGAAGCTCAATTAAGCTTCTTGACCCGTGGTGTAGCTGAGAAGCCGTGAATACCGCCACGGCATCGTCATATTCAAAAATTGCCACAGAAAGATCCTCCACTTCAGCGTCCGGATGGCCGAAATTTTTTACCGTCGAAGTAACTTTATTTGGCATGCCCATAATCCATAAAAGCAAGTCTATATGATGTATCGCCTGGCTAGTCGTAACTCCGCCGCCCTCACTTTTATACATGCCGCGCCACGGCAGGCTGTGATAAGATTTTCCCCTCCACCAATATGAATTCACCTGCGCAAATTTAATACGGCCCAACAGTCCGCTGTCAACAATAGATTTTAGTTTGGCATATCCGCTAATAAAACGGTTTTGCGATACAACCGAAAACACCGGTCCGCCGTCGCGCCCGGCTGACAGCATCCTGCCGGCTTCCTCCAAAGTCAGCGCCATTGGCTTTTCAACTAGGACGTGCCTGCCGTTTTTAAAAAAATCCAACGTTATTTGAGCATGACTTGCCGGCGGAGTGCAAACAATCGCAAGACCTATCGACGGATCCCCGATTAATTTTGTATAATCGCTAAAAATTTCAGCGCTTAAGTTAAATTCGCCGCAAAGCTTTTCCGCTTTTGTAGTATCCCGGTTGCAAAGTGCGCGAATCTCACAGCGTTTTGGGAAGTTCAACGCCGCCGCAATATGCTTTTTTGAAATTCCCCCTGTGCCTATAATAGCAATGCCTACCATACTATCAAAATCCTTTCAATATTTTCGCGCAAATCACATATCTGGATTTTTAGCCGTTTTTTCAAACATCTGCGGCGTAACCTCTTCCAGTGTTATATGTTTTTTAAAACATATCATCTGTCATAATTACAGTATATCATAAACTAATTTTTAATTCAATATCAGCTCACAGGAGATCATAACCGTTACGTGTAACTCAAAAAACCCAAAAAGCAGAGTGTATCCACTCTGCTTTTTGGGTAAACAGTAAGGCGATTCTATTGTCACTTCGATTGTGTTCCAAACCTTTGCTTTTGAAATGCAAAACTTTTAATTAAATTGATCTGGCCATTTTTTCTAAAAAATTTTGCTCTATAATAAAATCTTATAAACAGTGATTATACCAAGAAAACATAAGCGCAAGCTAAGAAATCATCGCTTATATCCTCTAACCGCCTTTAAAATCTCTTCCAATAATATCATTAAAATTATGGAGGATACCGTTAAAAAAATCATCCCGCTATAATGGACATTAATCGGAAAGATAATTAATGCAAATAAACATATAATCCAATAAAGTATAATAGATCTTTTCTTATTGATTTTTGCTTTTTTTTCAGTTAAAATCTTATTTACATTTATGACAGGAGCATATATAACTATAACTATAAATCCTAACAATATAAAAACTTCCAACGCAATAATGTTAATATAGGGAAATAAAAAAACATTTATAAAACAAATAAGCGAAAAAACGCTTATTGAGCATAAAGTACATCTTAAGTGCGTTTTAGCGTGAAATCCGCCGGTAAATTGACGGAGAGGAATAAAAACTATTAAATATAATAATCCATTTAATGTATTACCAAACAAAGTTCCAAAAAAAACTATTAAAACAACATCTATGACTGTTGACAATAATATTTCTATGCCATACTTGTATACTTCATAATATTTTTCATCAAATTTGTTTGAGGTAATAGAAAACAAAAAATCCGTTGCATTTTTAGAGATATTTTCAAGTATGTCCTCACCCCTAAATTTATTTTCTCAAAATCGTCAATTTTTGTCAAAATATATGGGATTTTTTTGATTTTTTTGGGATATTTATAGAAAAAACGCATTAATTTCCTATTGCGCATAAATTAAAAATAACCGCAAAAACTAAAAGAAAAACTTAGAGTCGCAGCGCGCAACTCCGGCTTGCAAGGCGCAAGTCCGGATTTTTTGTCAATCACTGTCAGTCGGTGCACCGCCAAACAGTGACGAACCGAAGGCACGCAGTTGGTCGGCGTTTCAAGCCGACAGGCGCGTGTTGTGCCGTGTTGCCTAAAGAAAGGTCTATTATGAAACGCTGTATAGCCCTATTAATTTTGCTTTTATCTGCATTTAGCGTGCCATCCGGCGCGTTGCAGTCAGAAACAGCACAAGTTCTTATCGAAAGCCATACCGGACAGGTTCTATACGCTGAAAATGAAAACAAACAGCTTTCCGTAGGGTCTGTCACAAAAACAATGCTGCTTTTGATTGCAGCCGAAAAGATAAGCGAGGGCGCGTTAAGCTCCGGCGACGCGGTGACGGTGTCCCCTTATGCCAGTTCAATAGAAGGTTCGGTTATTTGGTTGGAACCAGGCGAGATAATGACGGCGGGCGATTTATTAAAGTCAATTATAATTAGCTCGGCTAACGACGCGGCGGTCGCTCTGGCCGAACACTTAAGCGGAAGCGAAAAAGAATTTGTAAAGCTAATGAATGAAAAAGCCGCAGAGCTAGGACTAACTAACACCAATTTTACCGGTTGTGTAGGATTTGACGACCCCGATCATTATTCAAGCGCTCATGATATGGCGGTCGTTACCGCTAAACTTTTTGAATACGACTGTTTTAACGACTGTTTTAAAACACGCTTAAGTTCGGTGCGAACCGGCACTAAACGCGAAACACAATTGATCAACACAAATAAGCTAGCTAACTCTTATGACGGATGTCTAGGCGGGAAAACCGGCACAACAGACAAGGCGGGCTATTGCCTAAGCGTCTGCGCCGAGCGTGACGGAATGCGTCTTATAGCCGTTACGCTTGGAGCGAGGAGCGACAATGAACGAACAGAAAATTGCAGAATATTGCTAGATACCGGTTTCAAAAATTATGAGAAATACAAGGCGGTAATAAATGAAGAAAACCTGCCGGTCCTATCAGTGCCAAACGGCGTGATAAAAAAGCTCAGGCTAAAGATTAACTCTCCGGTTAATTGTGTGATACCTAAGGGCTCATATGACAGCTTGACGTATAATTATACAGTGCCTGAAAAACTTTTGGCTCCCGTGGAAAAAGGTCAAAAAGTAGGAGAAGCTCGCGCAATGATTAAAGACAAGTTAATATTTAAAAGCGACATCGTCGCTGCGGAAGCATGTGAAAAGCTGACGTTTTTAAAAAGCATCAAAATTAATTCAGAGGCATTTTTTAAACCTTGATTTACAATATATAACAAAATATTCTTCTAAAATTTGTAGTAAATGTATAAAAAACTTTATTATATAAAAATATCTTGAAAAAAACAAGCATTTATTGTATAATATTAATATAACTTCGTTCATGTCCCCCGCCTATTAGGCGGCGGGTTCCATCGCAGATGTTTGAAGTACGTGCAAATGTAAGGGGGAAAACAAGTGGCGTTAAAACTTAACGACAAATATTTAAAAGGATTTATACGTCCTAATGAGATTCAAGGAATTTTGCCGGCAATTGAAGCGGCGCATAAAACTCTTAGCGAAAAAAACGGGCCCGGCGGCGAATTTTTAGGCTGGCTTGATTTGCCCGAAAATTATGACAAAAAAGAATTTGCACGGATTAAACAAGCCGCTGAAAAGATAAAATCTGACAGCGATGTTTTATTGGTAATAGGAATAGGCGGCTCATATCTTGGCGCGCGCGCGGTTATTGAGGCGCTTCGTTCGTCACTATATAACTCTTTAAAAAAATCAACTCCGGATATTTATTTTGTCGGTAATAGCATTAGTCCCACATATCTTAACGAAATCGTCTCTCTTATCGAAGGGCGTGATTTTTCGATAAATATCATATCAAAGTCCGGAACGACAACTGAGCCCGCTCTGGCTTTTCGCGTATTTCGAGGGATAATGGAGAAAAAATACGGAGAAAAGGCTGCCGCCGAAAGGATTTATGCAACTACCGACGCAAAACGCGGCACTTTAAAAGAGCTTGCGGATAAAAAAGGATATGAAAGTTTTGTTATCGCCGATGATGTGGGGGGCAGGTTTTCGGTTCTTACCGCAGTCGGGCTTTTGCCTGTCGCCTGCGCCGGATGCGACATCGATGCGCTTATGTCGGGTGCAAAACAGGCGCTATATGATTTTAAAGTTGCAGATATAACAAAAAACGATTGCTATAAATATGCGGCATACCGAACTATACTCAGCAGAAAAGGCCGAAAAATCGAAATGTTGGCGGCATATGAAAATTCGTTCACTATGATGACCGAGTGGTATAAGCAACTTTACGGCGAAAGCGAAGGTAAAGACGGAAAAGGATTGTTTCCGGCCGCCGCAACTTTCAGCACTGATTTACATTCGCTTGGACAGTTTATTCAAGACGGCTCAAATATAATATTTGAAACAGTTATCAACATTAAATCCCCGCAAAAAGACTTTTTCTTAAGCGACGATCCCGAAAATGGCGATGGGCTAAATTTCCTTTCAAATCAAAACATGTCAATTGTAAACGAAAAGGCCTTTTTGGGAACGGTTCTAGCGCACACAGACGGAGGAACTCCGAATATCATACTAGAGGTTCCGGAACTTTCAGAACAAGAGCTTGGGTATATGATCTACTTTTTCGAAAAAGCCTGCGCTATCTCCGGATATATGTTGGGGGTCAATCCGTTTGATCAACCCGGCGTTGAAAGCTATAAAAGGAACATGTTCGCCCTGCTTGGAAAGCCCGGATATGAGACGGAAAAGGCATCGCTTGAAGCGAAAATAAACGGTTAATTTTTTGAAACTTAGCACTCCTCAATGGTTTGTCATAATATTAAGGCAACGAAACTAACCGAGCGGCTTTGCCGCTAGGAAAATTAGTTTCGTTGTGGATTAATAGTTAATCAATGTCAGGAAATATCCAAAAAATGAAAGGAAAAAATGATATGGTTAAGTTAATTCCCGGAAAAAGGGGCACCGGAAAAACAAAGCTTTTGATCAATCAAATTCACGAAGCCGGAGACAAAAGCAAGGGTAACGTTGTGGCAATACAATTAGGTTCATCACTTAATATCGATATCTACCATAAAATAAGGCTAATAAATATCGAAGACTATAAAATAAAAAGCGCCGAGGCAATGATGGGGTTTATTTCAGGGCTTTTAGCCTCGGATTACGATTGCACCGACATATTTATTGATGGCATACTCCGAATAGTTCGCCGTGATTTTGAAGCGGTCGGAAAAATGTTTGAAGATATTTCTGAAATATCTGGCGATGTTAATGTTGTATTTACCATTTCTGCCGAACCGGACGAGCTCCCCCAAAACATAAAAAAATATTTATAAATTATTCTAATCATATTGACAAATTAAGATAAACATGATATAATGTCCTTTGTGTTATTTAAAAATACTTAATATTAAACAGAGTTGGGGGGGTTAATAATGGCTGTTCCGAAGCGAAAGGTCTCTAAGGCCAGGCGTGACAAGAGAAGATCGCAGGTTTGGAAATTATCCGCACCGTCGTTTTCTCGTTGCAATAACTGTGGTGAGTTAAAGGTTCCCCATAGAATCTGCGGCATATGCGGCTACTATAAAGGTAAAGAAATAATCGCGAAAGAGGCGTGAACCGCCTTAAAACATGGGCTTGACTTTGTCAGGCCTGTTTTTACAATATAACAAAATTTAGGAGAAATACGCAATGAGCAAAACCAGGTCAATAAGGGATAAAAGCGGATATTTAGAGCTTATTTTAACTATTGTGATTGCCTTTATCCTTTCACTGCCCATACTTTCTTATATAACTAACAATGCCGTCGGACACAGGCAGGATCAAATGTTCATTTACGGTTTTTTTATAAGCGCGGGCATTTGTACGGCATTGGTAGCTATAAAGTTCGTTTCAATTATATTTGAGCATAAGCTTTTAACTTTTTCAGCTAAATTAAAGCTGATTGTGACAAAAAATCTTGATTATCTGTTGTTCTTCGTTTATATTATATGGATTTTTATTTCTATTTGCTATAACGGCTTTACGCGGGTTAACGTTTTAGGGCTTAGCTTTAAAAGGGAAGGCTTGATCACGTTTACGCTATATGTTTTTATTTTTTTTGCCGCTTCATTCATAAAAAAAGAAAAGTATAAGACCTTTTTGGCGATTGTTTTTGCTTTAGGTGCAATTGTGCTCGCCATTTTAGGGGTATATGTAAATATGAGCGCCAATCCCCAAGAAATGGCTGAGAAAGTATTGCTCAGCGGAAGCATTGGTGTTTTTTCAAACTATAACCATCACGGCTATTACCTTGCCATGACCGGTTCGCTTATGTTGGCTCTCGCGGTTTTTTTAAAGACGTTATGGTGGCGGATAACATTCTTTTTTGGTTTTGTTCTTACATATATTTACGTTCTTTATTTAACTTCCATCGGAGCGCTTGTATCTCTTGAAATGGGGATGCTTTTGGTGTGTATTATTTATGCGGTCATTAGCAAAGACATAAAGCATAAAATTATTGCCATTTTTGGGGCAATATTAACAGTGGCGCTGTTTTTTATAGTTACTAAAGCAGAAACTCCGATATCTGACAAGGCGGATAATTTTGTTGATCAAACCTCTAAAGTGGCTGTGGGTCAGGCGGAGGATAGCTTTGGAACTAACCGGATTCTGCTGTGGAAAGCTACGGTAGATTTTATAAAAGAAAAACCTGTGTTTGGGTGGGGCAGTGATGGAATTTGGTATGAATTAGAAAAAATATCCAGCGAAGCGCAACGCACTCATAACGAATATTTGCAGCAAACCGCATTTTATGGCATACCTGCGGGCCTTTGTTATGTTTTTGGATGCTTTATGGTTTACTGGCGCGCGCTCCGCAACCGTAAAAACCTAAGACCATGTGACATCGCGTTTTTATCGGGCAGTTTCGCTTATCTTGTCGGGGCGTTTTTTGGGGTAACGATGGTGCAGGTATATCCAATGTTTATGGCGGCGCTAGGTCTTTCAATGACTGAAAACAGTTCGGCGAGAGTTTCATATGTAAACACAAATGCGATAAAAAAATAGGAGGAGAGATCAAATATGGGCAAAATTAAGTCAACTAAAGAAAAAGACCGCTATTTAGAGCTTTTTTTAACTGTTTTAATGGCTTTTATCCTCTCATTACCTATACTTTCTTATTTAGTTAACAGAAGCGTCGGGCACATGCAAGAACTTGTTTTTGTTTACGGTTTTTATATAAGCGCGGGAATCTGCACCGTTTTAGTGGCTATAAAATTCATTTTGTTTTTATCGGAACATAATAATTTAAGCTTTTGGGATAAATTAAAGTCTGCAACGAAAAATAATCTCGATTATCTTTTGTTTTTTCTTTATATTGTTTGGATTTTTATTTCCACCTGCTATAACGGATTTACACAGGTAAATGTTTTTGGACTAAGCTTTAAAAGAGAGGGCCTTATTACTTTTACGCTGTATGTGTTTATCTTTTTTGCGGCTTCATTTATCAAGAAGAAAGGCTATAAAACCTTTTTAGCCGCTGTATTTGCCCTAGGCGCTATCGTGCTCGCTATTTTAGGCGTTTATGTAAATATTAGCGCCAATCCGCAAGAGACTTCCGCAATAGTAATGTACAACAAGGATATCGGAGTATTTTTGAATTATAACCATCATGGTTATTACCTGGCTATGACCGGTTCTCTTATGCTAGCTTTAGCGGTATTTTTAAAGAAGTTATGGTGGCGGATAATATTCTCTGTCGGTTTTATTATTACTTATATTTACATTCTATTCCTTACTTCGATAGGCGCGCTTGTATCGATCGAAATGGGAATGATTTTAGTGTGCGTTATCTTCGCCGTGGTAAATAACGGCATGAAATATAAGGTTTTAGCCGCTGCGGGAGCTGTTTTAACAATCGCTATGTTTTTTATTGTAACCAAAACAGAAACTCCAATATCCGCAAAAGCTGATGTTTTTGTTGACCAAACATCTAAAGTGGCTCTGGGCCAGGCCGAGGACGGTTTTGGAACCAACCGTATACTGCTTTGGAAAACCACGTTTGGATATATAAAAGAAAAACCGGTGTTTGGGTGGGGGAGTGATGGCATTTGGTATATGCTGGGAGAGGCCTCGGGCGAGGCGCAACGCACCCATAACGAATATCTGCAGCAAACGGCATTTTTCGGAATTCCGGCGGGGCTTTGCTATACTTTAGGATGTTTTATGGTTTATTGGCGGGCGCTACGTAACCGAAGGACTTTAAGGGCATGCGACATAGTGTTTTTATCCGGCGGCTTTGCATATCTTGTAGGGGCTTTTTTCGGCGTAACTATGATTCAGGTATACCCTATGTTCATGGCGGTTTTAGGCCTTTCGATGACGGAAAATGAAGCTAAGCCGGAAGAAAAGAGATAATATAGTCAGTCAATTTAAAAGCCCTAAAGGGTTTTTAAACAGCGGGCAGCCTTAAGGTGCGCGACTGACTATGCAGCAAGGTAAGGCCGCCTTCGGCGGCGCGCGCCGTGTCTTAAAAACGCATTTAGCGTTTTAAAACTGACCAGCTATATTGCAAATTTGTCTCCGTTGAGAAATGAAAATTCGCGCTAGTGAGAGTTATGAATGAGAATCAATATGGGATAAAAATAACAAGAGTGGCTTCCGGTTCTCCGGCGGGTCGTGCAGGGATAAAACCGGGAGACGCTCTTATTTCTATAAATGGGCATACTATAAGAGACGTGCTTGATTACAGGTTTTATTCCGCCGGCCCGGTTTCTTTGCTCAACATTTCCGGTAAAAAAGTAAAAATTAAAAGCAATTATGAGGATTTAGGCCTGGAATTTGAAAGCTATTTGATGTCAGAAAAACAAAGCTGCCGAAATAATTGCATATTTTGCTTCATCTCCCAACTGCCGCGGGGGCTTCGTGAAACCCTTTATTTTAAAGACGATGACGCGAGGCTTTCATTTTTACAGGGCAATTATATAACCCTTACTAATTTAAGCGAAGCGGATGTAGAGCGAATAATAAAAATGAGACTTAGCGTTAATGTTTCGGTGCATACAACCAATCCCGACCTTCGTGTCAAAATGTTAGGAAATAAAAACGCGGGGAAAGCTCTTAAATATTTTTATAAGATAGTCGAAGCGGGAAATAGTGTAAACTGCCAAATCGTGATTTGCCCCAAGATAAATGACGGCGTGGAACTGCGCAGAACGCTTTCGAATTTAACCGAACTTTATCCAAATGTGCAAAGCATCGCGTGTGTTCCGGTGGGCCTTACGAAATTCCGCGAGGGGCTTTATCCCGTCGAGCCTTTTTGCAAGCGCTCAGCATCAGATGTAATCGATATAATAAATGAATTCGGCGACAAAATGGAAAGCATTTACGGAGACAGGGTGGTTTACCCCGCCGATGAGTTTTTTCTGCTTGCAGAAAGGTCCATCCCTCATGAAGCGTATTATTGCGGGTATCCGCAATATGAAAACGGTGTGGGAATGTGGAGAAGTTTAGCCGATGAATTTAAACATGAAGCCGACAACAGCACAAAAAAATATATAATTAAAAAAATCTCGATAGCAACAGGAAAGCTTGCCGAATCGCTAATAAGGGAACTGGTGAATAAAGTAAACCCAAAAGCTATTGTATATGGGATCACAAACGATTTTTTCGGAAACGCTATCACCGTTTCCGGGCTTATCACCGGAACCGATATCATCAATCAACTTAGCGGTAAAGAACTGGGGGAAAGGCTGTTGATTTCAAGAAACATGCTTAAAGCTAACGAAAATGTTTTTTTAGACGATATAACAACGTCAGACATTGAACGAACGCTTGACGTTAGGATTTATGTGGTAGACAACAACGGCGATTCATTATATAACGCTATTGTCAATTAAAGAGGTGAAAAAATGCCGGGTTTGGTGGCAATTGTCGGTCGTCCGAACGTTGGAAAATCAACTTTATTCAATAAAATAACCGGGCGGCGTACGGCGATAGTTGACAATACGCCCGGTGTTACTCGCGACCGTATTTATGGAAAAGCCGAATGGTTAGGGCGTGAATTTATGCTAGTCGATACCGGAGGTATAGAACCCGACTCTAAAGATGTAATACTTAGCCGCATAAGAGCGCAGGCGCAACTTGCCATAGACAGCGCGGACATTATCATATTTGTGGCGGATGTTAAAGCCGGGGTGACCGCAAACGATGCCGATGTGGCTGAAATGCTTCAAAAATCGGGAAAACCTGTCATACTTTGCGTTAATAAGTGCGATAACATCGGCGATACGCCAACTGAGGTATACGAATTTTATAATTTGGGGCTAGGTGAACCATTTCCGGTCTCTTCGGTCCACGGCCACGGAACCGGCGATATGTTGGATGAAATTCTTAAATTTCTTCCGGACAGCGGCGCTGACGAAAACGAATATGATGACGCTCATATAAAAGTCGCGGTAGTTGGTAAGCCGAATGTTGGAAAATCGTCTTTAATAAATAAAATTTCGGGTGAAGAGCGGGCAATAGTATCGGATATCGCCGGTACCACGCGAGATGCCGTCGACACCGTGATAAACCGCGGAGATGAAAAATACGTATTTATAGATACCGCCGGAATTAGAAGAAAGTCCAGGGTATCCGAAAATATTGAAAGATATTCCGTGATTCGCGCTTATATGGCAATAGACCGCGCCGATGTGTGCGTTATAATGATTGACGCAAACGAAGGTTTCACCGAACAAGACAGCAAAGTAGCGGGGTATGCCCATGAAAAAGGCAAGGCAAGCGTTATCGCCGTTAATAAATGGGACTTGATAGAAAAAGACGATAAGACAATGAAAAAATTTGAGAATGAACTTAAAATTGGTCTTTCTTTTATGACATATGCTCCTTTTGTTTTTATTTCGGCGGCGACAGGACAAAGATTTGATAAATTATTTAAGCTTATACACTGGACCTGCGAGCAAAATGCGAGACGAATCACCACCGGACGTTTGAACGACCTGCTATCACAGGCCACCGCAAGAGTGCAGCCGCCGACCGACCGGGGCAAACGCTTAAAACTTTATTACATGACGCAGGCAAGCGCTAAACCGCCGACTTTTGTAATTTTTTGCAACCGTGAGGACTTGTTTCATTTTTCATATCAACGGTATATCGAAAATCAAATCAGAGAAACGTTTTCGCTAGACGGCACCCCGATTAGGTTAACCTTAAGAGAACGGGGAGAAAGTTAAAAAAATAGCTTTTGCGTTTCTTGCGCAAGAAGTTTTCAAACATCTGCAGCGGAGCCGCTTCTAGCGTTTTAACAAGCGTTATAGTAAATTAACTAATGGGCTGGGGACATGAACGCAGCTATAATTTCAAACTATAAAAAGGTACTTTATGTTAATTTTATGTTTCATTATTGTGGCGGCAGTGCCTTATCTTCTTTGCGGGATTAATACCGCGATAATAGTAACCAAAATAAAATCGGGCGAGGATATAAGGACGATGGGTTCCGGCAACGCGGGTCTCACCAATACTTTGCGCACACAAGGCAAAATGGCGGCGCTTTTTGTGCTGTTGGGAGACGTGATTAAAGGAGTAATTTCGGTGCTTTTGGTGCGCCTAGCTTTTAAGTATATCGGCGGCATCGATACGTCGGTTATATCAAACGGAATGAATTATATCGGCTTTATCGCTGGCGTTTTTGCGGTTTTGGGGCACAGCTTTCCGCTATATTATAAATTCAGAGGCGGAAAGGGTGTTTTAGTCACTGCCGCCGTGCTGTTAACCGTTGATTGGCTTTCGGCAATTATACTTATCGGTATATTTGCGGTTATCGTTATGATAACAAAATATGTGTCTTTGGGTTCTATTATCGCTGGGTCGCTTTATCCTTTCCTAGTTCTTATACTGGGTAAGCTGCGCGGCGATCCGACGGTGGTTTTAAATTTTATTTTCGGACTGGCGATCGCATTTTTGTTAATATTTATGCATCGTGAAAACATAAAGCGTTTAAAAAACAAAACCGAAAAAAAATTGGGTGAAAAAACTAATAATAAATTAACTTGACAGCGCGGCTTTGATGAAATGCGCCTCTTTCAGCGGTGAGCGCAAACTTGAAATTCACTTCCATGTTTACGCAACTTGCTATATAAAGAACGTGTTCTAAGGAGAAGTTATGACGACAAAGTCCAAGAAATCAAAAATAACTATACTGGGCTGCGGTTTCGGAACAGCTCTTGCCGTGCTGTTCGACAAGACGGGGCATGAGGTTACCGTTTGGACCAAATTTGAAGAAGAAAAAGATGCCATTTTGCGCGATAGTGAGCATAAAAAACTTTTACCCGGCGTTAAAATTTCTCGTTCAGTTAATATTACCACCGATATTTCTGCTGTAGGCGACTGCGATTTTTTGATTTTTGCCATTCCGTCGGCAGCAGTGAGAGAGGTGGCTGAAAAAGCGTCAAAAAATATAAAATCCGGTACGACAGTAATAAATGTGGGAAAAGGATTTGAAGGAAAAACCCATAAAAGGCAAAGCGAAGTAATAAGCGAATTTCTAACAGATAATCCAATCGTGATAATCACCGGACCCTGTCATGCCGAGGAGGTAGGCAGGATGATGCCCACCACGGTAGTCTGCGCGAGCAATGATAAGGCCTCCGCTGAGCTTGTGCAGGATAAGCTGCAGTGCGAAAGCTTAAGGATATATCTTTCTGACGACGTAAAAGGCTGCGAGCTAGGCGGTGCTCTTAAAAACCCCATTGCCCTTTGCTGCGGTATCGTAGAGGGAATGGGGTACGGCGATAATACGCTTGCCGCGCTTATGACCCGCGGCCTTGCTGAAATCACGCGGCTAGGTGTTGCTTTAGGAGCCGATTGGAAAACTTTTAACGGCATGTCCGGAGTAGGCGACCTTATAGTCACCTGCACATCCGTGCATTCGCGCAACCATCGCGCCGGAATCCTTATCGGGCAAGGGGTTCCCGCTAAAGAAGCGGTAGAGCGCATCGGCACGGTAGAGGGATATGGATGCGCAATAACAGCAAGCGAGATAGCACGTGAGCACAACGTAAGCGTGCCGATTATCGATAAGCTTTGCGCCGTCTGCTTTGACGGAGTTTCACCGGACGCGGCGCTCAAAGAGCTTATGGGGAGGCCGCTAAAACATGAAAAAGAGAAATTTTGGATAAGCAATTGACAGTGCATGTGCTTTATGATAAAATATAACCGCGTTACGCCTCTTAGGCGGCGGATTCCATTCTGACTTATAGTAAATTAACTTAAAAAACATCAAAAATAATGATGAAAAAGTTGCAGTAAAAGGGATTCCGCCGCAGATGTTTGAAATCCAATGCGCTTAACGTTATTAAATTGACAGAAAAGAGAACAGAAAATGGATAAGAGAAAAAGTATAATTTTAGGAATAGGAGGGGCTGCCGCCACAATATCTTTTGCTCTTAACATATTTTATGACTTAATCCCTATATCTAACGGCTTAGTTAAAATATTCACTCTGTTGCTGATGGATGTTTTATCTTATGCCATAATTTATTTTTTAATTGAAAAAATAGCTCATTGGTTTTGGAAGAAACTTCACAAAAACATTTATGTTGATGGAATATGGCATCATGTCCACCTTATGGAAAGTGACACAAACTATTTAAAAAAAGGCAGTATAAAAATTAAACAGAATTTTTATGATTTAAAGATTTCAGGATTTAATCGTAGCGTAAAAGATTTTAACATTGAAGAACCTGTTGGCCAACGCACAAATTGGAAAGAAAACGTTTGTCTTTTATGTGAAGGCGAAAAAATAATAGGCCGCTATACGGCCCAAACATACATAAATGACAAGATCGAAATACGAGAAGGGATACATACATTTTATTTAGATAAATCAAAAGATTCCCCAACATTTATTGAAGGCAGCTTTCAAGAAGTTTCCCCCCACTCAAGGACAGGCGAAATTAAGCTATTTAAAAATAAAAAAGATATGGATAGTTTTATAAAAAATATTAAAAAACATTTGTTAATAAAATCTAGATAATCTCCATAAAATGAAGCAAAATTACAATTAACTTATAGACATTAGGGCATGTTCTCGATGATGGGCAACATGCCCTAATCATGCGATATCGCCGACAGCGCGCTTATTTTAACGCTGCGGTTGGCGGGCTGCAGCCCCGCCGCAACCCCGACAAGCGTTGCGAACCCTAACGCGGCGGCTGCAAGCCAAACAGGAATTTGGGATATCTTTACCCCTTCGGGCATAGTGAAATATTCGCCGGCTAGCATTTTCATCAGTGTTTCAGCTAAAAAGCCGTTCATCAGCGCCGAAACAATAAAGCTAAAAACTACCCCCACAATTCCGCCGATAAATCCTATCGAGGCCGCTTCGCAAAGAAAAAGTAGCCGAATCTTTGGGATGTCGCAGCCCAAAACTTTCATGATGCCTATTTCTTTTGTGCGCTCAACAATCGCCATTATCATGGTGTTGGTAATATTAAGCGCCGCGACGAACAAAGATACAGCCGCAAGAGCTCCTAGCATCATCTGTATGAGCTGGGTCTGTTTTTTCATGTTTTCGCGCGATTGCCCGTCGGAATAGGTTTGATAGCCCATCTCCTGGATTTTTTCCTCAATTTCCGCAACTATTTTCATATCCTCGGCGCGTATCCTAACGCTATCATAAACTCCGGTAAATTCTTCCATTTTTTGATCACTGTTAATGTCGTTAAACCCGTCTATTAGATTTTTCAAATTGCTTACATCTATAAAAAAACCATATTGTGTATAGTAGTCTCTCCAATTCCCCTCGATCACTCCTTTTACGTTGAGTTCCATGTCATATTCACTGTTGGGAGCGGTTTTTGACCCTATTGTTGAATAATCCAATTCCCAGGTATCCGTGTCTATTACCATCGGTAAAATATGCAGTTCGTCCGACATAGGATCCACAGAAAACGTAGATCGCTCTTCAGTTTCCGCCCATTCATATTCTTCATCCAAATAATTAAAAACTTCTGAACCGACCATTCCTCCAACATACACCACTCCGGCAAAATTACCGTCAGTCACCCATTCTCCTTCGGTTAGCTTATACCCGAAAGCGTCGAGCTGAGTCATATCCACCCCAATAAGCGGCGCGTTAAAGGTGTATTCATCGCTATAAATAGTTAACTGAGAGCCGCTGTAGATTTGCTCATACCAAGGGGTTATTGCTTTTACGCCTTCGATTTTGCCAAGTTCTTTTATAACTTCATCCGTCAAAGAGGGCGGCGCTTCACCTGCCCCCTCCTGCTGAGGCATATCGCCGTAATTATAGACGGAGATAAGCGTTAAGTCGGCCCATTCTTCAATTATTTTATCCTGAGCTTCAGACATGCCTATGCCGAGCGAAATCATCACCACAATTGCCATTGTGCCGATGAAAACGCCAGAAACAGTCAATATTGTGCGAAGCTTGCGCTTTGTAAGGTTCCGAAAAACCATGCTCAAAATATCACTAAATTTCATGTTTTCATACCATGCTAACTTGTTGTTTTTTATGGTTAATTATATCAGCCGATGAGTTTCCTATTATCGAACATGCCCAAATATAGTCAGTTAATTTAAAAATCCTAAAGGGTTTTTAAACAGCGGGCAAAGCCCGCGACTGATTATGAGCAAGACAAGGCCGCCTTCGTCGGCACGCGGCGCATGCCGCGTCTTAAAACCGCATTTAGCGTTTTTAAAATGACCGGCTATATCAGAACCGTTTTGCTAATTGATTTCACTATCCCCATTAATATTATTATCTGCGGTAACTGTTGCGCTATTTTCTTCGGGGGCGGCGGGCTGCTCGTATATCTGGTTCAACAAGAATTTTATATCCTCGTCGTCTTCGACGGCTTTTTTCTTTTTGCGATTGACCGCGATAATTATAACCGCAAAAACTATAATTGCCGCTCCAACGCCTATAAGCGCCCAAACCCACCACTTTAATCCGCCTTCTGAAGAGCTTTCGTCTGTCGCCGGTTCGTCCACAGGCATGCCGGGATCTATAGGCATTTGCATCGAACCGTCGTCAACCGGCTGAACTAGCGCAGTTTTTTCACTCTTAAACCCAAATACCTGCATATCCTCATTTTCATAGGTCACTCGAATAATAAGCGAAATATCGCCTTCGGTGGGAAAGATTACGTCTTTAAATTTTTGGCGCTCAAGCTTAGTGCCAGGCTCCACCGTTCCTATAAAAAATTCACCATAACTACTACCATCGGAACCAGTAAGATATGCCTGAGTGTTTAAAAGCTTTTCGGTTCCATTGTTTTGAACGGCAAATTCTATGGTGGCGGGCATCCCTGCCATAAGCCATTCGGTGCCCGATATATCGGTTATGCTTGCGCGGTAGTCTATAACGTTTTGGTTATAGATTTTGCTTATTCCACCCACACTTCCGTCATAATTTTCAAAAGTCGCGTATAACGTTGCGCTTACCTCGCCGACAAGCACAGATTTAGTATAATAGCTAAGGTCGGTTGTAGAAGCAAACGGCGCTATATTGCCGACATATTCGCGCGCTAATTCCTCGCCGCTACTATTGTTTACAACATATATCTCAACGTTTTTAGCTGTGCCTTTTCCTGCGTTTATCAAGGTATACGGTATTTTAGTCCTCACATTGGTATAAGCGGTGAGCGGAGCTTCAATCTTTTGAATTTTAACATCCGCCGGCTCGGTTTCTGTCTCTTCCGTGCTTTCGACAACCGAAACCGTAAAGTTTTTTATAACGCTTTCTGTTTTTCCGGCAGAATTTTTATACTGCAACCTCACGCGATAAGACGCCGCGCCTTCATTTGATCCCGAGTTGAAATTAAGAACATGCGCGCTCATAGTGTTAGGTTCCAGTACGCTTATATAAATGCTGTCAAGCTCTTTGCCCGCGGCGTTGAAAAGAGACATTTCCGCGCCGTTTATAACTTGGCTTGAAGGATTTGTGAGAGATATTTTAGCCTCGGCGGCGGTTTTTATCTTAACTTCTATCGGCGGAATTATACTTTGTATTTTTAAAATCGCCGCGCCGCTCGTGTTTTCGTCCAATATAGGGGAAATGTTTATATTTCTTTCCAGCCGTTTCAAAACACCGTTTTTATCAGTTGCGGTCAGCACTATGTCATAGTTTCCCTCCTTTGAAAACACGTTAGAGATAATAACCGACTGGTTGCTCTGCGCCTCGACTTTTCCTATATATTTACGTTGCAGCGTAGCTCCGTTTTCCTGTATAAAAGCTTCAGCGCTCGAAAATTCGGCAGTGTTTTTGTTTATAATGTCAAAACTTATGTTTGCAACCTTTCCAAGCGCGATATCATCGGGGATAATAATGTTTATAATGCTCAATTCTCCGCCGGGGTTAACCGTTAGACTGAACTGCCGTCTTGTCTGCGCGCGGTTGCCTAAACTGTTTTCATAAATAAGCCGGAAACTGTATTCACCCGTGCCGCTTTCGCTAAAGGCGTGGTTAAAAACAACATCGGCCGCGCCACCGCCCGGCACTTTTCCAACAAAGTTTGACCCCAATAGCCGTGAACCGTTATAAAAATATACCTCGGCGTTTTTATATTCATAATCGCTGCGATTTACCAATTTTAGTTTAAACTCGGTATCCGCTCCGACTTCAATATCATCGGGATACTCCATGTCGGATATAGCAAGAGGGGGGATCTCTGAAACCGTTATGTAAAAGCTTTTTGACGTGCTCCTTCCAAGATTGTTAGGCAAACGGTATTCGAGCTTAACGGTGAGGTTCTTGTCTCCCTCCGACTCAAACGCGTCAAGGGTAATATCCACCGCTCCCGCCCCCCCCGCGCTTATAAAACCTATATGCTGTGTCACGTCTTTTTTTCCGCCGCTGACTGTAACTATTGCGCTGAAAATATCAAATGACGCATCGTTAATTATATTAGCCCTGACTATGGGTTTTTCGCCGACCGACACCGTTTCGGCGGCAATATCGCTTATTATTATTGACCCGGAAAAATAGTTGCTGCCGGTATTCCCGCTTCCTTCCTCATTCCCTCCTCCGCTTACAGAAATAGATAAGGTTGAACTTACGGTGCTGTTCCTTACGGCACTTCCGTCGTTATAAGAATAATCAACGGTGAACAATGTGGTAAGCAGCTGCGTCGATACCCCGTCGGGCGCGGTAAAAGTAAAAATATAGTCCTGATTAAAATTAAAATTATTAATTGCCTCGCTTCCGCCGGCTAAAATTAAATCACCATAGCCGCTAAGCGAAAAGCTTCTTGAAACAAGTGACCCAACGTCTCCGCTGTCCAGCGAAAATCTGGCGCTGACGGAAAAGCTCTCTCCGGGACTAATTGAAGCAGTGGTTTTGTTTTTGGATATCGAAATAGCGGGTGCCGTCGCGGCAAAAGCGGGGTAATTCAAGACTAAACCCGCAACGGCCACTAAAATTACAGTTAAACGTTTTGCCAGTTTCATTTTCTATACTCCTCTATATTTCAGGTTTTTTGCTGTGCTTTTTCGTTTTTATTTTCATCGGAGACAATTTTCCCGTCAATAATGGTGAGTATCCGGTCGGCATAGGCGGCGATATCCCGGTCATGCGTCACAAGTATCAGCGTATGGTTATATTGATGGGTGAGCTTCACCATAAGCTCCATCACCTCTTTAGTGGTTCGGGTATCAAGATTGCCCGTGGGCTCATCCGCAAAAACTATTTTGGGATTTGCCACAAACGCCCTGGCAATGCCTACCCGCTGCTGCTGTCCGCCTGACATTTGACTTGGCGTATGCCTTATCCTTTTTCCCAATCCGACCAAATTAAGCATAAGCGTAACCAGCTTTTCACGCTTTCGCCTGTTCATTCCTCGATAGACGAGAGGGAGCGCCACATTTTCAAGCGCCGTTAACCCGAACATTAAATTATAAGACTGAAACACAAAGCCAATATTTTTCTGGCGCCAACGGGTAACCTGTTTTTCGTTCATCCTTTCAATATATTCGCCGTCAATAACAATATTTCCGCGAGTGGGTTTTTCCAACCCCGCTAGCATATTCAAAAGTGTTGATTTTCCTGACCCGGAGGTGCCTAAAATACAAACGACCTCCCCCTGATTAACAGTAAAATTTATATTAGCCAGCGCTATCACCCGCTCTGACCCAATTTTATATATTTTTACAAGATCTTTAACGATAATTGCTGTTTGTTTCATGGTCAATCCTTAAATACATTTTCTGTACATTCAAAAATCTGCGGCAGATCCGCTTCCGGCGTTTTAACAAGCGTTATAGTAAATTAATCACCCGCCGCCTAATAGGCGGGACATAAACGCGGCTATGCAATAATTTATAGCGTTCATATATTATAAACACTTATAGCGACACATTTGGTTGCATTTTATATAATTATAACATAAAAAAACTTTAAAATCAAATTTTTATAAAAAGACCCGCGCAATAGCGCGGAGTCTGATTTTCAAACATCTGCGGCGAAACCGCCTAATATGCGGGGGACATAAGCGCGGTATAGCGGCTGAGCGTTCACGGTTGTCCCTTGATTTCAGCGCGCTTTTTACCGCGGGCAGAGCGCGCGTTAAAAGAATCTCCTAACGTTGAGGCTGAAACGCGGTGCTCAATGGGTTTCCACTCCGCTTTAGCGAAAAGAGCGGATAGTGAGACGGGAATATACGTGAACATAAAAATCGGAAAAGTCAGAGTATAAATAAGCTTTTTTGATGAAGACGCGCGTATCTTGTTCCATTCTGACACCGTAGTGAAGATCGCCATAATAAACTGCGCCAGATACATACAGATAATAGCCCGACCGGCAGTTTGCAGCATAGACAGCACACTTTCACCATTAACGAGCATGATAATGAAAAGCGCAATACTAAAAGTCACACTGGCGGCGGTCAGTATAACGGATGATATAGTATCTATGCCAAGATCAAAGCACGAAAAATTTCCGCGCGCCGCGCCACGGAACAAGCTTGAGCAGTATCTTCCGAATACCTGGAGATAACCCTTTGCCCAACGTGTCCGCTGATGCCATGACTGACGAAATTTAACCGGCTGCTCATCATACAGAACCGCGTCCAAACAAAAACCGACCTTTTCTCCGTTCAAAATGTGATGTATCGTAAATTCAAAATCCTCCGTGAGCGTATGGAACTGCCATCCGTTTGTTTTATCCAAAATACTTTGGCTGAACAGAAACCCTGTCCCAGAAACATTGCAACTTAAGCCAAGCAGTGACCTAGCCTGATTCAAAAACCGCGACGAATGCATAAACCATAAGGAGTAACCAGCGGAAATCCAATTGTCGCCATAATTCTTCGAATTTCTATAGCCGGTTACGATCTCACAGCCTTCGGAAAAGGTGAGGTTCATTTTTTCTATGTAATCCGGATCAAGTATATTATCCGCGTCAAACACAAAATAGCCGTCATATCTATTGGGATAATCTCGTGAAATATGCTTCACCAGTTCGTCAAGCGCGTACCCTTTTCCAACAAGCTGCGTATTGAAACGTTCATAAACGCTAGCTCCGGCCGCCCTTGCAACATCGGCGGTCATATCCTCGCAGTTATCGGCAATAACAAAAACTGACAAAAGACCGGCGTCATAAGTTTGCGATTTAATGCTTCCGATTAGGTCGGCAATAACCTTTTCCTCGTTTCGCGCGCAAATAAGAATAGCGTAACGATTTTGCGCCGCCGTTTCGGGCTTCGTTTTCTTTTTCATTAACAGTGATACGGGAATATAAAAAAACCTATATGCAAAGCAGGCGAGCAAAATAACTGTAACGGTGACATGGACCAACTTAAATATTTCCATAATGCTTTTAAGTATCTCCTTTAAATTTAAACTCAATATTATTTTAACAAAATGTTATATTTTTGTCAAATGTTAATTTAATACAACATAGCGCTAATTCTGCGTGTAGAACATTCAATTTTTGCGCTATTTTTTACTCTGTTTTCAAAATGCTATAAACTCAGTGGCTTTGCCGCGGTGCGCCGCTTTCGGCGACGGGCGTAAACATGGATTTCGCTTCCATGTTTACGCAATTCGCTATAATTTACTATAATTTTGATAAGCCTATAGCTGTACGGTCTCTTTTAAAACTTTATGCCGTTTCACGGTAATAAACCATTGCATTGCTATCGCCAAGTGATTCGCCGATTACTTCGCCGTCAAACGCGCCCTCGTTTGCAGCTCCGTATTCATCTATGACCTCTTTCGCAAGATCTATAAGATACTCCGGTACGATAAGGGTTTCCTTCATCCCGCTTGCGTCTATAGTTATTGAGTCAGTATAAACGCTGCTTGGAAACGAGTATTTTAAAAGAGTTAACACTCGTTCGTCGTTCTCCCAGTCTGTGATTACACAATTCGTATACTTATATCCGGAATTTTCATAATTCCCTATAAAGATTTCGCTGTCATAAAGCTTGCTATAATCAAAATTTATCGGATAATTCATCCCGATTAAAAATTTAACCGTATTTTCATATCCACTGAAAATGTTGAACTCTAAATCGCTTATACCAAAATAAAGCATGCTTTCATTACGTATAGCGTCTCTATACTCCGATGCCGATATACTCACGGTCCCCAAATATTCGCCAAGTTCGCCATCTTTTTTTCCTAACAGATAGTCTGATTTAAAGGCCTCGAAAAAACCATGCCTGTCTTCGATCGCTATGTTTGAAGCGTTAACGTCATGTCCGTTATACATATTGACCCTGCTTATTTCTCCGTTTTCATTAAAATTAATCAGCTTCTCAAATGCCGCAAGCTCTCTTTCGCGATATTCAGCCGATGTCAATATGTCGGCCATCATATTTCTCTGTTCAGCCGTTTCAATAAAAATACGCCTTTCCAGCTTCCCCCCATTTTTTAAATTATATGATATCATAAAGTTCGCGCCCTGGTTGTCGTTTTTAACGGTTTTTAAATGGCAGGAAACCATCGTTTCAATATTTTCAAGATTTTCAAATTTGGACTTATTATCGCCAAATCTAATATAAGCGTAATTGCTTCCGTCAAGTATGCGATATACGGCGTCTATATTCCTTCCATAGTCATACAAATAAACGGATGACAACTCAAACGAAGAGACCTGTGCGGGTTCAGGCACTTTTTTGTATAAACCAAAGCTGTCGCAGGCATATAAGGCAAATCCCAGCAATAATGAGCCTGCTACAGTCGCCGCATATCTTATTGCCGCAACATGCATCTTTTTAAACCCTCGGTTGGTTATTACTTCTACTATTAAAAATGTGAACGCGGTGGTAATAAATACCGCGAAAAACATTGAGGGGCTTAAAAATGTGCCGTCAGCCATATTGCTGCCAAAAATGAAAAGTGATGTTATAACGAAAATTATAGCCGAAAGATAGATGTGATAAACGGCTTTAAACACGAAGGGTGTTCCAACTCGCTCAGTCACCCTTTTTTGGGCAAGATAGGCCGAAGCTGCGACAAATATCGCTATTATAACCAACAAGGGAATTATTATTTCCGGCGTTAGCGCCGGGGTAAAAGCGTAAGGGGAACCGTCTAATCCACCCATAAACCCTGCGAACGAACCGGCTAAAAACCCCATAGGAGACGTAGCAATAAGAGTTTTGACCATTATTTCATCATAAATAAGCGATGGATGCCTTATAGCCATAACGAAAAACAAAGAGATAAGCGCCGGAACCAGCCCGCTAAACACAAAGGGATAAACCAGAGCTTCAAACATCCGCCCGCTAAGCGAAGTGCAAAACACCACCATAGTGTATAAAAATATTAAAAATACAAATCCGGTCAGTATTATTTTAAAAATAATAGGCCATGCCGATTCGCTTGAAAATATTTGAGACGGCTTTCCGAAAAAAAGAATTATCACCGCCAGAGCGGAGCTTAGGACATAAAGAATCAGATTGGGCAACACCCCCGCCATAAAGTCGCCCCAAAACCGTTCTTTGCGGGTTAGCGGAAGAGAATAATTGATATCCACAACCGAGCGCTTGCAGTAATAGTCAAAAATTTGCGCGCCGTTCAAATAGGTGAGCAATGCCATGCTGAAAAGCGAAACAGAGCACAGGCTTGTCAGTATTATCGAAATATTACTGAATTCTTCATAAAACTGGGAATCAGGCGTGATAGATGAAATTATGCAAGCGGCCACAGACGCGGCGGGAAATGCTAGCGCCGCGAAAATAACGTTTAATATAAGCTTTGCGCGCGCCGCCTTTATTTTATAAACAGCATAACTCAAAAGTTTTGATTTATTTTTTAAGTCCGTCAATACCGCCGGTGTATTCATATCCCAGCACCTCCATTTCATAGATAAATATTTCTTCTAAAGTTAAGGGGACCGCATCGATAAATTTCGGCTCATAAACCGAAAGCCTCTCGTTTATTTCATCCGCCTTGCCCCTTGCTATCAGATAAACCACGCTGCCGCTCTTGCTATAATGAAGCAGCGTAAGCCCTATCTCTCTAATCTTTTCTTCCGTAACATCCGCATCGAACGCCGTTTGGATTTTTTGTATATCCGATTTAAGAGAATCCAGCTCGCGGTTAAAAACCATATGCCCCTTATGAAGCAAGCCGGCGCTGTCACAGAATTCATCTATTTCTTTAAGATTATGCGACGAGATTACCGCCGTCATGTTTCCGTCCAACATTTCGTCAACCAGCATGCGCTTAACTATTATCCTCATAGTAGGATCCAGTCCGTCGAACGCCTCATCGAGCAGAAGATATTCCGGGCGACAGGCCAACGCGCAAATCATTACTGCCTGACGTTTCATACCCTTTGAAAAAACAGCCAATCTTTTGTTCTGCGGAAGCTTTAGTATATTCCAGAGACTGCGATATTTTTCTTCTGAAAAAGCGTCATAAAAAGTTTTAAAATAATCCCTCATTTCCGACATGGTAAAATTGTTCCATTGGATCGTCTCATCATTGATAAAGAATATTTTTTTTAAAATTTCGGGGTTGTCATAGGTCTCTTTGCCATCCGCTGAAACAGATCCCGAATCTGTTTTGTATATCCCGGAGATAAGTCGCAAAACCGTTGATTTTCCTGCCCCGTTTGACCCAAGCAGGCCAAACGCCGTGCCCTTTTTTATGTCAAGGTTGATTTGATCCAGAGCAATAAAGCCATCAAATATTTTGGTCACGTTTTTAAGCGCTATCATATATACTCTTCCTCCTTTACTACTATCAAATCTATTCTCATGTGAAGCTGTTGCTTTGTTATACCGCGTCTGACAGCTGTTTCAGCCGCCGCTCCGAACTCGGACATGGCTTTTTCTCTTACGATGCTGACGGCATCGTCTCGTTTCGCAATATAACTCCCTTTTGCCGGAACCGAATAAATGAGATTGTCCTGTTCTAGAGATCTATAGGCCTTTTGGACTGTATTTGGATTTATTCCAAGATCTTTTGCCACTTCTCTCACCGTGGGAAGCTTTTCGTCCTCGGCAAGCGTACCCGACATTATAAGTTCAGATATACGCCCATAAAGCTGCTCGTATAACGGCAAGCCTCCTTTTAAATCAAGCGAAAACACAATATCACTCCTTTCTGATAACTGTATCATTTGTATTAATACAGTTATATTGTAGCACATATTTTCTAATTGTCAATAGGTTTTCACAAAAAAGTATAAAAATTATTTTTTTATCATATTATTGGACAAGGCCGCAGGGTTTATATATCAGACAGTATATAATATTGGGGGGATCAGCTTGAATAAAAAAACGGGACTAACCACAAGAGAAGCTGAAAAGCGACTTAACGAAGACGGGGAGAACCGCTTGTCAGAAAATAAAAAAAGCGGAGCTCTTTCGGTTTTTGCTGGACAATTTAAGGATACGATGGTTATGATACTCCTAGCTGCGACAGCGGTGAGCGCCGCACTCGGCGAGTGGCTTGACGCGCTGATAATCATTATTATTGTAGTGTTAAACGCGGCTTTAGGGTTTATACAAGAATATAGAGCGGAAAAAACTCTTGAGGCCCTTAAAAAAATCGCCGCCCCCTCCGCCGACGTATACAGAGACGGCAGGTTAATAACAATTCCCGCCTCAAAATTAGTGCGCGGCGATGTAATAGCCTTCAAAGCCGGGGCTAAAATTCCGGCCGACTGCCGTATCACAGAGGCAATGGCGCTAGAATGCGACGAAGCGATGTTGACCGGCGAAAGCATTCCGGTAAATAAATACGCGGGTAAAAACAAAAGTAACGAACTTAATCAAAAAACAGTTTGTTATATGGGGACGGTAGTCATAAAAGGGCACGGACTGGGAGAAGTGATAAATACGGGACTGACCACCCAAATGGGTCTGGTATCCGGCCTTTTAACAAATATTAAAGAAGAAAAAACACCGCTGCAAAACCGTCTTGCGGGACTAAGCAAGGTTATCGGCGCATCCTGCATAATCATCTGTGTCTTGGTCAGCATCGCCGGTATACTGCGAGGTTTCGCGCCATTTGACATGTTGTTGACCGGCATATCGCTTGCGGTTGCCGCCATCCCTGAAGGATTGCCCGCCACTGTGACCATTTCACTTGCTTTGGCAGTACGGCGCATTTATAAGCAAAACGCAATAGTAAACAAGCTTCACTCCGTAGAAACCCTGGGCTGCACTAACGTTATCTGCACAGACAAAACAGGCACCATAACCCAAAATAAAATGAACGTGACATCTATTTATATAAATAATAAGTTCGAGTCTCCCGAAAGCGAAACGAAATCAAAAGAAGATCAGATGCTTTTTCTCTGTGCCGCTCTTTGCAATAACGCCACCAGAAAAACAGGCAATACATATTCGGGCGACCCTACCGAAACCGCTCTGCTGTCTGCAGCAGACAAGTATGGCATAAACAGCGAAGGATATGTTCGCACTTTTGAGGTGCCGTTCGACAGCAGCGCCCGCTACATGAGCGTAACGGTTAAAAACTCTGCCGGAGTAAGCACCGAGTTCCTTAAAGGCGCGGTAGACGTTATCATGACAAAATGCGGGCGCGTAATGATTAATGACAATCTTGCGGTTTTAAATATACAAAGAAGAATGGAAATACTGGGCGCCGCAGAGGATATGGCTGCCAAAGCCTTAAGAACATTGGGCTTTGCCTATAAAGTCGGCGGAGAGTATGTTTTTATTGGGATCGTTGGTTTAAGCGATCCCATTCGACCTGAAGCAAGGTCGGCCGTGATAAAATGTAAAAAGGCCGGCGTTCGCGTTATAATGTTGACTGGCGACCATAAAGTCACCGCCTGCGAGATAGCGCGGCAGGCAGGTATTATAAATTCAGTAAACAACAAACCTAATACATCCGTTAACGCCTCCGGCAGCGCAGCACACTTTGTAAGGCATTATTCCAATTTTAACGAAAACGATCATACCGAACAAAAATCAACGGCGCTAACCGGCGATGAACTGTCGCGTATGAGCGATAACAAACTAAGTGAAGCGCTCAAAACCATTTCGGTATTCGCGCGCGTCTCTCCTTCTGACAAACTTAGGATAGTTAGGGCGCTAAAGGCAAAAGGAGCCACGGTAGCCATGACTGGAGACGGTGTAAACGACGCGCCCGCTGTAAAAGAGGCCGCTATAGGGGTCGCTATGGGAATAACCGGCACTGACGTTACTAAAGAGGCAGCCCAGATAATCCTGCTAGACGACAATTTTGCCACTCTGGTTTCAACTATAGAGCAGGGGCGTACCATTTATGACAATATAAGAAAATTTATCCGCTATATGCTTTCCTGCAATATCGGAGAGGTAATCACTATGTTTGTCTCGATGGCTTTGGGCATGCCGGTGGTGCTGATCCCTATACAGATACTGCTTATAAATCTGGTGACCGACGGACTCCCAGCGATAGCCCTAAGTATGGAACCACCAACCGACGGCATTATGTCACGCCCGCCGCGAAAGTCTAACGAGAGTGTTTTTGCAGGCGGAATAGCGGCAAAAATAATAATCCGCGGTCTTGTAATAGGCTTTTCCACCCTCTTATCGTTTATGTTGGTATTCAACGACCAGGGATTTGAGGCGGGCCGCACCGCCGCGTTCGGCACTCTCGCCCTTTCACAGCTTATCTTTGTTTTCGAATGTAAAGATGATACACGAGGAATTTTTAACGCCGCTTATTTAAAAAACCCTAAACTTATTTTAGCGGTTATTTTTTCGTTAACGATTGTTTTTCTGCTAACCTGCACCGGGCTGCTGTCCAAGATATTCAGCACAACGCCGCTAAACGCCAATAACCTATTAATAGTTTTAGGACTGTCGTTCGTTCTTCCTGCGCTAAGCGGAATAGTAAAGCTATTTAAGGCAGCACGTAAAAAAACGATATAACCGCGGCATCACCGGCCTTGACAAATTGATTATATTATGATATATTATAAAAAGCGCTAAGATAGGTAATGTTATTGATATAGTCAGTCAATTTAAAAACCATAAAGGGTTTTTATTGCCCTTGCAACAAACAGCAGACAAAATATAACGTAGGATTTTTGTCGTCAAACAATGCAATTTTGACGCGAATATCCATTGATATTTAAGGAAAAATTAAAGCGGTTTGGCGGCAAAAGACGCGTAATAATTGCCGAGTATTTGTTGCATGGGCAATAAATAGCTGGCAAAGTCCGCCGGCACACCTTAAGGTGTGTTACTGACTATTAAGTATTTTTTAAAGCGCAAGATAAAAATTACGTGTTAGAATGGGGATATAATAAACATTTTTAAATACTCAGACGGTATCATGCTAACTTTACGTAGTTTTGTCATGTAAGACAAGCTAAAAGTTTTACCGTTTGAGTATTTGTATTTTTTTGTTTCATCTCAAAAAGAAAAAGGAGCTATTTATGGGAATGACAATGTCACAAAAAATTCTTGCCCGTCACGCGGAGAAACACAGCGTTAAAGCGGGTCAACTCATAAAAGCCAAGCTTGATTTGGCTTTGGGAAATGATATCACTAGCCCCGTCGCTATCAGTGAATTTGAAAATGCAGGATTTGATTCGGTATTTGATAAAAGCAAAATCGCGCTGATAATGGATCATTTCGCGCCAAACAAGGATATTAAAGCGGCTGAACAGTGCAAAAAATGCCGCGAATTCGCACGAAAATATGATATAAAACATTTTTACGATACTGGAGATATGGGGGTTGAACACGCGTTGCTACCCGAAAAAGGACTAACAGCTCCCGGAGAGTTGATAATAGGCGCAGACAGCCATACCTGCACATATGGGGCGCTAGGGGCTTTTTCAACCGGTGTCGGGTCCACCGACTTAGCGGCGGGAATGGCGACCGGAGAAGCATGGTTCAAAGTCCCCGGCGCAATACGGTTTAATATCATCGGGCGTCTGCAAACAGATAATTACGTAAGCGGAAAAGACGTTATCCTTCATATAATAGGTAAAATAGGCGTGGATGGCGCGCTTTACAAGTCCATGGAGTTTGGCGGGGAAGGTCTTAAAAGCCTGAATATCGACGACCGTCTTTGCATCGCTAATATGGCAATAGAGGCAGGCGCCAAAAACGGGATTTTCGAAGTTGACGAAGTGACTTTGGCTTATGTCAATCGCAGGGTAACCCGAAAGTATCAGTTTGTAACTCCCGACAGCGACGCGGAATATGAAAAAGTCATAGACATAGACCTATCGTATATAAAACCTACGGTGTCTTTCCCGCATTTACCGGAAAACACAAAGACTATCGATGAAATAGAAAACGTTAAAATCGACCAGGTCGTTATCGGGAGCTGCACTAACGGCAGGCTCCATGACATGCGGCAGGCTGCGCAAATTTTAAAAGGCAAAAAGATACACCATGGAGTGCGCTGTATTGTAATTCCCGCAACGCAAAAGATATTTTTAGAATGTATCGAAGAAGGTCTAGCAAAAATATTTATAGATGCCGGTTGCGCTTTTTCAACCCCTACCTGCGGTCCTTGTCTCGGAGGACATATGGGAATTTTAGCGGCCGGCGAACGCGCCGTAGCTACCACCAACCGCAATTTTGTTGGAAGGATGGGGCATACCGAAAGCGAAGTATATCTTGCTAATCCACAAATTGCCGCAGCAAGTGCAATAGCCGGAAAAATCGCAATGCCCGAATAAGCACCAGAAAGGAAATTTTATTAATGAACGCACACGGAAAAGCTTTTAAATATGGGGATAACGTTGATACCGACGTTATAATCCCCGCACGGTATCTAAACACCAACGACTTTAAAGAATTGGCCTCACATTGCATGGAGGATATCGACGCCGATTTCGTAAAAAAAGTAAATAAAGGAGATATAATAGTTGCAAAAGACAATTTCGGCTGCGGCAGCTCACGCGAACATGCCCCTATAGCAATAAAGCACAGCGGCGTTTCCTGCGTTATCGCCAATACCTTTGCGCGGATTTTTTATAGAAACTCCATAAATATCGGACTTCCTATCCTGGAGTGTCCCGAAGCAGCGGAAGATATTCAAAGCGGCGATGAACTTAAAGTAAACTTTGAAACCGGAAAAATTGAAAACTTAACTAAAAATAAAAGCTATCAAGCCGAAGGATTCCCTGAATTTATAAGCGAAATAATCCAAGCGGGCGGATTGCTGAATTCTCTGAAAAAGAGGTAATTATGACAAAAAATATAGCGGTAATAAAAGGCGACGGCATAGGCCCCGAAATAGTTGAACAAGCGTTAAAAATCCTTTCTAAAATAGGAGAGAGATACAATACCCATTTTAATTTCAGTTATGCGCTTATGGGCGGCATCGCGATTGATGAAACAGGCGAACCTCTCCCGGCGGAAACGGTCGAAATATGCAAAAACAGCGACAGCGTTTTATTGGGAGCAGTAGGCGGCCCAAAATGGGATAAAGGAGAAGGTAACTTGCGCCCCGAAGCCGGCCTGCTTGGAATTAGGAAAGCGTTGGGCCTATTCGCCAATATCCGACCGGTAAAACTGATCGATGCGCTGTCAGGTGCCTGCCCTTTAAAAGATAGCCAAAAGATAGATTTGATAATTGTCCGTGAACTTATTGGGGGCGCATATTTCGGCAAGCGCGAGACTTATATTGATGAAAACGGACATAGAACCGCCTATGACACCATGGCCTACAAAGATTATGAAATAAGCCGCATCGCCAAAGTTGCTTTTCGGTTGGCTTCGCTTAGACGGGGAAAAGTTATCAGCGTTGACAAAGCGAACGTTTTAGATTCGTCAAGACTTTGGCGAGAGATTGTGCATCAAGAATTTTCAAAAAATGAATATAAAAATCTAGAGTTATCTGATATGTTGGTAGACAACGCCGCCATGCAGCTGATTAGAAATCCGCGCCAATTTGACGTTGTCGTGACAGAAAACCTTTTTGGGGATATCTTGTCCGATGAAGCCAGTATGTTGACCGGTTCGCTTGGAATGTTGCCTTCGGCCAGCTTAGGCGTTGGTTTGTGCGGGCTTTACGAGCCGATACACGGCTCGGCACCGGATATAGCGGGGCAGGATAAAGCTAATCCGCTTGCGACTATACTATCCACCGCTATGATGCTAAGGTTTTCGCTTAACATGGAAGCCGCGGCCAACGACATAGAAAAGGCGGTGGACTCCGCCCTTAACAAAGGCTGTCGCACCGCTGATATAATGAGTTCGGGCATGTCGTTACTGTCCTGCAGCGAAATGGGCAAGGCTGTTTTAAACGAGATATGAGCAAGGTAAGTTCGGCAAACGCCGCGTCTTAAAAACTCATTCAGAGTTTTTAAACGACCAACTATAGCAATAAATTTATAAATAGCTGCCGCGCGCCTGCAAATAAACATAAAAAAAGAGAACCCTTACGGGCTCTCTTTTTTATTCATTTAAAACTTATGTTTAAATTACTTTCTTTTGCGGGAAGCTACTACTGCTGCGCCTGCGATAAGAGCGGGAACAACTGCGATAGCAACGCCTGTGCTAGGGTTAGATTCTGCTTCAACGCCTTCGTCAACTGTTTCTTCGTCAACTGTTTCTTCGTCAACTACTTCTTCGTCAACTACTTCTTCGTCAACGATGTCTTCAACGGATTCTTCTTCGTCAACTACTTCTTCATCTTCGATTACGAGTTCCGGTTCTTCTTCGGGATCAAGAGCGTCTTCGCCGTCTAAAACTCCTGCAAGACCATCATCATAGCTGATTACAAGCTTAGCGCTCTTGATGAAGTTGTTTCTTGAATGGGTCATTTCATCCTCTGCGGTGAATGTGAACTGTGTGTTATAAATGTCATAGAGCTCATTATAGATTTGATCCATTCTGAGAACGCCCTTAGCCTGTGCGCCGTCCATCATGAGAGCGAAAGGTCTTCCTTCTTCGCCTTCAACTTCGTCATAAATTTCGCATTCAACATAGCTGAGCGAATGTGAGCCGAGAGAGGTAGCGTTAAGATCAACTACCAGTTCAACGGTTGCGCCTTCTTGTCTGAGGGCTTCTTTTTCACGAAGGGTATAAGCCTGAGACTCTAATACTTGGGTTCTGCTTGTGTCTTGGCCGTCAAAAGTGGAAACGTTTCTAACGTCAAGCTCAAGGTTGTTCTGGAAATAATAAGGGTTAGCGTTGGTGGTGTCTCCGGTGCTGGATCCGCCAGAGCTGCCCCAAAGAGATGTTTCTACCCCATTAGAGTCGGTTCTAACAAACCACATGGTGGAAAGGTTAGCCCTAAAGCCATTGCCGAAATCTTTGAAACGAAGTTTGTCGGCATAGCCCAAAAGCTCTTCTTCTTCACTGGTCAGACGGCCATAATTGTTAGCCGAACCTAAGTCAGGCTTAATAAGTGTGCCCTTAATAGTGATTCTGTTAGCGGTAGCCGCTGCGATATCCATTTCATGGATGCTTCCTGAAAGGGTATCAATGTTAGATCCGCTAGTGTTTTTGTTGTCAAGGATTGCGGTGGTGATCTTAAGAGTAAAATCTCTGTCGATAGTGCGGGAAGAAACTACATCAGAGAAAGGCTTAACGCCGTTTATATCGAGAGAGTTAGCCTGGATTCTAAAAGTTGTTGTGTCGATGTATGTGTTGCCGGTGTTATCATAATCAAGTGTAATGTTTGCGGGAAGAACGATTTGGAAATAACCTTGTCTGGTATTGTCAACTTTATAACTGCCTAACGGGATGTCAGCCTGGAACTTTACGGTGCCAACGTTTAAGTCATTGGTGTAAAGAACTTTTTCAATTGTCTGTGTTTCTGCCGAAACGCTGGTTATCATTGCTGAAGCGGCGATAGCGCCTGCTGCAACGATAGCTAAGATTTTCTTAAGCATAATTTAATTTCCTCCAAAAGATTTTGATTTTGGTAAATAGCCTCTGCCATTTCCTGTTTTGAATTATAACCGATAGAAAAATAAATTTCAATAGTCATTATTAACTAAAATTTTCAGTAGTTAAAATGAAAATGATATTTATTCTTTACTAACAGTCATTTATCAAACATGTTTGGCCGTTTACAATTACGCAGTCACTTTGCTTTTTAAAAAAGTTTCAAGCTTTTATAAAATTTTTTTAATTTTAAATAAACTGCATAATAGCCGCTATTCGATGTCTTGGCCTCACAATTTCGAAGTCGTCTCATATTATCAAAAAGTTTCATAAAATTTAAAATCTATATTATTCCCTGAGCTTTTCGCAGGTATAAATAGTATGTTTTCAATTATTGTGCAATTTTACCAAATATTGGATAAAATTATTTTCAAACATCTGCGGCGTAGCCGCTTCCAGTAATGCGGTTATAGTTGGTCAGGTTAAAAACGCTAAATGCGTTTTTAAGACGCGGCATGCGCCGCGTACCGCCGAAGGCGTCCTTACTTTTCTACATATTTTTTACTTTGTCCCGAAAATCCTGTCGCCTCCGTCTCCTATCCCGGGGACAATATAAAGCTCGTCGTTAAGGCCGTCATCCATGGCCCCGCAAAAAACCGCAACGTCCGGGTGTGCTTCGCGCAGCGCCTTTGCCCCTTCAGGGCAAGCGACTACACACATAAACTTTATTGAGCGGGCACCGATTTCTTTGACCTTTGATATGGCTGTAATGGCCGAAACCCCCGTCGCAAGCATAAGATCCATTACTATAACGTCTCGTTCGATAACATCGTACGGCAGTTTACAATAATATTCTGTGACCTTAGATTTATTTTCACTGCGACAAAGACCTATATGCCCGACTTTAGCGGCGGGGATCAATGTGACAGCTCCATCGACCATGCCAAGTCCCGCTCTGAGTATCGGTATAAAAACCATTTTTCTCCCCGCGATTATTTTGGTTTTGGCAATAGCGACCGGCGTTTCCATACATACCTCGGACAACGGAAGGTCCCGAGTCGCCTCATACGCTATAAGCATTGAAATTTCCTTAACAAGCTCCCTAAAATCCTTACAATCGGTATTTTTGTCTCTAAGAAGCGATATTTTATGCTGTATCAAAGGATGGTCTAAAATTTTTATCATGCTGTCCATAAACATTTCTCCTACTAAATTTAACTATCAAGTTTTTCTATCCTAAGGGCGTGTTTCCCTCCTTCAAATTCGGTGTTCAAAAAAACTTCAAGCAGCTCTGAAGCCAAGCCAGCGCCTAATACCCTCCCTCCTAAGCAGATAACGTTCGCGTCGTTATGCAAACGTGTGTATTTCGCGGAATAATAGTCGCCGCAAAGCGCCGCCCTTATGCCTTTTATCCTGTTTGCCGCCATCGAGGCGCCCACCCCGGTCCCGCAAATCAAGACCCCGCGGTTTTCATTGCCGCCCAACACATTATGACAAACTAGTTTTGCGATGTCAGGATAATCCACAGTTTCTCCGTTGCATCCACAGTCGGTATACTCCATCCCCCTGCTTTCAAGATGTTTTATAAGGCCTTGCTTTAACACGAAACCCGCATGATCAGAACCCAAATATATCACTTTAATTTTTTCTCCTTGTATAAATCCGCAAATAAACTATTAGAATCAAGCGACAAAGCCGCTCGGATAGTTTGTTTGCGGTTTTGCAAAAATTATTTTTGTTTTTTCGTCTATTCGCCGCCGAAACGCACCGGTCTCAGATAATCAGGAATTATTTCATTCGCCGGTTTGACCTCGCCCTCTTCCGATAAACAGACTGAAACAGCGTTTTGATATTGCAGCGCCGGAGGAGCGATTTCGATGTTTTGGTCCGTTGCCAGTCCTTTTAATATCTGTGCGCCGTCGCCGTTCAAAATTATACGTTCCATTTTATATTCGTCTCTTAATTGCCAGGTGATTTCTTCGCCTGTGGCTGCCCTGTCTTCACAAAGCCTTGTGATTTTACCGTTTTCTATTCTAAACAAAGCGTTATAAAACTGCCCTCGCCTCGCATCAAGGACCGGACAGACAATGCCGTTTAATCCTGCTAAATTTGCCGCTAAGGAATATAGTGTCGATACTGCTCTAATCGGCTTATTTAATGCATAACCCAATCCCTTTGCCGCCGAAAGTCCGATTCTTAGCCCGGTGAACGAACCCGGTCCCGCCGCCACCGCTATAATCCCAATGTCCGACAAATTTATTTCCGCCGCCGACAACATGCTTTCAAGCATAGGCATAAGGGTTTTTGAATGAACCGTTTTAACATTCAAATACCCGCCTGCCAATACTTTGCCGTCAGAAACGTCACATATAGCCGCCGACACCGCAGAGCTTGACGAGTCAATCCCCAATACTATCATCTATTTCAATTTCTCTTTCATTTTGCGAAATTTTCTTTATGTTTATTTTAAAAACACGCGCCATTTCTTTAGACAGCTCAAATTCAAGCCCTTTAATATTTTCGCTCCACTCAATTACCATAACCCCGTTTCGCGCCGTGGCGACATAATCAAAAAATCCTATGCCGAGCAGCGCGTCAAAGTCGTTTATCCTGAACAAGTCAAAATGATACATCGGGAGCTTGCCTTGATATTCTCGAACAAGAGAAAATGTGGGGCTGACTATCTCGTCCTCTACTAAAAGCGCTTTGCCTATGCCTTTGGTCAGATAGGTCTTTCCGTTTCCCATCTCTCCGTTAAACAACACGGCATCGCCGGGCTTAAGCCTCTCTCCCAATCTCCTTCCGATATTAACGGTATCCTGCTCGCTTCGGGAAATCTCTGTCATAAACCGACCTCCTGCTACTTGCTAAAATAATCCTATTATATTCCCGTTTTCGTCAATATCTATATTGTCGGCGGCCGGAGCTTTCGGAAGACCCGGCAAGGTCATTATGTCCCCTGTCAGCGCCACAACAAAGCCTGCTCCCGCCGAAATTCTCAAATCTCGCACCGTTATGTTAAACCCTTTAGGCGCGCCCAACTTTAAAGGATCATCAGAAAGCGAATACTGAGTTTTTGCAACACACACCGCTAAATCAGGCAATCCTAAAGCCTCGATAGTCTTAAGCGATTTTTCCGCCGTAGCCGTATATGCCACGCCGTCCGCGCGATAGATTTTTCGCGCTATTGCATCCAGTTTATCTTTTATTGACGACTTTAAATCATACAAAGGTTTAAAATCGCATTTACCGTTATCAATAATATCGCAAACCGTTTTGGCAAGTTCTTCGCCGCCTTCGCCGCCCTTCGCGAATACCTCTGAAAAATCCACGGCGACATCTAACTCTTCACAATAGTCTTTTATTATTTTTATCTCTCCTTCGCTGTCAGAAACAAACCGATTTACCGCCACCACTACCGGAACCCCAAATTTACGCAGATTTTCAACATGAACGCCCAGATTCTCTATCCCTTTTTTGAGCGCTTCGGTGTTTTCACTCGACAATTCGGATTTCGGCGCCCCGCCGTTATACTTTAAAGCGCGTATAGTCGCGACTATCACCGCACAGCTTGGAGTGAGTCCGGCCATACGGCATTTAATATCAAAAAATTTTTCAGCGCCCAAATCAGAGCCGAAGCCCGCTTCGGTTATGCAGTAATCAGCGAGCTTAAGCGCAAGCTTAGTCGCCCTCACCGAATTGCAGCCATGAGCAATGTTGGCGAATGGCCCTCCGTGGATTATAGCGGGGTTATTTTCAAGCGTTTGAACTAAGTTAGGCAAAAACGCGTCTTTTAGCAATGCGGTCATTGCCCCCACAGCGTTTAAATCTTTCGCAAACACAGGTTTGTTGTCATAGGTATAGGCCACCAAAATTTTAGAAATCCGAGCTTTTAAATCGCTCAAACTGTCGGCAAGACAAAGGATTGCCATAACCTCGCTCGCCACAGTGATCTGAAAATGATCCTCACGCGGTATCCCGTCTACCTTTGCTCCCAGCCCTATAACAATATTTCTTAGCGCGCGGTCGTTCATGTCCAAACATCGCTTGATCAGAACGTTTCGCGGATCTATATTCAAAGCGTTTCCCTGCTGAAGATGGTTGTCCAAAAGGGCGCACAAAAGGTTGTTGGCACCGGTAACCGCGTGCAAATCTCCGGTAAAATGCAAATTTATATCTTCCATGGGCACTACCTGAGAATACCCTCCTCCGGCCGCCCCGCCCTTTACGCCGAATACCGGGCCGAGCGATGGTTCGCGAAGCGCAAGAATCGCCTTTTTCCCGATTTTTGACATCCCCTCGGCAAGGCCAATAGCGGTTGTTGTTTTCCCCTCGCCGGCCGGCGTAGGGTTGATTGCCGTGACTAAAATAAGCTTCCCGTCTTTTTTATCTTTTATATTATTAAAAACATTTTCGGATATTTTCGCCTTATAATGTCCATAAGGAAATAAATCTTCTTCAGATATCCCCAATTTCCCGGCTATTTCAGCGATTTTTTTCATCTTAGCGCCCTGCGCGATTTGAATGTCAGTAAGCATAAATTAAAACCTTTCGCCATTTTGCCATAAATCATTTTTCCTGAATAATAACCGCGTAAATATCCCCGGTCTCCTAGTCGCAGTATGATTTTCAGCCCCCCGCTGACGCTTGATAAAAAAACGGAAGCGGCTCCGCCGCAGACGTTTGAACACGAACGCTTTAATATATGCGGTTTTGCGGAAATTATTGTTGCTTGTTTTCAAGTTAATTTACTATAAAACGCCCTTGCCATTACATTTGCCTGCCCATATTTAATATAACACATAAACATTTATAAGTCAATAAAAAGGTTATTCTAATTTCATCTGAACCGCCCCGGACCTAAGCTGCGCCCCTGCTTGAGGAAGGGTTTTTATTACATATTCATTCGGATTTTTCAACATGCCCTCTAGATAAACTTCCGCCGACACCAAATAAGACTTCGTAAGTCTCATGACCTGCACTCCTTGGGTGTCTCGCGTAGTTTTTTGCAGTATCAGCGCAGTATTAAAAATAAGAGCCCTGCCCTTTGATGATTGCAATAGAAAATCCGATTCGCCGGAAATCAAACAAAGCGACACGAGCTTAGACGAAGTGTTATAGGCGTTTTGCAACTTTTTACGCTTTGTTTTGGTTTGATATGAGCTTAACGGCACTTTTGCGCACTTGCCGTTTTCAAAGAACATTACTATAGTTTCAGAATAATCAAGGGTCTGCGCAAAAGCGCAAACGTTTTCGTTTTCGGCAAAATCAAGCTTAGAGGGAATATATTCCCCTAAAACGCTGGCCTTAGAGTCTTCAAAATCCGATGCTCGGCTTTTATAAACATTTCCCTTATCAGTAAAAAACAGCAGCTCATGCCGGTTGGTCGCTTCTATTTGTTCTATAATCTCATCGCTTTCTTTTAGCTTTTGCTCGCCGCCCATCCTTAGCGAAAGAGGTGTTATCTTTTTAAAATACCCCTCGCGTGTGAGAAACAGGTTTATCTGATAATCAACCGCCTCTTCCGAAAAATCCACCTCATCCGGCGCCGGATGGACAAACAGCGTTTTTCGCGGCTGTCCATATTTTTTGCCGACTTCTTTCAAATCATTTATTATAATAGCGCGGATTTTCCGTTTGTTTTCAACAGTTTCCTCCATATCGGCTATATCTGCCCGCAAATCGTCAACCTCAGCCAGGCGCTTGGTGATGTGTTCACGGTTGATATGCCTAAGCTTTATCTCAGCAACATAATCCGCCTGAATTTCATCGATCCCGAATCCGATCATAAGATTTGGAACAACCTCGGCCTCTTCAAAGGTTTCGCGTATGATTTTTATCGCCTTATCAATATCCAAAAGTATTTTTTGAAGTCCCAGCAATAAATGCAGTCTTTCTTTTTTTCTGTTTAGCTCAAAAAAAACCCGGCGCTTAACGCACTCCGCACGAAACGCTATCCATTCTTCCAGTATATCTTTAATGCCCATAACACGCGGTGTCCCGGCGATAAGAACATTAAAATTCGCCGAAAACGAATCTTGCAGCGGCGTGATTTGATAAAGCTTTTTCATAAGCGCCTCAGGATCTGCTCCTCGTTTTAAGTCCAAAGTAAGCTTTAAACCCGACAAATCCGTTTCATTTCTAACATCGCTTATTTCTTTTATTTTATTTAGTTTTACCTGCTCTATAATTTTGTCTATTATCGCCTCAACTGTGGTGGTCGGCGGTATCTCGGTTATTTCAATAACATTAGATAACTTGTCGCAGCTATATTTACATCTTATCTTTACAGAACCTCGCCCGGTCTTATAAATCCCTCGAATCTCGCCTTCGTCATAAACAATAAATCCTCCGCCGGGAAAATCAGGAGCCTTAAGCGTGCTGATTATATCATGGTTGGGATCTTTCATAAGCGCGATAGTTGTCTCGCAAATTTCCCCCAAATTAAACGGGCAGATATTAGAAGCCATCGACACGGCTATCCCGATATTGCTGTTTACTAGCACGGAAGGAAATTTGACCGGCAACAGCACGGGCTCGTTAGTTTCATTATCATAGTTAGGTACAAAGTCGACCGAATCCTTGTCTATATCCTCAAACAGCTCTTTACATACAGTCTCAAGCTTTGCCTCAGTGTAGCGGCTTGCGGCAAATGCCATATCACGCGAATAAGCCTTGCCAAAATTCCCCTTGCTGTCCACATAGGGCAATAAAAGCGACTCGTTGCCGCGAGCCATACGAACCATGGTCTCATAAATAGCCGCATCTCCATGAGGGTTAAGCTTCATTGTCTGTCCAACTATGTTAGCGGATTTGGTTCGCGCTCCATTCAGCAATCCCATTTTATACATGGTATACAGCAGCTTTCGGTGCGACGGTTTAAACCCGTCTATTTCAGGCAGTGCGCGTGAAACAATAACGCTCATTGCATAAGGCATATAATTTTCGGTCAGCGTATCGGTTATCGGTTTTTCAACCACTATCCCCGCGCCTTCGATGTATGCGCCGATGTTTTGTTCTTTATGCTTCTTTTTCAATTAAACCTCCGAAAAGTTTATCTCTTTCAGCTTAACAGTGTATAAAATGATGTTTGAAAATCTAGCTAACGTCTATCGTCTCAAGATAACAGCTGCCATTGTCGCTTATATAGTCTTTCCTTCCCTGAAGGTTATCTCCCAGCAAAAGGTCGAACATCTCCTGAGTAGACTCAACATCCGCCGGCATAACTTTTATCAGCCTGCGCGTGTCCGGATTCATAGTGGTTAGCGCCATCATGTCCGCCTCGTTTTCTCCCAATCCCTTAGATCGCTGAATTTTAAACTTTGCGTCTCCGAGTTCCTTTAAAATGCGTGTTTTTTCATGCTCGGTATAAGCAAAATATGTTTTTTCCTTAACCGTTATCTCATAAAGAGGAGACTCGGCTATATATACAAAGCCCTCGTTAATAAGAGTGGGGGCTAAGCAATACAGCATAGTAAGTATAAGGGTGCGTATCTGAAATCCGTCAACATCAGCATCGGTGCAGATAATAATTTTATTCCATCTTAGATTGTCAATATTAAAGTTTGAAAGCTCTTTGTTGGACTTTGAGCGAACTTCCACCCCGCAGCCCAGTACTTTTATTATATCGGTGATGATCTCGTTTTTAAAAATTTTGTCATATGACGACTTGAGACAGTTTAAAATTTTTCCTCGCACGGGTATAGCCGCCTGAAATTCCGCGTCACGCGCCAGTATTACCGAACCCAAAGCCGAATCTCCCTCGACTATATAAATCTCGCGTTTTGTTAAATCTTTGCTGCGACAGTCGGCGAATTTTTGAACGCGGTTTATCATATCAACGCTGCCGGCCAACTTTTTCTTTAAGTTCAATCTCGTTTTTTCAGCATTTTCACGGCTGCGCTTATTCACCATTATCTGTTCGCATATTTTATATGCGTCGTCTTTGTTCTCAAGAAAATAAACCTCAAGCTGGTGCTTTAGCCATTCGTTCATAGCGTCATAGATAAATTTATTGTTTATTGCCTTTTTTGTCTGGTTTTCATAGCTAGTTTGGGTTGAAAAATTAGACGAAATAAACAACAGACATTCCTCAATGTCAACAAAGCTTATCTTGCTTTCTCCCTTGTTGTATTTGTTGTTCTGTTTTAGATAACCGTCGATCTGTGACACGAACGCAGCGCGCAAAGCCTTGTCAGGGCTTCCTCCGTGCTCCAACCATGACGAGTTGTGATAGTGCTCAATAAGCTTTTTCCTGTTCGAAAACGCCAACGCAACTTTAAATTTCACTTTATACTCGTCCTTATCCTCGCGGTCACACCCCTGCCGCTCGGCAATCCAGCGCTGCGGAGAGGTAATGGTGTCCTCTCCCGCAATCTCTTTTAAATAATCGTCAATGCCGTTTCGATAGCAAAAACGCTCTTCCAAAAATATCCCGTCCTCCTGTTCAACGCGCAGTATAAATAGCAATCCGTCGTTTACAATTGCCTGACGGCGCAAAATGTCA